>NZ_JAVLBC010000006.1:1327-35910 GCF_031581305.1 Halomonas sp.
TCCTCGCTCCAGGTCTCTTCGCGCTGGTGGCGCTCGCCCGGCTTGTAGCACTCGACGAACTCGCGCAGATGCTCGTCGCGCAGCGGCTTCTTCTTCAGGGTGTGGTGGACGTTGGTGCGGTAGTCGTAGAACCAGACCGCGTCCGTCCAGGGTTCGGCGCGGCCGGGACGGCCATCGAAGAACAGCACGTTGGCCTTCACGCCGTGGGCGTAGAAGATGCCCGTGGGCAGGCGCAGGATGGTGTGTAGTTCGGTGGTTTCCATCAGCTTGCGTCGCACCGTCTCGCCCGCCCCGCCCTCGAACAGCACGTTGTCCGGTACCACCACGGCGGCCTGGCCGTTTTCCTTCAGCAGCGTGCGGATGTGCTGGACGAAGTTGAGCTGCTTGTTGGAGGTGGTGGCCCAGAAGTCCTGGCGGTTGTATTCGAACTCCTCCCGCTCCTGCTCGCCAGCCTCGTTGGTGATGGTGAGCGTGCTCTTCTTGCCGAAGGGCGGATTGGCCAGCACGTAGTCGTGCCGCCGGGGATTCTCCGTCAGCAGCGCGTCGGTGGGCGAAATGGTGGGGTCATCGCTGATGTCGCCGATGTTGTGCAGGAAGAGGTTCATCAGGCACATGCGCCGCGCGCCGGGGACGATCTCGTTGCCGTAGAAGGTCTGGTGCTTGAGCGCCTGCTTCTCCTCGGCGGTCATCTCCGCCATGTGGTGGTCCTTGATGTAATCATAGGCGGCAAGGAAGAAGCCGCCGGTGCCGCAGGCCGGGTCGCAGATCGTCCTGCCGGCGCTTCAGGAGTATCGCCAGATCACGGGCTCCGTAAGGCCTCATAGCGCACAGTGCCTTGATGAGACGTGGTATCTGTTTCGGATCGCGGCTGCGTTGACCGATTCGTTCCAGCTCGGTTCGAAGGGCCTGCGGCAATTCGGCCAAGAGTTGCTCGCGGGACTCCTGCGATAAGCTCGCGGACTCCTGTGATAAGCTCGCGGACTCCTGTGATAAGCCTCCAGACTCCTGCGATAAGGGCCCGGGCTCCTGTGATAAGCCGCCTGACTCCCTAGATAAGCCCCCGACTGCGTAGATAAAGGGGTGAAGAGGTCGCCTCCCCCCTCCTCAGCCAACGGCTCGAGCCGCCCGCCCGGCACGTAGTACGTCGCCGGCCCTCGCGGCAACTGCGCGACGAGCCCCAGGTCCCGCAGGTGCGCCAGGCGCTGGCTGGCAGCCAGGGTATCGACTCGGTTCAGGTCGCGATAATCGGAGTTGGTGACCCGGCCGGTCTCGCGGAGGAAGATCAGGGCGCGCTGTTCGTCCTCACCCAGCCCCAGGTGCCGGAACTGCCCCAGCCAGCCTCGCTCAGAAAGTGGTGGAACAGGTAGGTGGCGGCGAACTGATCGTTGTGACGGTCCGAATCGAAGCTGGGTGGCGAAAGCTCGGCTTCCTCCATCAGCCGGCACATGACGCGGATGCCGCTGCCCTTGGTTTCCGCCAGCCCCATTTCGTGGAGCACCGAGGCAATCACCGGGTTGCGCCATTGAATGAGTGAGTCGGCAGAGTCCGTTGCCATGGGGTCATCCTTTGCGTATGGGCTGTGTGGTTATGTTGTTCTGGGATTCAGCCTAGCACCAAAGGATAATGGGTCCCATAAGCGGTTGGATCGAGGGGCCAGCTCTGGCTTGGAGGCGATCGGTCCCCCCGAAGCAGGCGGGTCTATTCGGCATCGAGATTCACAGCGCCGGGCGCAATCGCCTCTCGGTAAAACAGCACGCAGTTGCGACCTCCGTGCTTGGCGGCATAGAGCGCCTGGTCGGCGTGGGCCATCAGCTGGTTGGGGTCCTGGCTGACGTCATCACCCTGGCGGGCAACCCCGAGGCTGACCGACACCGCCACCTTGAGCGGCGGCTCGTCTTCCGTCCTTTCCACCAGGAAGGGGTCAGCGGCGATGCGCCGTCGCAGGCGCTCGGCCAGTGCCAGGGCCTGGTCATCCTGCATACCGGCGGTCAGGACGGCAAACTCCTCGCCGCCCAGGCGCACCAGACCGTCATCCGGGCGAAGCTCGTGGCGGAGCCGCTCCACCATCATGCGCAGCAGCGCATCGCCGACCAGATGCCCATGGGTGTCGTTGACCTGCTTGAAATGGTCGATATCGAGGAGGATGAGGTGGCGGAGTCCCGTCGCCGGGCCGATCGTCTCGAGGTGCTGGGCCATGCCGCGCCGGTTGAGGGCACCGGTCAGGGCGTCGAGCTGAGACGCGGCGAGTGCCTGCTCCTCATCCTGCTTGCGCCGGCTGATATCGAGCACCAGTCCGGCGATGGCGATCGGCTGCCCCGACTCGTTGCACTGGATCTCGCCGATGATCTCGTGCCAGATCCACGACCGGTCGGCCAGCCTCAGCCGCGTATCCAGGCGGAACTGGGTAGACTCGGCAACGCGCCAGAGGGCCCTCAAACGTGCCCGCAGCGCAGCGCGATCGTCGGGGTGCAGACGAGCGAGCAGGCGTCGCAAGGGCACCCGCGGATACGTCTCGGGGTAGCCCAGTACCGTCTTGAGCGCCTGGGAACACCAGACCCACCCGTTGCGAAGGCTGATTTCCCAGACGCCACAGTCGGCGACCTTGTGGAACAGTTCGATCTGGCGGGAGCGATGGTTCAGTTGGTAGCGGTAAAGGGCTGCCGCGATCAGTTGGCCGGCGGCCTCGAGCAGGTCGAGACCCGGCCCCCGCCAACTGACGGGACGCTCACAGTCATCGATGCCCAGAGTGCCCCACCAATGACCGTTGACGAAGATGGGCACCGTGGCCATGGACTGAATCGCCTGGCCCTCGAGATCGCTCCGCAGCGGCCCTTCTGGCATGACAGGGATACAGAAGTCATGAGACACCCCCGCCTGACGCTCCTCCACCAGACGACGATAGGCGGGATCCTCGAGCGATGAGGAAAAGAAGCGAAACCGGTTCTGGTTGAGCTGTCGATAGTGCTCCGATGGCGCCCACTCGAAGACATAGTCCTGGACCACGGCATCGGACTGCACCTCCAGTAGCTGGAAGATCCAGACACGGCTCGCCCCGGTGACGAGACCAATCTCCGCCAGTAACCGGTCGACGCCCTCTGCCCAATGGTCCGCCCTCATCAGGGTGCTGCCACCACGGTTGAGCGCCGCCAGGCAGTCCGCGGTATCGATCGGCACAGATGCGGCCGAGGCCAGATCCGGCGGGCGCACTGGTTGACCTGACACAGTGTAAGCATCCTGTAAGTCAAGGAGTCCTCGACAGCTTGGCTGATCGCGGCCGGGATGCCAAGTATGCCACCCTTGAACAAATGCCCTGTCCGCTCGCGAACAGGCTATCTTCAAGGTGACATGAACCGGAAACCGGAAAGGAGTGCCCTTATGAGCAACAGGGAAGCCTACGAACAGAAGCTGCGCGCCAAGCTCGATGAGCTGCAGGCCGAGGTGGACAAGCTGAAGGCCCGTGCCCGGAGCGCCGAGGCCGATGCACGCATCGACCGGGAGGAGGAGATCGACCGGCTCGAGGCCAGGCGCGAGGAGATGCGCAAGAAGCTCGAGGAGCTGCGCCACTCCAGCGACGACGCCTGGGACGACATCCGGGCCGGCGCAGAGCGCGCCTGGGACTCCCTGAGCGAAGCGATCAAGTCGGCCCGCTCCCGCTTCAAGTGACCCGCCCAGCGCCTCTTCCGGCCGTTGCAGGGCCGCGACGGGGCGCCACTTGAGGGATCAGCCCGGCTCCAGCGCGCGGCGCACTGCCTGCTCGGCATGGATGGCCGTGGTATCAAAGAGCGGAATGTCGGTATCGCCCGCCTGGATCAACAGCCCGATCTCAGTACAGCCCAGGATGACGCCCTGGGCCCCCCGCCCGGCCAGGACATCCACCACCTCGAGAAAGGCGGCTTTCGATGCCGGCATGGTCACGCCCTGGCAGAGTTCCTGATAGATGACGTCGTGTATCACCTCCCGCTGCGTCTCATCGGGCACCAGCACCTTGATGCCGTACGCCTCGAGCCTCTCTCGGTAGAACCGCTGCTCCATGGTGAAGCGGGTGCCCAGCAGCCCCACGCGGGTCACGCCGTCGGCGATCAACGTCTCGGCCGTGGCGTCGGCGATATGCAGCAGGGGCACCGACACCGCGCGCTCGATATACGGCGCGACCTTGTGCATGGTGTTGGTGCAGAGCACCAGGAAGTCTCCCCCGGCGACCTCGAGCGAGTGGGCGGCCGAGCCGAGTATCTCGCCGGCAGCCACCCAGTCGCCGCGCTGCTGCAGGGCCTCGATCTCGGCGAAGTCGACGCTGTAGAGCACCAAGCGGGCCGAGTGCAGGCCGCCCAGCCGCTCTTTCACCAGTTGATTGATCAGGCGGTAATAGGTCTGGGTGGACTCCCAGCTCATGCCGCCAATCAGCCCGATGGTCTGCATAGGATGCTCTCCCTCGACGTGACCCTTCTGCCAGCTTGCCTCGCCGAGGGCAGGATGTCATCGTCACCGCAGCATCCACCCACCCTGGGAGCCAACGCCTTGTACATCGCCATGAACCGTTTTCAGGTCAATCCCGAGAGAAGGGAAGAGTTCGAGCAGATGTGGCTGGAGCGGGAAACGCATCTGCAGGGCCTGCCCGGTTTCGTCGAGTTCCACATGCTGCGCGGCCCCGAGAAGGAGGACCACGTGCTCTACGCCTCCCACACCGTCTGGCGCTCGCGGGAGGACTTCGAGGCCTGGACGCACTCCGAGGCATTTCGCGCGGCGCACGCCAATGCCGGCCAGAGCCGGCGCGAAGGGCTGTACCTGGGCCCGCCGACGTTCGAGGGGTTCGAGGTCATCCAGACGATCGGCAACGAGAGCGACGCGTGACAGCTGCCGCCCGTTGATCCCCTCCGCCGCGCATGGCGGTTCACGTCGAGAGGCTGCCGATGGCGCCTTTATCCTGTGGCCGGTCTCCCTACCGGCCCCCGAAATCGGTGATAATGCCGGCATGAGTTATCGCATCCACACCGAATCGAACGACCATGACGGCGCCACCCTGGCCGGGAAATGCCTGCTCGATGGGCGGTTGCCGGCATGAGTCCTGCCTCGCTCGCCCTCCAGGACCGGCTGCTGCCGGGGGTCTCCCGCACGTTCGCGCTGACCATTCCGCAATTGCCGGCGTCCCTGCGCCCGGCGATCACCAATGCCTATCTCCTGTGTCGTATTGCCGACACGGTGGAAGACAGCACCGAGATGGCGCCCGACGAGAAGGATGCCCACTACCGGTGCCTGCTGGCAGGCCTGGCTGATGCCGCCGCTGCCCGCGAGTTCTCCGAGGCGTTGCTCGGCACCGGCCTGGTGCAAGACCCGCTGGAACGCGAGCTGATCGCCGAGACGCCCGGCGTGCTGCGCGCCTTCGGCGAACTGCCGGTTGCTCAGCAGGCGGCATTGCGCGACTGCGTCACCACCATGTGCCATGGCATGGCCGGCTTCGAACGCCTGAAGAACCCGTATGGCCTGCCGGACAGTGGCTGCCTGCGTGACTACTGTTACGTGGTGGCCGGCTGCGTCGGGGAAATGCTGACCCGCCTGTTCGCCGACACCCACCCGCGGATCCGCGAGCAGCAGGAGGAGTTGCGCCAGCTGTCGGTGGCCTTCGGTCAGGGGCTGCAGATGACCAACATCCTGAAGGACGTCTGGGACGATCGCCAGCGGGGGATATGCTGGCTGCCGCGTGACGTCTTCGCGGCGCGTGGCATCGATCTGGTGCAGACGGATGACTGGCAGGATCACCCGGGCTATCGTGACGGCATCCGCTTTCTGGTGGCCATCGCCCATCATCATCTGCGGCTGGCGCAGGCATACACGCTGCGCATTCCGGCCTCCGAGGTCGGCATTCGGCGATTCTGCAGCTGGTCGATCGGCATGGCGCTCGCCACGCTGCGAAAGATTGCCGACCATCCGGGCTACACCGCGGGGGAGCAGGTCAAGATCTCGCGCCGGCGCCTGCGCCTGATCGTCGCCACGAGCAATCTCTCGGTCGGCAGTGATACGCTGCTGCGTGGGGTGTTTCGGCTGGGCTGCCATCAACTGCCCCGTGTCCGGGAACAGGAGATCGGCTCGCTGCGGGCGAGTCGCTTGACCGTGAAGCCCGCCCGGTAGCGTGATGGCCCGTGGCGTCACCTGCGCCATCCCCCGTATCTCGTGCCAGCCAGGAGGCCGTCATGCGAAAGATCCTGCTCGTCGATAACGGCTCCCTGCGCCCCCAGGCCACGCTCAACCTGCGCCGCCTGGCCCAGGCCTTGAGCCAGACCACTGGCCACGAGGTCGAAGCCACCTCCCTGCTGCACTCGTACAAGATCCCCGCGGAGGAGCTGGAGGGTCGCAAGGCGGTGTCGCTGGGGCCACTGGCCGAACAGCTGGCGGTGCAGGGCGCGACCGAGCTGGTGATTCTGCCCTTCTTCTTCGGCCCCAGTCAGGCGTTGACCCGCTACCTCCCCGAGCGGCTGGCCGAGGTGCAGGCCCATCACCCCCAGCTGAGCATCAGGGTGGCGCTGCCGCTGGTCGACACCCAGGCGCCGCCGGACCTGCGCCTGGCGCAGCTGCTGGCCGACAACGTGCGCGAGCGGATGGAAGGCCCCTCGCCGCCGAAGGTGGTGCTGGTCGATCACGGCAGCCCGATCCCCGAGGTCACCGCGGTGCGCAACTATCTGGCTGGCCAGCTCAGCGTGCTGCTGAACGAGGAGGCCAGCTGCGTCACCTTTGCCTCCATGGAGCGCCGCGAGGGCGAGGCCTACCGCTTCAACGAGCCACTGCTGGAAGACCTGCTGGCCTCTCCGGCCATGGCCGACAGCGAGGTCATCCTGGCCATGCTGTTCCTCTCCCCGGGTCGCCACGCCGGGCAAGGCGGCGACATTGCGGCGATCTGCGCGCAGGCCATGGCGCAATCGCCCGGCCTGCACGTCACCACCACACGCCTGGCGGGCGAGCATGACGCCATCCTGGAGGTGCTCACGACCCGCCTGTCCGAGGGCCTGGTCGGCTCACCGCTGCTGCTGGCGCTACCGGCGAACGACTGAGCCGCCCGTGGGTTGCGCGCCGCCGGGTGGGATCTCCCGGTAAGCTGTTCATCCGGAACCTGCCCGATAGCGGGGGCTGAAACTTCGCTTGACAGCACCGGTGCCCTGTATTTAGATGCGCCCACATTTAGATAGATCGGTCTATACAGGAACCTCCCTCGATGCCAGCCTCCAAGCGCGACCAGCTGCTCGCCACGGCCGAGCGCCTCTTCTACGAGCAGGGCTTCCACGCCACCGGGATCGACCGCATCGTGGCGGCCGCCGGGGTCGTACGCATGACGCTCTACAACCACTTCGCCTCCAAGGAAGCCCTGGTGGCGGCCGTGCTGGCGGCCCGCCATGAGCGCTTCATCGCCCACCTCGATGCGGCAGTGGCCTCCGCCGCGCCGGGCCAGATGACCCTCGCCCTGGTCGATGCGCACGGCGACTGGCTGGAACGCTACAGCCAGCATGGCTGCATCATGGCCCAGGCGATGGGGGAGTTCGAGGAGCACAGCCCCGAGATCCACGCCCTGGCAGCGTCCGCGAAAACCGACCTGCTGGCCCGCCTGGAAGCCGCCGTGGCCCGCGACGGGCTGGACCACCACGCCGGCCTGGCACGACGCATCTTTCTGGTGCTTGAAGGCAGCAATACGGCGGTCGCCCTGCTGGGCGCCCGGACGGCCCAGGCCGACACGCGCGCGGTGGTCGACACCCTGCTCGCCACCGCTCGGAGCGAGACCCGATGAAGCCGCTCTCCCCCCTTGGCATGGCCGCCCTCGGCAGCGGGGTCATCGCCATCACCTACGGCCTGGCCCGCTTCGTGTTCGGTCTCTTCCTGCCCGCGATGCGCGACGAGCTGACGATCACCCCGACCATGGCGGGGGTGATCGGCGCCCTGCCGTTCCTGAGCTTCGTCTTCGCCATCCTCGCCGCCACCTGGGTGATACGCCACCTCGGCGTTCGCCGCACGGGGGTCGCGGCCGCCGGTCTGGCGGTGATCGGGCTCGTGACGATCGCCCTGGCGCCGTCATCGTGGCTGCTGGCCGCCGGCGTGCTGATCTGCGGCATCAGCACCGGGCTGTCATCGCCGGTGATGGCGGAGGCGGTGCATCGGGTCGTGCCGTCCTGGGTGATGCGCGGGCGGGTCAACGCCACCATCAATGCGGGCACCAGCCTGGGGATCGCGATTGCCATGCCGGCGGTGCTGATCTGGGCGGAGGCCTGGCGCAGCGCCTATCTCGGGTTCGCCGCCCTGGCGGTCCTGGGCACCCTGGCGGCCCTGTGCTACCTGCCGCGGGATGGCCAACGCCCGTCATCGTCGCAGCCTCGCCCGGTCGCCCTGTCGGCGAGCCGATCGCAGTGGTTCGGGATCGCCCGGCTGAGCGGCCTGGCCGTCGGCATGGGGGGCGTGAGCGCGGCCTACTGGGTGTTTGCCCCCGATGCGGTGATCAATGCCGGGGGGCTCGCGCCGAGCCAGACCGCCTGGATGTGGCTGGCCGTGGGCGTCGGGGGGTTGGCGGGCGCCGGTGCCGGTGACCTCATCGCGCGCCTCGGGCCGTCTCCCAGCCATGTGGTCGGCCTCGTGGTGATGTCTGCCAGCCTCGCGCTGCTGGCCCTCGATCCCGGCAACTTCGCCCTGGCGCTGGCATCGGCGGCCCTGTTCGGTGCCGGGTACATGACGCTCAGCGGCTTCTACCTGGTCAGGAGCACCCAGATCATGGTCGAGGCACCCTCCTTTGCCCCGGTGCTGCCGCTGCTCGCCACTTCAGTCGGCCAGGTCGCCGGCTCGCCGCTGGCCGGCCTGCTGGTCGGGGCCGAAGGCCATGTCACCGCCTTCATGCTTTTCGCCACGTCGGGCCTCGTGGTCGCCGGGCTGGGTGCCTGGTTACTCAAGGCGCGAGGTGACGCCGCCGATGGGAGGGCCGCCTGATCTCATCCTCGATGGCGGGCTGCCCCCCTGCCGAAACCGTCAGGGCACCTGGCCCCACTCTCTTCGCCTTATCCTGACCGCCCCGCCCGCACCTGCCGGAGCTCCTGCCGATAGGCCCCCGCGTGGCCTGCCGGGTCGGCGGGAAAGCGGCCAAGCGCCACGGCCAGCTCGAAGAAGCCCTGCCGGGGCAGGTCGCCGCGTCGGCTGACCACCAGGGCGGCGATCATCGGCCGGCCGGCGGCGACGTCCTCGCGCATCAGCGCCTCCAGCGCCAGGGCGACGCGCTGAATGGTGCGCGGCGGCGCAAGGCCCAGCGCCTCGGCAGCCTGCTGGTAGGTGATCGGCAGCTGCTCGTCGGGCAGGCCTCTCAGCAACTCGCGCAGGCGCGGGGCCAGGTCGGGGTCGGCTTGGCTCGCCATGCAAACAGCCCTCCATGGGTTGGCGGTGATACGCTGGTGCACCGTTCGAAGGCGCTGTGACGAGTCTCCGCCGTGGCATACACTCGAGCAAGCCCTTCGCCAGCATGCCGCACGAGGAGGCCGTCAGGGTCGCCGGCCCGAGGGGCTTTCCGTTGACGCCCATGAACGAGAACGCCATCGACGAGGCGGCCTTCGTCCGACTGATCGAGAAGCTGGCCATCACGGGAATGGACGCCATGTGGAGGCTCGCTCGACGGGGAGCTCCCCCTATCTCACCTGGGCAGGCGTGCTAGCATGGCGCGGTTTTCCTCCTTCTCCACCTCGACAGCGGATATCCCATGGAAGAGATTGGCCTGAGATGGCTGCTGGGCCAGGGCGTCAGCCTGGTGGCCCTGGCGCTGTGCCTCGTGGGATTTGCCAGCAAGCGCGACGACAGGCTGTTCGTGCTGCTGCTGTTCGCCAACGTGGCCTTTGCGGCGCAGTTCGCCCTGTTCGAGAGCTGGGTGGCCGCGGGTATCTCGGCGCTGATCGTGCTGCGCATCGCCCTGGTGCGCCGCTTCCCCCGTCACCGCGCGCTCATGCTGGTGATGCTGGCCGCCACCCTGGCCGTGGCGGCGCTGACCTGGAGTGGCCCGCGGGACATCCCCGCCCTGACGGCGGGCCTGCTGGGCACCTGGGGCATGTTCATGCTGCGCGGGATCGCCATGCGCGCCGCCCTGGCCGTGGCGGCGCTGTGCTGGGTGATCAGCAACCTGCTGGCCGGTTCGATCGGCGGCACCCTCGCCGAGAGCCTGATCTTCCTGACCAACGTGATCACCATGCTGCGCATGCGTCGCGATGCCCATCTGCGCTACATCCACGGCTGAGGTAGCGGCTCACTTCATCTCGAAGCCGCGCTCGACCAGGAACTCGCGCATGTGCGGGCGCAGCTTGGTGTCGAACAGCGGGGAGAGATTCTGCGACCAGGAGCTCTCCTTGTTGCCGCCCTTTCGCGCCTGATAGTAGGCGTTCATGGTCTCGTCGAAGGCCTCCACCAGTTCGCGGTCGTCCCGGTAGGTATCCTCCTTGAGGATCGCCGCCACCGGCAGGCGCGGCTTCACGTCCGGGTCGTGGGCCGGGTAGCCCAGGCACATGCCGAACACCGGGAAGACATGGTCAGGCAGTTCGAGCAGGTCGCTGATCTGCTGCGGATTGTTGCGCACCCCGCCGATGTAGCAGATGCCCAGCCCTTCCGATTCCGCGGCGACGGCCACGTTCTGGGCCATCAGGGCGGTGTCCACGCTGGCCACCAGCAGCTGCTCGGTCATGCCGCGCACCACGCGCGCGCCGGTGCGCTCGGCGGCCTCGGTGGGACGCTTCATGTCGGCACAGAAGATCAGGAAAGCACCGCAGGTGGCCACGTAGGCCTGGCCGCCGGCCAGCTCGGCGATCCTTTCCCGGTTTTCGGGGTTCTTCACGTGGATGACACTGTAGGCCTGCACATGGCTGGAGGTGGCCGCGGCCTGCCCGGCCTCGATCAGCGTCTCCAGTAGCCCGCGCGAGACCGGCTGGTCGGTGAACTTGCGGATGGAGCGATGGGACTTGAGCAGTTCAATGGTAGGATTCATGAGACCTCGTTGCTGGGTGCCGTTGAGCGTTGTCGAGACGCGCGACGAACATCAGGTGACGCAACATTCTCCATCACTCCGTGACGCTTTGCACCGCCCGGCGGCCGCCCGTTTCGCTACAGAACGAGGTGCCGGCATGGCATCGCTTCCTTCGTATCAACCTGAGCTGTACCTTGTACATCATCGAATCAATGACAGGGACGACCGACCCCATGCTGACGAGACACACCACGCTTCCCGACCCTCGGGTCTGGCGGTTTGCCCTTGTGCTGATCATGGCGATGCTGCTGACGGGCTGCGGCGTCAACAACATCCCCACCTATGACGAGCAGGTGAAGTCGGCCTGGGCGCAGGTGGAGAACCAGTACCAGCGGCGCGCGGACCTGGTACCCAACCTGGTCGAGACGGTCAAGGGGTTCGCCCGGCAGGAGCAGGAGACCCTGACCGCCGTGGTGGAGGCGCGAGCCAAGGCCACGTCCATCCAGATCGACGCCGAGTCGCTGGACGACCCGGAAAAGATGCGCCAGTTCGAGCAGGCCCAGCAGCAGCTCACCGGGGCACTGAGCCGCCTGATGGCGGTGTCCGAGCGCTATCCTGACCTGAAGTCGAACCAGAACTTCCTGACCCTGCAGTCACAACTGGAGGGCACCGAAAACCGTATCGCCGTGGCGCGGCGCGACTTCATCACCGCGGTCGAGCGCTACAATACCGAGATCCGCACGTTCCCCGGGCGCCTGTGGCACAGCATCCTCTACAGCGACATGCCGCTTCGCGAGACCTTCGAAGCCACGACCGAGAACGCGGACCAGGCCCCCCAGGTGGAGTTTGAATGACCGATCTTCTACGTATTCCGCTATTGGCGCTGCTGATGACGGCGGCCCTGGGTCTTCAGGCGCAAGAACTTGAAGCACAGGAACTCGACTTTCCCGAGCTGACCGGTCGCGTGGTGGACCAGGCCGACCTGCTGGATCAGGCCACCGAATCACGGCTGAGCGAGCGGCTCGCGGCTCACGAAGCGGCCACCACCGAGCAACTGGTGGTGGCTACCCTCCCGGACCTGCAGGGCGTCACCATCGAGGAGTATGGCTATCAGTTGGGACGCCACTGGGGCATCGGCCAGGAAGAGGAGGACAACGGCGCCCTGCTGATCGTCGCGCCGAATGAGCGCAAGGTGCGCATCGAGGTCGGCTATGGCCTCGAGGGTCGACTGACCGACGCCCAGTCCTCGGTGATCATCAACCAGACTCTGACACCGGCCTTCCGCGAGGGCGACTATGCCCGCGGCATTACCGAGGGCGTGGAGGCGATGATCCAGGTGCTCGGCGGCGAGCCCATGGACACCAGCGCCACCTCCAGCACCCAGGTTCGGCAGCAGGGGCCCGAGGGACCGGCATCGATTCTCTTCTTCATCATGTTCGCCATCGTCATGGCCCTGGTACGGGGCGGTCGTGGCGGCCTGCTGGCCGGCATGTTGCTGGGCGGTGCGCTTGGCGGCAGGTCCCGCGGTGGCGGCGGCCTCGGCGGCGGCGGGGGTGGTTTCGGTGGCGGCGGCGGCGGCTTCGGTGGCGGCGGCGCGTCCGGCGGCTGGTAACCCAACATTCCGGCCGGTGGCAACACCGACACGACAATCAGGATTCGGAGATCACGACCCCCATGGCTTTATTGAGTGAAGACGAGCAGCGCCAGGTAGCCGAGGCGATTCATCGGGTCGAGCGCGATACCGATGCCGAGCTGGTCACCGTGCTGGCCCGGCGAGCAGACAACTATGCCTATATCCCGCTGCTCTGGGCCGGCCTCCTGGCCCTGGTAGTGCCCGGCGCCGTCAATTACTTTCCAGGCTGGTTGACGGCCTGGGAGCTGACGCTGGTGCAGTGGGCGACCTTCGCCGTGCTGGGACTGGTGTTCCGCCTCCCCACCATCACCATCCGGATGATCCCGCGATCGGTTCGCCATTGGCGGGCGGCCAACCTTGCCCGGCGGCAATTCCTGGAACAGGACCTGCACCATACCGACGGGGGAACGGGGATGCTGATCTTCGTCTCCGAGACCGAGCGGTATGTGGAAATACTGGTCGACCGGGGTATCTCGTCACGTATCAGCGACGAGACCTGGCAATCCATCGTGGCGGCCTTCACTCGACAGGTGAAGGCCGGCGAGACCCTGCAGGGTTTCCTGGAGTGCATCGAGGCCTGTGGCGAACAGCTCAAGGAGCAGGTGCCGGCCACCCACGAGCGCAACGAACTGCCCAATCATCTGATCGTGCTGGATTGACCCTCGTCTGCCCGCGCACCGGGGCAAGACGAGCCCACCGACCTCGCGAGGATCCGCCGGCCTTCGCGGCCCTGGTCGAAGCCCGCGAGGCTGCCCCCAATGCCGTGGACTACCCCGGCGAGGCAACCGCACGCCAGCAGCGCGAGGCCTACCCGGCGATCCGGCCGCTGCTGCTGGACGCCCCCCTCCCCGATGTCCTGGCGGCCGCCGAGGCCGAGGCGCGCGCCGCCGGCTGGGAGATCACCGCGGTGGACGACACCCGGATCGAGGCCACCGCCACCACCACCTGGTTCGGCTTCAAGGACGATGTGGTGATCCGCCTGTCCGAGACGTCGGACGGCGTGCGGGTCGACATGCGCTCCGCCCCGATACCGCCGACATCATGAATGGAGCAGGGCAGGGAAGAATTTTTTTGTACCATAGTGATACGGAATGAGTATTATCGTGTCCCTTGTATGACAGCTGGTGATTCGCTGGGCCTCATGGGTCACGGACAGACACACTCGAGGAGGTGCCCCATGGGGCGTTGCGCACGCAGGAATGGTCACTGCAGCCGCTGTGAAAGGGCCCTGCCCTTCGACTTCACCATGGCCTTCCAGCCGATTGTCGACCTGCAACAGCGTCGCGTACATGCCTATGAGGCCCTGGTGAGGGGCCCCGAGGGAGAGTCGGCGCGCCAGGTCCTCGACCAGGTGACCGAGGAACTGCTCTACCGCTTCGATCAGGCGTGTCGCGTCAAGGCCATCGAGCAGGCCAGTGCGCTGGGCATGCAGGAGGCCCTCTCGATCAACTTCCTGCCCAATGCCGTCTACGAGCCGGAGGCGTGCATCCAGGCCACGCTGGAGGTATCACAGCGAGTGGGCTGGCCACTGAAGCGACTGATCTTCGAGGTCGTCGAGTCGGAGAGGATTCAGGACCACGCCCATCTGCACGCCATCATCACGGCCTATCGGCGCATGGGATTTCGCGTCGCGCTGGACGACTTCGGCACCGGCTATGCCAATCTGGATACCCTGACCTTCCAGCAACCCGACAAGATCAAGGTGGACCGCCAGCTGGTCATGGGCTGCGACGGGGACCCGCGCCGTCAGGCCCTGTTGCACGCGCTGACCGTCATGGCCCAACCGCTGGAGATCAACCTGATCGCCGAAGGCGTCGAGACGGTGGAGGAAGCGCGTTGGCTGTTCCAGGCCGGCATCACCCTGCAACAGGGTTACTTCTTCGCCCGGCCGGCCCTTGATGCCCTGGCGACGAGCCTCGAGGTGCCCATGGCAGCCGTGCTCGATGCTCCCCCTCCTTCCCCCGGAGCCGTCACATGACGCTGACCCTCGCCCCTTTCGACAATACGGAGAAGGTGATCCAGGCCGCCCCCATCGGGATCTGTGTCACCGATGCCGAGGGTCGCTTCGAGATGGTCAATCCTGCCTACTGCGAGTTCTACGGCTATCGCGAGGAGGAACTGCTCGGTCAGCCCTTCACCCTGGTGGTGCCCGAGGCCAACCGCCCCCTGCTGGACGAGCTGCACGCGCGCTTCATTGCCGGTGACAGCGACCTGGAGACCACCCAGGAGTGGGAGGTGCAGGGCAGGGATGGCGAGCCAATGAACATCCTGGCCAAGGCCGCCCGCATCCTGGATGGCCAGGGCCACGTGAAGAAGGTCACCTTCGTGCTGGACATCACCGACCGCAAGCGCCTGGAGGAACGCCTGGAGTTCCTCGCCCACCATGACGAGCTGACCGGCCTGCTCAATCGTCGCGCCGGCCTGGGCCTGCTGGAGGAGGAGATCCTGCGCAGCCGCCGCTACGGCACACCGCTCTGCGTGGCGACCTGCGACCTGGATCACTTCAAGCGGGTCAACGACCGCCATGGCCATGCGGTGGGCGACAGCGTGCTGCGCGACGTGGCCCACCTGATGAAGGATGCGATGCGCCAGCACGACCGCGTCATCCGCCTGGGCGGCGAGGAATTCCTGATCCTGCTGCCCGGGGTGGGGCGGGAAGGCGCGTGTCGGGCCGTGGAGCGGCTTCGCCAGTGTCTGGAGACGACGCCGGTGGCCGACGAGGGGCTAGCGCTGACGCTCTCGGCCGGCGTGGCGGAACTGCAGGGCAACGAGGAAGCCGACGCCCTCATGGAGCGGGCCGATCGCGCCCTCTACTGCGCCAAGGACCAGGGGCGTAACCGGGTGCAGGACACCGCCTAGGCCCAGTCCGACGCCGGCCGCGGCAACGGGCCGCCACGCCATGGCGCGGTGCCGGTTCAGCGCAGCGCCTCGCCGATCTCCCGCTCGCCGTCGAGCAGCACGAATTCGCGGTCGACCAGCTCCCGCGCCTTGAGCAGGTGCAACAGGGCGTGGGCGACGTTGGCCCGCGACACCTGGTTCTCGCCGCCGGTCTCCTCCAGGGAGGTGGCCACCCGCTCGGAGGCGGCCTCGTCGGTGAGTCGGCCGGGCTTCAGGATCACGTGGGGCACGCCGGAGGTGCGCAGGTGGCCGTCGGCGGCGAACTTGGCCGCCATGTAGGGGCGCAGCTTCTCGGGGGCCTCCATGGGGTTCTCGGCCCGCATGGCGCTGACCATCAGGAAGCGCTCGATGCCCTCCTCACGGGCCATGTCCACGGCGCGGATGGCCGCGTAGAGGTCGATCAGCAGGGTCTTGTCGGACCCGGTGTGCGGCCCCGACCCGGCGGTGAAGATCACCTGATCGCAGCCCTGGAAGGCGTGGCGGAAGTCGCCCTCCAGGTCGGCGATCACGGTCTCGATCTCGCGCTCGGCAAACCAGGGCTGCTGGGCCGTGTCACGGATCATCGCCTTGATGGGCTCGCCGGCGGCCTTCGCCAGCTCGCAGAACTGCCGGCCGATCTGGCCGTTGGCACCGATCACCAGGGTCGTCATGGGCCCTCCTCGGGTGGCTTCGAAAGGTGTGTCTCCCACTGCATGCGGGCGCGCCGGGGTTGAACAGCCGCCGCTCGGCCCAGGCCGCGGTGTCGATGTTGCCGCGCACGGCGTGCACCGGCGCCAGCTCGTCAAGACCCTCGAGGATGCCGGCGTCCTCGTCCCGGGCCCCGACGTCGCCGAGGTGCAGGATCAGGTCGCAGCCCTCGAGCATGGCGAGCGCCTCGGGCCGCAGCAGCCCGTGGGTATCGGAGATCACGCCGATCGGCCCGGCAAGCGCCAGTTCCGGCATGGTAAGGTCGCGTCTGTCCGTCATGGAGCCAGCATAGTGTATCCCGAAGACCTTGAGAAACTGGTCACCCTGCGTATGCCGTTCGGCAAGCACGCGGGCTGCCTGATCGCCGACCTGCCCGGCCCCTACCTCAACTGGTTTGCCCGCGAGGGCTTTCCCGATGGCCAGATCGGCCGCCTGCTGCAGCTGATGCACGAGATCGACCACAATGGCCTGAGCGGGCTGCTCGACCCGCTGCGCAGGGGAACCTGACCGGTCCGCGACCGACAGGTGACGCACTAGTCCCGATCCAGGTGACGGGTCATCAGCACCCAGTCGCCGCCATGGGGGCAGCCGGGCCAGGGGACCAGCGGCAGGGAGGTCACCTCGCCGAAGCCCAGGCGCCGGTAGAAGGCCCGGGCGCGGCGGTTCTCCGAGGCCACGATCAGGCTCATCAGGTCGCAGCCGGCGGCGATCGCCGAGGCCTCGGCCTGGGCCATCAGCAGCCGGCCGACGCCCTTGCGGCGTGCCGCCGGCAGGGTGGCGATGCCGTTGATGTACCAGCTGCCCGGGACCCTGGCCTCGAGGCGCAGCAGGGGCTTGACGCTCTCGGGACAGTCGTCGAGGTCCTCCGGGGCGAAGGCCTCGGGCAGGCGGTAGGCGAAGATCATCCCGACCAGCCGTCCCCGGTCGATGCATACCCGGGCGTGGCGGTAGCTGAAGCCGCCCTCCTCCCTGTCGGCACGTTCCGCGCCGACCTCCAGGGGCAACTGGCCGCCCTCGGCCATCTGTCCCCAGAGGTATTCGGGCAACCCTTCTCCCGCCAGGTTGATCAGGTAGGCCAGGTCCCGGGCATCGGCCCGGTTGGCATCGCGCAGTCGCATGGTCGCCTTCCGGCATCCGCGGGCCTGGAACGAGAGGCCTTACTCGAAGGTGGCGCAGACGTCCGACTGCGCGCCGGGAGCGTGGCTTTCCACGTGGGTGACCGCCTCGCCGGACGCGTCCAGCGCCACGCGCCACTGGTGGTCGGTCCCCTTCGGGTCGCAGCGGCCTTCGCTGCCGCCGCCGAAGTTGGAATCGATCCAGTAGTGCACCTCGTAGCTGCCACTGGTGCTCAGGGCGCCGGGGAAGACGAAGGAGAAGGCCGGGTCCGCGTCGGCGGAGACCGTGCCGGACATCGTCTCGAGGACCTCGCCGGATGCGGCATCGACCAGGGCGGCCTGGACGGCCTGGCCGCCATGGGGGCCGCCGAAGCTGGCATCGCCCTGGAAGGTCAGGTCGTACGCCTCGCTGGCCATGGCCAGCGGGGCAAGGAACAGCAGGGGGAGCAGCAGCCGACGAGACAGTCTGCGGTGGGGGATGAGGGGCGTGGTCATGATTGCACCTCCCGATGGGATTGCGATGAATGCCCAGGCCCGGATGGGCCTCCCTACAGCATAGTGTCCCGACTCGGCTCCTGCATGGGCCGACTCAGTGATTCTTGACGCGCTGGATCCGCCAGGCCAGCAGGCCGATGATGCCCACCCCCAGCGGCCCCAGCACGGCGGCGGCGATGGTCGGCTGGATCGCCACGCCCAGGGCGTCGAGGCTCTGCAGGCCCAGCTTGAACAGGCTGAAGAGGTAGTAGCTGATGACGATGATCGACAACCCCTCGACCGCCTTCTGGATCTTCAGCTGGCTGCTGGTGCGCTCGTTGAGGCTCTGCAGGATCTCGGAATTCTGCTCCTCGATCTCCACCTGGGCACGGGTCCGCAAGAGGTCGTTGAGCCGTGCCACGCTCTCCGCCAGGCTCTCCTGGCGCTGGTTGATCGCGGCGCAGTAGTGCACCGTCGGCCGGAAGCGGCGCAGGATGAAGGTGCCCAGCCGGGGGCGGTCGCCGAGGCGTTCCTCGCGAAGCTCCTCGACGCGATTGAAGACGATCCGCGCATAGGCCTCGGTGGCACTGAAGCGCTGTCGCGAGCGGGCACCGGAGCGTTCGAGCCGCGCCGAGAGCGCGGAGATGGCTGTCAGCAGGGGCCGGGGGCTCGGCTCCTCGTCCTCGGTATTGCGCTCCGAGAGCTCGCCGAGCTGGAGCTCGTGATCGCGGAGTTCGAGGCTCATCTCCTTGGCCACCGGCAGCGCCAGCGAGGCCATCATGCGGTAGGTCTCGATCTCCAGCAGCCGCCGGGTCATGCGCCCCAGGCGAAAGTCGTTGAGGCCGCGATTGACCAGCAGCAGGCGGTTGACGCCTGCGGCCGTAAGCCGGAAGTCGCTCCACACGGTGGCGTCGCCATCGCCCACGCTGGAACCGGCGGGATCGCGAAAGCCGTAGGCCTCGGCGTCCCCGCTCCACGTGGCCTCGGCTTCCACCAGGATCAGGCTGGCATTGATCAGCGCTCGGCTGTGCTCGGTGGCGATCTCACCCAGCAGCGGTGGGGGCGACGGCCAGGGCTCGCCCCGGGCTGGCTTCGGCACCAGCAGGGTCAGGGTGAAGAACTCGGTGTGGCGCTCCCATTTCAGGGTCTGGTCGCCCAGCTCGAGGATCTCCTGGGCCGCCTCGCTGTCGGGAGTCCTGCCGGCCGCCTCGGCGACCCGGCCGAGGATGTCCTCGGCGATGCCGTCGCCATCGAGGAAGGCGTAGTGGTGGAGGTGCGCCGGCTCCTCGAAGTAGATCGAGGGCCGGGCGTGGAGCTCATTGTGCAGTCGGGCGCGCTGTGGGTGCATGTCGGGGCCAGAATAAAGGAAAGTCCATCGAGACTAGAGGCTGGCCTCGCCTGAGCCAAGTGCGCCGCGTCAACGTGACGCGATGGTGGCCGGCCTCATAGCCACTTCCTGCGCCGGAACAGCCACAGCAGGCCCAGGCCGATGGTAAGCATCATTCCCAGCACCACGAAGTAGCCCCAGCGATAGGCGAGCTCCGGCATGTGCGCGAAGTTCATGCCGTAGACACCGGCGATGAAGGTGAGCGGCACGAAGATGGCGGTGATCACCGTGAGGATGCGCATGGTGATGTTGAGCTGGTGCGAGGAGAGCGAGATGTAACCATCGATCAGGTCGCCGCAGATGTCGTAGTACATCTGGGTCAGGCTGTGCAGGCGCTCGAAACGCTCGTGGACGTCGTTGATGGCGTGCAGGGTGTCCTCGTTGTCACGGGGCAGGTGCTCGTAATCGTAGGCGGTGAGCTCCTGGGTGATGCCGACGTGATAGCGGAACACCCGGCGCATCTTCACCAGCCGTGAGCGGTAGGCGATGACCCGACGCATCAGGGCGTCGCTGCCTTCCTCCAACAGCTCGTCCTCCAGGTCGCTGAGGGCATTCTCGAACTCGAGCAGGCTGTCCAGGTAGTAGCCGGCGGAGACATACATGACCCTGAGTGCCACGTGCTCGGGGGAACGGCGCAGCAGCGTCTCGCCCTCGTGGGCCAACAGGCGGTCGATGCTCAGCGCCAGGCCGGGGTGCAGGCTGATCAGGAAGCGCTCGCCGAGAAAGAAGGCGATCTGCTGGGGAGCGAAGTTGAGCTCGGGGTCGAAGGAGGAGATGCCGCGATAGAGGATCAACGTATGAGTCTCGAACTCCTCGATCTTGGGCGGATGGCGCTCGCGATGGGCGTCGTCGATGGCCAGGGGGTGGCACTCGAAGGCCTCGAGTAGCTCCCGCTCGCGCGCCTGGCCCGCGCCCTGCAGGTCGATCCAGATGCGGCTTCCGGCCTCGTCGTGCCAGCGGGTGATCAGCTCCTCCCCGCCTCTTGTCACTCGGCCATCGGCCTCCAATAGCAGCGTACGCATCATCGGGTCGTCATCCTCTGGCGAGACAATTTCCGAACATTACGGCACAGGCTACCCCCTTGCCCAGCGGCGACCGAGTTAATGTTCCACTACCGACGAGGGTCTACCGCTGGGTCGCGACTGTCGATTACAGTGCCTGCATGCCCGCGGATCAGGAAATGGGAGGAGTTATCGATGAGTGAGCCAATCTCGCTGGTGATCGTGCCCGTGGATGGATCTGCGTCGGCGCAGGCGGCGGTTCGCCATGCCAGCCTGCTGGCCAGGCTGCTGGAGACACCACTGCAGCTGCTGCACGTGATGCCCCTCAACCCGGCGGAGCTCAGCGATATCCCCGCCAACCGCCAGGCGGAGGCCGACCACGACAGGGCGCGACGCCAGGAGATGGTCGCCGAGGCGTTTGCCCGGGCGCGGCAGGCGCTCGACCCGGACCTGACGCAGCCACCCAAAGAGGTGCTCCTCGAGGATGCCTCCTTCATTCGCCACCCCGACCGCGCCATCCTCGAGCACGCAGCCCGGCATGCCGGATGCCTGCTGGTGCTGGGGGCTCGCCAGCTGAGTGACGTCGGCAAGTTCATGCAGGGCAGCGTCAGCAACAAGGTGGTGCACCGGGCCCGCTGCCCGGTGACCATCGTGCATGCCGAAGCCGGACTGTCCGACGCGGCGCGTCTGGGGCATGTGCTGGTGCCGGTGGATGGCTCCTCGCACTGCCTGAAGGCAACCGCCCTGGCAGGCGAGCTGGCCCGCCGTGCCGACGTGCGGGTGGAGTTGGTCTTCTGCCGTCCGGACGGCATCTCGGTGGACGCCGAAAACGCTGATGACAGTCCGTCCAGCGATGCCTTCCGGTGGGCCAGGGAGGCCCTGGGCGAGGTGCCGCGCGGCATCGAGGAGGTGGTGAGCGAGGGGAAACGCGTCCCCGAGGCCATCGTTGCCCGAGCCCGGCATCACGCCGAGGCGGCACCGATGGTGGTCATGGGCCGCCGTGGCCTGGGCAAGTGGCAGTCATCCCTGCTGGGCAGCGTCAGTCACCGGGTCATCGACCTGGCGCCCTGCCCGGTCACCGTGGTGGCCTGACGGGCCAGGCCAGCCGTGGCTCGACGGTGCCGCCTCAGGCCTCGTGGGCGGCCTTGAGGCGGTAGAACTCGGCGACCACCTCGTCCATGGCCTCGGCGTCGTAGTCGCAGAGCCCGCTGACCACCAGCTTCTTGGAGCCGGTACCGATCTCATCGTCGCCCGCCAGGATGCGGAACTCGAGCAATGCATCGCCGCGCTTGCCGGTCACCTCCAGCGAGGAATCGACGAACTCCAGGCCCGGCTCAGGCGCATCCAGGCGCTCCAGGCAGAAGCCCATGCTGTCGTAGATCACCAGCGGACGGCGCGGGTTGAACATCACCCCCTTCTCTTCCATCAGCGGCTTGAGGTAGTGGGGGAAATTCTTGCCCGAGAAGGCCACATAGCGGCGGGTGAACGCCTCCACCACCGACTCGTCGCGGGTCATCTCGCCGCTGCGCTCGACCTCCAGGTAGCACTTGCCGTTCTCGTCGCAGACGCGAATCAGGCCATCGTCCTGCTCGCTGAAACACAACGGCGTGCCATCCCCGACCATGCTCAGAAAGCGGAAGGTCATGCGCTGGAAGAGGCCGAAGCGCGCCAGCACCAGGGCGAAGAGCAGGTCACCAGGCACACAGAAACGGCGCGCATCCGGGTTGTGAATGGGGTTATAGTCGCCGGCAATGCGCTTGGCGAACTGACTGGCCTGCTGTGCGGAAATGCGGATACGCCCGTCCGTAAGCGTATGGAAATCATCAAGAAACATGCACTGTATGCCTGCGTCGTTGGCGGTCTGAACCCTGCCGGCGGTTGCCGGGAAGGCAGATGATGCCACAAAACGCCATGGCAACGCAGGCCGACGAGGCCGCAGCGGTGACGCTGAAGTCCGGACAGGACGCCACCCGGGGCAGGATCGAGATCGAGGGTGGACAAGCTCGCGGCCAGGTCGACGGCGAGCAAGATTCGCCTGGGGCCAGGCTCATGCTGTCGCTGCCCCGTTTCAGCCTGCACCGGATCGGCGAGGAGCAGGCGCACGTCGAAGGCCCGCCTGCGTGATGGCAACCTGATCAGCCGCCGCTTCGACGCCTCTGGCTCCCGGCTGCGGCTGGACAACATCCAGCGCCGGGACGAGCAGACGCAAGGCGAGGCCGGCTGGTGGGCGCGGCTCGATCTGGCCATGCGCGACAGCGGCCTGCTGGCGCGCCTCTTCCTGTCTGTCCCGCGCCCGGGAATGGGAGCTAACGCTCACCTAACAAAGAATCGAGGGTAATAAATAAGTGGCATATTGCATTGCAACACACTGTGATAAGATTTTTCCGCTTTTCAACCCTTCCCCACCTCCTGCCTCAGGATGATCGCAGCCATGCTGACAACCTGTCGTATACCCCCCCGGCCACGGCAACCCCTCCGTTGGCCGGGCATGCTCGTGCTCGCCATGCTCTCGCTGTTGGCCAGCGGCCCGGTGCTCGCCGCCACCGGCGAGCTCGACCTCACCGGCTCCTTCGTGGGCCTGCTCGCCGTCGCCGTCTTCATCCTGGCCTACGCCCTGGTCATGGCCGAAGAGAAGATCCACATGCGCAAGTCGAAGCCGGTGCTGGTCGCGGCCGGCATCATCTGGGCGCTGATCGGCTGGGTCTATGTCAAGGCGGGCATGCCCGCCGAGTCGGAGCACGCCTTCCGCGTGACCCTGCTCGAATTTACCGAACTGATGCTGTTCCTGCTGGTGGCGATGACCTATATCAACGCCATGGACGAACGTCGGGTGTTCGATGCGCTGCGCTCCTGGATGGTCCGCAAGGGCTTCAGCTATCGCTCTTTGTTCTGGATCACCGGCGTGCTGGCCTTCGTGATCTCGCCGATCGCCGACAACCTGACCACCGCGCTGCTGATGTGTGCGGTCGTGACCAAGGTCGCCGAGGGCGACAAACGCTTCATCAACCTGGCCTGTGTCAACATCGTGGTGGCGGCCAATGCCGGTGGCGCCTTCAGCCCCTTCGGTGACATCACCACCCTGATGGTCTGGCAGGCCGGCCTGATCGAGTTCCAGGAGTTCTTCGAACTGCTGGTGCCGGCGCTGGTCAACTTCCTGATCCCGGCCGTGGTGATGAGCATCTTCATCAAGAACCGCAAGCCCGCCAGCATGGAAGAGGACGTCTGGCTCAAGCGCGGCGCCCGCCGCATCATTGCCCTCTTCCTGCTTACCGTGGCCACTGCCGTGGCCTGCCACACCCTGCTGCACCTGCCACCGGTGCTGGGCATGATGACCGGCCTGGGCTACCTGCAGTTCTTTGGCTATTACCTGCGCCGCACCCTGCCACGCTCCCTGGAACGCAAGCGCACCCGCTACAGCCAGCGCGGCGACTGGAAGAAGCTCGAGAGCCTGGGCAGCGTGGTGCCCTTCGACGTCTTCAACCGTGTGGCACGGGCCGAGTGGGACACCCTGTTGTTCTTCTACGGTGTGGTGATGTGCGTGGGTGGCCTCGGCTTCATGGGCTATCTGGGCATGCTCTCCGAAGCCCTCTACACCGGCTGGAACGCCACCGGCGCCAACATTGCTCTGGGCGTGATCTCGGCGGTGGTCGACAACATCCCGGTGATGTTCGCCGTGCTGACCATGGAACCGGACATGTCCCATGGCCACTGGCTGCTGATCACCCTCACCGCCGGCGTGGGCGGCAGCCTGCTGTCGATCGGCTCCGCGGCCGGCGTCGCCCTGATGGGCCAGGCCCGCGGCAACTACACCTTCATGGGTCACCTGCGCTGGACTCCGGTGATTGCCCTGGGCTACATCGCCAGCGTGATGACCCACCTGTGGCTCAATGCCGAGAGCTTCCACGTCTTCAATTGATCCCTGCCTCCCGGCGGCCTCTCGCCGCCGGGGTCTCATCCCGCGTTGATACGCCGGCCTGTAATTTTCCTATAAGTGATGTAGCGTACAAGGATGATTCGTGTCGTTCCGACACGATGCGTTTCCTGATGCCTGTCGGGGTAACCCCCTGATACGTATAGGACATAAGAAGATGATGCCC
Organism: Halomonas sp.; assembly: GCF_031581305.1. Taxonomy (GTDB): domain Bacteria; phylum Pseudomonadota; class Gammaproteobacteria; order Pseudomonadales; family Halomonadaceae; genus Halomonas. The sequence goes on from NZ_JAVLBC010000006.1 coordinate 25,577, forward strand.
CACGGGGCTGCAGGGAGAAGACGTCATTTACTCATACACACATGAAGTGCAGGCCGCGCCCGCATGGTGCATGAGCCTGGCGGTAATCCGACAACGGGAACGCACCCCCCGATGCAACCGTCAGTCCTGACCTCCTCCCTGGCGGCGGCAGGCGCCACTACCGATCACCGCCAGCCGGGGAGGCGCACTCCATGCGACGCCTGAGCCTCCTGGCCCTGGCTACCGTGATGCTGTTGATCGGCCTGTCGCCGGTCGGCGCATCGACCATTGCCCGAGAGGCAGAGATCCTGCTGGTGGCACACCCCGATGTGAATACTCGCCAGCTGAATCGCGATACCACCCGTGCCATCTTCGCCATGAGGCAGCGCACCTGGCCCGATGGCCAGGCCGTGCGGGTCTTCGTGCTCGACAACAGCCATCCCGTACATGCGCGCTTTGCCAAGGAGCAACTAACCGTCTACCCGCATCAGTTGCAGCTGGCCTGGGATCGCATGGTGTTCTCGGGGACCGGGCAGGCACCCGACCGTGTTCGTAACCAGGCGGAGATGCGCGAGCGGATTGCCGCCACGCCCGGCGCCCTGGGATATCTTGAAAGGGAGTATCTGGATGATCGTGTCCAAGTCATTTCGATGGAGTGATCCTCGCTCCATCTTCGCCATGGCCGCTGCACTGGTACTGGGCTTCTCTGCCCAGGCACGCAGCGACGAAGGCGTACTGGACACCCTCCAGATGCATGGCTTCCTGAGCCAGGCGCTGATCATCACCGACGACAACAACTTCTTCGGCCCCAGCAGCGAGAGCCAGGGCAGCTTGAAGTTCACCGAAATCGGTGCCAATGCCTCGCTGCGGCCCCACGAGGACGTGCTGCTGGCCGCCCAGGTACTGAGCCGGCGCGCCGGGGGAGATGGCAGCGATGCCCGTCCGGTCCTCGACTATGGCGTAGTCGACTATCAGATGCTTTCCAATCAGCAGCGCACCTTCGGTGTGCAGGTCGGCCGTTTCAAGAATCCCTTCGGTTTCTACAACCAGACCCGCGATGTGGCTTTTACTCGCCCCAGCATCCTGTTGCCACAGTCCATCTATTTCGACAGAACCCGATCGCTGGCACTTTCCGGCGATGGCGTTTCCCTATATCACGATGAGCGACTCAGCCGAGGTTCATTGAGGACACAAATAGGGGTCGGTCAGGTGCAGGCGGGAGATGACCTGCGACAAACCCTGAGACTCGATTCCGTTCCAGGGAGCCTTGATCCGAAACGCTCTGCCATTGGCCAGATCCGCTATGAACATGATGGGGGACGGATCGTTGCCGCCATCAGCGCGGCCAGCGCCAATGCGCGCTTCAACTCCTCGATGCCAGGGCTTAGTGATGGTGACTTCTACTTCACCCCATGGGTCCTGTCGCTGCAATACAACGCGGAGAACTGGAGCCTGACGGGTGAATATGCCTTGCGGAATTCCGGGCTGGAGAACTTCAACAACCCGGCCTTCAACTTCGACGTCACGGGCGAGAGCTGGTACGTACAGTACACTCGTCGCTTCGATGAGAACTGGCAATGGCTGATACGCTACGATCACCTGATCAGCAATCGTGACGACCGCTCGGGCGAGGCATTCGAGGCCAGTGGGGCAGGGCCTGCCCACAGCCAATTCGCGAAGGATATGACTCTAGGGCTCCAGTGGAACCTCAACCCGCGAGTCATGATGGCTGCCGAATATCACCATGTGAATGGTACCGGCTGGTTGCCTATCCAGGACAATCCTGACCCATCAGAGACCAGCCGCCGCTGGAACATGCTACTGTTCCAGCTCTCGTTGCGTTTCTGACGTCTTCATGCTCCTGGCCAGGAATCCACAGAGATGACCCCCCCCGCGTCCCTCCGGACTCGTCACCGACTCAGCCTGACATGGCGTGTCGTTGCCCTGAGCAGCCTGCTGCTGGTCGGGCTCGTGGTGCTGTTTACCTGGCTGGGCCACGATAACCTGACCCGCCAGTTCCAGGAGAGCCGTAACCAGTACCATGAGCGCCAGCAGCGCGAGATCCGCCTCGCCCTCCAACGCTCGGCGGAGAACCTTCGCCAGCTTGCAGGCCTGGCCGCGGCCTCGCCACGCCTCGGGCCGCCCCTCGAGGCGGGCAATGCCGAAGAGGTCGAGGAGGCACTGGCGTCCCAGTGGCCGACCCTGCAACTCGAGGCCGGTATCGACGAGATACTGGTGGTGGACACTCGGGGACGGCCCATGGGCCGCTGGGGCGCCGGCCAGCCGGAGGCCAGGCTGCCGATCCATACCTGGGTACAGCGGGTCATGGACACCGAGACCCCCATCACGGCACTACGCTGTGCGACGGACTGCAAGCAGTATGCCGCCGTGCCGGTGCTGGTGAAGGGTGAGAGCATCGGCCTGGTCGTGCTCTCCCGCTCGCTGGCCGATGTGACCCGACAGGCCAGGGAGGTCTCCAACGCCGAGGTGGCCCTGCTGGTCACTGGCCCGCTGGAGAGTCGGGACCTTGCCGAGGAGCGCCACCTCGCCCCCTGGAATGGCTATCTCCTGGCCCTGACGCGCCAGGAAGAGAGCCTGCCCATCTTGCAGCGGGCAGCCGGCGCCGGTCCGATCAGCACTCTGCTGCAAGCCCCTCTGCAACTGCAGGATCGGGGCCGGCACCTCGAGCTCAGCGCGGTCCGCATGGATGAGGACGCGGACCGACGCAGCACCGGCTACTTCCTGTTGATCTCCGACATCTCGGCTCAGATCCGGGCCATCAACGAGGACACGCGAATCCTGCTGGGGGTTGGCCTGGCGGGCTGGATCGCCGCGGAGCTGATGCTGTTGCTGATACTCTTGCGCCCCATGGCTCGCCTGCGCCGGATCGCCGGCCTGTTGCCGACACTGGCCAGCGGAGGATTCGACGATATCCGGGCCGCGATCCCCCCCGTCCGCCACCGCCTGCCGGACGAGATTGACGTGCTGGAAGACACGACGCTGGGACTCTCGCGTCAACTCGAGATGCTGGAAGAAGAGGTCCAGGAACGCGGTGACCAGTTGGCAGAGCGCGTCGAGGAGCTGGCCAAGGAGCGGGACTTCGTGAACAGCCTGCTGGATACCGCCCGCGTTTTCATCATCGCCCAGGACAGCAGGGGACGGATCAGCCTGGTCAATGACTACACCCGTTCGATGCTAGACCTGGATGAACCCTCACTGCTGGGTCGCCATTTCGTGGACGTCTTCGAGGCGGGCAGTCCCTCCCCCGTCGGCGCTTTCGACACCCCTCAGCAAGAGGAGCGGACCCTGCAGACGCCGGACCAGCGCATCCATACTATCGCCTGGTACCATGCCCCGCTTCCATCCAGCACTGACGACAGCATGTCACGAATCTCGGTGGGGCTCGATATCACCGAGCGCAAGGCCGCGGAGGCTCGCCTGACCTGGCTCGCCGAACGCGACCCCCTGACCGAGCTCTACAACCGGCGCTACTTCCAGGACGCCCTGCAGAAGGCAATTTGGCGCGAGTCACGCGGGGCCGTGCTGCTTCTGGACCTGGACCAGTTCAAGGAAGTCAACGAGCTCAGCGGCCACCATGTTGGTGACCGCCTGCTATGTGAGGTGGCCGAGACCCTCCTGCTGAACCTGGGCCATCGCGGCGTCATCGCCCGCCTGGGCGGCGACGAGTTCTCGCTGTTGCTGGAGCAGGCCGACGAGGACCAGGCGATACAGGTTGCCCAGCATATCGGCCAGTTGCTCGACGGCCTGGGGTTCAAGGCCGCAGGGCGGCGCCACCGGGTCACCGCAAGCATCGGCATTGCCCTCTTCCCGACCCACGGCGCCACACCCGCCGACCTCATGGCCAGTGCCGACGTGGCCATGTACAAGGCCAAGGAGAGTGGCATCCAGCACTGGCACCTGCTCTCCAGGACCGAGAATGCCAAGGACGAGTTACAGGAGCGGGTCTACTGGGTCGAGCGCGTGCGCAGCGCCCTGGCCGAGGACAGCTTCGAGCTGATGGTGCAGCCGATCATGCGGCTGGAGGATCGCGATGTGAAGCACTACGAAGTACTGCTGCGCATGCGCGATGCCGATGGCAGCCTGGTATCTCCCGCCTGTTTCATCCCGATAGCGGAGCGCAGCGGCCAGATCGTGCAGGTCGACCGCTGGGTGCTGCGCCACAGCCTGCGGATACTCAGTCAACTGCAGGAGAGAGGCATCAGCCTGGCGGTCAATCTGTCCGGTCAGTCCCTGCATGATGAAGGCCTCAAGCAGTATCTGGCCGACGAACTGGCTGCCAGCGGTGCCGACCCCCACCATCTCATCCTTGAGGTCACCGAGACTGCCGCCGTCACTGATTTCTCCACGGCACGCGGTGTGCTGCACGCGGTGCGCGACCTTGGATGCCGCACCGCCCTGGACGACTTCGGCGTGGGCTTCAGCAGCTTCCATTACCTGGGGCAGCTGCCAGTGGATTACATCAAGATCGACGGCTCCTTCATCCGCAGCCTGCCGATCAGCCCCGACAGCCGCGTCATCGTCCAGGCCATTGCCGATATTGCCGCCGGCTTCGGCAAGCAGGCGATTGCCGAGTTCGTCGATCAGGAGGCGCTGCTACCGATGCTGAAGTCCTATGGCATCACCTATGGCCAGGGCTTCCACCTAGGAAAGCCAGTCCTCATACAGCACGCGTTCGGTTTCCCCCTATAGGGCACTCTTGCTGATCAAGAGCCTCCTTCTTATCTTCCCAACTCAAGGAAAAGAGAATGAATTCTTGCTCATCTGATAGCAATGCAGAGTCATCTACTCAATTGCTTGAACGCTTCCGGAGCGAATTTCGTTTCAAGCTCGCCAAAAGCGACGAGGAAAAGCGGAGGATATATCGCTTAAGATACGAGATCTATTGCGATGAGCTTGGCTATGAAGAACCCGCTGATGCTCACGAAAGGCTGGAATATGACGAATATGACGAGCGCTCTGTACACTGCCTTATCGAACATCGTCGAAGTGGCATAACGGCTGGCTGCATGCGCCTTGTGCTGCCGTCGTCTGACAATGACTGTCGTGACACAAGGCTCCCTCTTCAGAGCTATGCGGGCCAGAGCCTTACCCATGATGTCTTTCATCCGGCGCTGCTCGATAAAAAGGAGATCTGTGAGGTGTCAAGGCTCGCGATATCTCTCCCTTTCCGAAGGAGGTCAGTCAAGGGTGGAGGGGAGTCGAGCGCGACATCCCATTTCCTGGAATTCACGCGGGACGAGAAACAGACATTTCCCGTGATTGTCGTCGGTCTGTTCCTTGCGACCTATGCACTTGTTGGCATGACACATCGCCGACACGTCTTCGCCATGATGGAGCCAAAGCTTCCACGGCTGCTTGCCATGTCAGGCTTCCACTTCACCCAAGTTGGTGACAACATCGATTTTCATGGGAAGAGAAGTGCATTCTATATTGACCAGCACAAAGCTGAGAAGGAAATCCACGCCAAGCTTCTGCCACTTTACCGACACATACAGGATGAGCTGGAGTCACAGGAAACCCATTTTACCGAGCAGAAATCACTATCCACGACGTCATAACCTGAATACCGGAGTAGAAGTAGTATTGCATGCCGGCACCTGAACGCTCCTGCCTCTAACGGCAGGCTCAGGAAGAGGCAAGTCCAAAGCTGGCTGCCGCGTTTTGAACTTCATCACCCGCCATGGGTAATGGCAGGCCCGGTATGCAGCGTCTCCGGCCAGTCCAGCAGCATGAGGGCCAGCACGTTACGGTGCTCCCCATGAGCCAGGTCGGTGCCGCGGCGGATACTGCTGACGAAAGGCCGTGATGATCACCTCACGAAAGGTGGTGACACCCAGCTCCTCCAGGCAATACTCCAGGTTGGCCACCTAGGCGTAGTGGCATTGCTTGCGGGGGCAGGTCAGGCAATGCCGTCTCGTCGCGCTCGAGGACCTTCAGCCACTGCCGCATGGTCCAGCGCCTGTTCCCGTTGCGCGAGGTCCCGCTGGGGGACGGCACAGCCGGCAAGCGACAGGAGCACCGCCATCAGCCAGGTCACGAGCACGGCAGGGGGGCGGGCCCTTCCCATCAGGATCATGCTCATTTCGCCTTCCTCCCTCGTCTGGCGCGCCCGGGCGAGATCAGCTTGACCCTGGCCTTGGGGCGCCCGCGGGGCATCGCCTGCTCCTGCCCGCCGCCCTCGGGGGCTTGTGGCATCGGTGGCGGCTGCACCACCACCCAGGCGAATACCGGCAGGGACAGATGCCAGTGAATCGCCGAGAGCCGCAACCCCAGGGTGACCACCAGCCCCGTGGCAATGGAAACGGCCAGCGGCAGGGCGAGGGCTTCCAGGCCCACGAAGACCACGCCACCGGCAATCGAGGCGATGGCGTAGACCTCTTGCCTGAGCACCATGGGTACCCGACGCGCCAGCACATCGCGGATCATGCCGCCGGCCACCCCGGTCAGCAGCCCCATGACCACCGCCACCACACCGGGCGCCTCCAGCATCAGGGCCTTGTGGGCCCCGATCACCGTGAACAGCGCCAGGCCGAAGGCGTCTGCCACCGGCAGGAAGCCGCGCGAAAGACGATGAATGTAATGGAAGCCGAGGATCGACAGTCCCACGGTGGCGAGTATCACCCAGAGATAGGTCGGGTCCATCACCCAGAACACCGGGCGCACGCCCAGCACCAGGTCACGTAGGGTGCCGCCACCGATGCCGGTCACCGCCGCCAGCACCAGCATGCCGAAGGGGTCCATACGCGAGCGACAGGCCAGCATCACACCCGAGAGGGCGAAGACGATCACCCCCGCCATGTCCAGCCAGTAGACCACGCCCGTCACATCATCTCTCCCTTGTCCACTGCGCGGCAGCATAGCGCATCCGACCGTCTCTCCGCTGCACCGGACCGGCAGTTCAGGCGGGCGTGGCCAGCGTCTCGCCGGGGCTCAGGTGGGACCACTCGGCATGCTGCCAGGCCGCGATCCGTTCCAGGTGCAGCGAGTCGGCGCTCAGCTGCACGATCTCACCCCGATCTGCCATGCCTGCCCTCCTCCTCTATCTGTCGACCGTAGCGTGCCAGCTGCATCTCCTGGAGGCGACTCACTACCCGACGGAACGGGAAGGCAAGGTAACCGTGGGTATAGAGCTCGCCCAGTGCAACCTCCGCCTCCAGGTAGAGAGGAATGCCCCGGTCGTAGCACTCGTCGACCAGGGCGATGAAGCGGCGCACGCCATCGTCATGCCTGGCCAGCTCGGGAAAGTTCCGGTCCCCCGTCGCGACGCGGGACACCCCGTCCTCGGTTCCCCGGGCGATGCTGCCCGCCTGCTGTCCGCCGCTCAGGCGAGGCACGTCACTCAGCAGGACATGCGCGAAGCGATCCCCCAGAGCGATGAAGTCCAGCGCGGCGAGCGGCTGTTCGCACAGGTCGGCATAGCGGCACCACAGCACCCGCTCGCTGCGACGCACCACCGGAATCGCGCGATGCCCGAGCTCGACGGGATCATGAGAGACCCGCTCCCCGTGGCACAATCGCTCGAATACCTCGACCAGCACGCTCGGCTTCCCCGGCCGGGCGACCCAGTAACGCGGATGGGCCTGGCCGGGATGCAGCCGGTGGTCCTGGTCGCCGTCGAGCTCGACCACCTGCATGTGCCGCTCGATGGCCGCGATGGCGGGCAGGAAGCGCTCACGGTTGAAGCCATCGACATACAGCTGGCCGGGGGCCTGATTCGAGGTGCAGACCAGCGTCACCCCGTGGTCGAACAGGGCGCTCAACAGGCGCCCGAGGATCATCGCATCGGCGATGTCGCCGACGAACAGCTCGTCGAGGCAGAGCACCCGAATCTCGTCGCCCAGCTCCCTGGCCAGGGCCATCAAGGGGTCGGCGGTGCCGCTCAACTGGAACTGGCGCCGGTGGACCCAGCGCATGAAGTGGTGGAAGTGCAGGCGACGCGAAGGCACCCGGAGGTGCCGATGGAAGCCATCCATCAGCCAGGTCTTGCCGCGCCCGACCGGCCCCCAGAGGTAGACCCCCGGGATGGCCGCCGCCGTGGCCCTGCCCTCCGCCTCCTGAAGGGCGTGGAAGCACGCCTCGAGATGGCCGACCGCCTGCCACTGGGCCTCGTCCGAGGCAAAGCCGGCCTGCTCGACCGCCTGGCAATAGACGTCCCTCGGCGACATCGGCCTCATCCTCGCTGGAAAGGATAGACAGCACCGATCGCCAGGATCCCCGTCAGCTCGTCCAGCGCCGTCAGTGTCTCCTTGGCCAGCTGCGGGTCGGCCAGGTCCTCAGGGGCCAGGCGGTCGCGGTAGTGACGCTCGACCCAGGCGGTGAGCTCGCCGTACAGGGCCTCGGTGAGCAGGACACGTCCCGACAGGGCCGCGCGCTCGGCCGCCGAGAGCACCACCCGCAGCCGCAGGCAGGCGGGACCCCCACCGTTGCGCATGCTCTGCTTGACGTCCTTGACTACCACCTCGGCGATCGGAGTGTGGCCGGCCAGCAGGAGATCCTGAATGGTGCGCCAGACGCCCTCGCGCTCCTGGCACTCTCCGGGCACCACCAGCGTCATGGTGCCATCCGGATTGGAGAGCAGCTGAGAGTTGAAGAGGTAGGAGGCCACGGCGTCCTCGAGGCTGACCGCCTCCTCGGGGACCCGTACCGGGACCAGTGGCGTGGCCATCTTGGCCCTCAGCTCGTCCAGGGTGGCCTGCTCGTCGAGGAAGGCCCGCTCGTGATAGAGCAGCACCGGACCGTTACCCACGCTGATGACGTCGTTGTGGAAGACGCCGGCGTCGATGGCCTCGGGGTGCTGCTGGGCAAACACCACCCGGGACTCGGTAAGGCCATGCTGGCGGGCAATCGCCTGGCTCGCTTCCAGGGTCTGGCGCGCCGGATAGCGCCGGGGCACCACGCCCTCCTGGGCTCCCCAGCCGAAAGCCGCCCGACCATAGACGAAGAGATGCACCCCGGGCTCGCCGTGGTCACCGGCGAGGCGGGTATGGTTGGCCGCGCCCTCGTCGGAGAAGGCGGGGGTTGCCGGCAGCACCGGATGGTGGGCGAAGTGCGCCTCGTCGCGGAAGATCGCTGCCAGCACCCGAGCGGTGGTGGCCGGCTCCAGGAAGCGGTGGAAGCTCGACTGCAGATTGGCCGGGGTAAAGTGCACCCGGCCATCCGGCGCATCCACGGAGGGTGTCACCGTGGCGGCATTGGCGGTCCACATGCTCGAGGCCGAGCAGACCGCGCGCAGGATCTGCGGGGCTTCGACCGCCGCCCGGGCCAGTACCCGCGCATCGCTGCCGGTGAAGCCGAGCTGACGAAGCGCTCCCAGGTCGGGGCGCTGCTGGGGCGGCAGCACGCCCTGGGGATAGCCCGCGTCCATCAGCGCCTTCATCTTGCCCAGGCCCTGCAGGGCGGCCTCCCGGGGGTTGGCCTCCAGACCACCATGGGTCATGGAGGCGACATTCCCCACGGCGAGGCCGGCATAATTGTGGGTCGGGCCAACCAGGCCGTCGAAGTTGACCTCAAGAACGTTGTCCTCGCGCACGTCCGGGATCGCCCGGCTCATAGCGTCACCCCCGGCGGCAGCGTCTCGGGCAGGACCAGCGCCTCGCTCTCCATGGAGGCCACCGGGTAGGCGCAGTAGTCGGCGGCGGTCTTGTAAGAGCGCACTCGGAGCGCTTCGAGCGAACTCGGCATCATGTTCCGGCTCATAGCGTCACCCCCGGGGGCAGCGTCTCGGGCAGTACCAGCGCCTCGCTCTCCATGGAGGCCACCGGGTAGGCACAGTAGTCGGCGGCATAGTAGGCACTCGGGCGATGGTTGCCGCTCTCGCCGACGCCACCGAAGGGTGCGTCGCCGGAGGCGCCGGTGGTCTGGCGGTTCCAGTTGACGATGCCGGCGCGGATGCGCAGCAGGAAGTCGTCCCAGTCGGCGCGCTCGCCACCGATCAGCCCCGCAGAAAGGCCGTAGCGGGTGTCGTTGGCCAGGCGCAGCGCCTCGTCCCAGTCACGGTAGCGATGCACCTTGAGCAGGGGACCGAAGTGCTCCTCGTCGGGCACCGCCAGGCCGGTCACGTCGATCAGGGCGGGGCTGACCAGGCTGGTATCCGGCTCGACGCGGGCCATACGCGCCAGCACTATGCCGCCCAGCACCTCCAGATCGTCCTGGGCCTTGAGCAGGCCGTCGGCGGCCGACACGCTCACCAGGCCGGCATAGAAGGGCGCGGGGTCACTGAACTGGCCGGCCACCCGCAGCCGCGAGATGGCATCGCTGAGAGCATCCAGCAGATGGTCCCCCACCTCGCCCTCGGGCACGATCAGCCGCCGGGCGCACGTACAGCGCTGGCCGCC
>NZ_JAVLBC010000164.1:0-7240 GCF_031581305.1 Halomonas sp.
ATCATGGTAATGCTGGGACAGGGTGCGCAACGGCTGGAAAAACTCCGGTGCCAGCAGGAGCACCAGCAGGCCACTGAACAGGGTCAGTTGACCGGACGGGCCGTAGTCGATGTAGCCCAGCAGCCCGAAGCCGACATAGATCGCCACCACAGCAATGGCGACCGAGGCGAAGAACTCCAGCACCGCCGAGGAGAGAAACGCCAGGCGCAGTGTGCGCATGCTACGGCGTCGGTAATCATCAGCGGCGGCATGTACCTCCCCCGTCGCTTCCCGGGTCCGACCGAACAACTGCAGGGTCGTGATGCCCCGAACCCGATCGATGAAGTGCCCCGACAGACGCGCCACAGCGGCGAACTGCTCTCGATTGAGCCGTTCGGCACCCATGCCGACAAGCGCCATGAAGGCAGGAATCAACGGCGCCGAGATCAGCAGGAAGAGGGCCGCCAGCCAGTCAAGCCAGAAGCTGGCCACCAGGATCATCAGAGGCACCGTCAGCGAGAGCCAGAGCTGGGGCTGGAAACGCGCGAAATAGCCATCCATCGCTTCCACCTGCTCCACCAGCTCACTGGCCACGGATGCCGAGTGCCGGGACGCCAGGCGAACCGGCCCCAGCCGTGCCAGGTGGTCAAGCAGCGCAAGGCGAGCGCGGTGGCGGATCGCCAGGCTGGCCGCCTGACCCAGCGTCTCCTGAACGTAGAGCATCAGGGACCGGAGGATGGCCGCGAGGAGGATGCCTCCCAGCAACGGAAGCAGGCCCGACAACGTCTGCGCCTCGACCAGCAGGCCACTGATGAAGGCTGCCAGCAGCGTCAGCTGAATCAGGGTCAAGCCACCTGCCAGGGTACCGGCCAGCACTGCAAGACGCAGCCGCCGGCGTTCGCCGGCGGCCAGGTCCGTTAAGTAGCGGCGCGCGGTCAGCTCGCCTGATGCCGCGTCGGGCGCGCCCATCGGCTCAGTGGTACCCCTCGCCGGGTCGCACCTTGCCGCGGAACACCCAGTAGGTCCAGGCGGTATAGGCCAGTACAATGGGGATCACGAAGAGAACCCCGATCAGCAGGAAGAGCTGCGAGCCCGGATCCGAGGCGGCATCCCAGATCGTGTAGTCGGGTGGCACGATCACCGGCCACTTGCTGACCAACAGCCCCAGGTAGGTGAAGAGAAACAGACCCAGAGTGGCAATGAAGGGCTGGCCCTCGCGATGCTGACTGACCGCGCGCCACAGCAGCGCCGCACAGACCAGCGCCAGCGCCGGGAAGACCCAGATCAGGTGCAGATGGCCGAACCAGCGATCACGAACGCCGAGATCGACGAACGGCGTCCATACACTGATGATCGCAAACACGGCCAGCACCGACAGCAGCAGGCGCGGCGCAAGCCGGTAGGCCCAGGCCTGGACCGCTCCCTCGGTCTTCATGATCAGCCAGGTGGCGCCCAACAGCGCATAGCCGGCCATCAGTCCCAGGCCGGTCAGCACGCTGAAGGGCGTCAGCCAATCCAGCGGCCCACCCACGTAGACGAAGTCTTCCACGGCGAAACCTTGGATGTAGGCCCCCACTACCACGCCCTGAGCGAAGGACGCCAGCGCGGACCCCCAGCAGAAGGCGCGATTCCACCAGCGACGGTTGCGGTGCGACTTGAAGCGGAACTCGAAGGCAATGCCGCGAAAGATCAGGCCGGCCAGCATCAGGAAGACCCCGATGTAGAGCGCCGGCAGGAACACCGAGTAGACCAGCGGGAAGGCCCCCAGCAGGCCGGCCCCGCCGAGCACCAACCAAGTCTCGTTGCCGTCCCAGACCGGCGCCACCGAGTTCATCATGACGTCGCGCGATGCCTCGTCCGGGGCAAAGGGAAAGAGAATCCCCACGCCCAGGTCGAAGCCATCCATCAGCACGTACATGATCACCCCGAAACCGATGATCACGGCCCAGATCAGTGTCAGGTCGAACATTACCATGGCTCAGCTCCTTCCCGGTTGGCGAGAGGCATCATCAAAGGGCACGTGCGCGGCCGAGAGAGGGCGCTTAGGCCGTTCCACCTCCTGGTCATGTGGTGCTTCGGGCAGCATGCCCTGGCGCACCACACGGGTCAGGTAGTAGACACCGGCCCAGAACACCCCCGTATAGACCGCGATGTAGCCGATCAGGGTAAACAGCGCCATCCCCCCGGTGAGCGACGGCGTCAGTCCCTCGGCATGGGTCATCATGCCGTAGACCATCCAGGGCGCCCGGCCAGTCTCGGTGACGAACCATCCCGCGAGGACCGCGATGAAGGGCGTCACGGTCATCACCCGCATCAGTTGCAGGAAGCCGCAATGCTCGAAGACCCGCCCGCCGCGGCGCAGCCAGAGCCCCGCCACGGAAACGGCGATCATGACCAAACCAATGCCCACCATCACCCGGAAAGACCAGAACACCAGCCATACCGGCGGCTGCTCCTGGGGCGGCACCTCGCTGATGCCGGGCACCTCGCCATCGGCATGGTGGGTCAGGATCAGGCTGGCCAGGCTCGGGATGCCGACCTCGAAGCGGTTCTGCTGGGCTTCCTGATCGGGCCAGGCGAACAGCAGCAGCGGCACATTGGAGCTGCGCTCCCAGTTGCCCTCCATGGCAGCGACCTTGGTCGGCTGATGTTCAAGCGTGTTCAGGCCGTGGAAGTCGCCCAGCACGGCCTGGGTCGGCGTGAGTACCAGCAACAGCCACAGGCACATGGAGAGCGCCTTGCGATTGGCCTCCACGTCGCGCTGGATGAGCAGGTACCAAGCGCTGACTCCGGCCACCACAAAGCCACCAGTCAGGAAGGAGGCCAGCACCATGTGCCAGAAGCGGTACCAGAAGGAGGGATTGAAGATCGCCTCGCTCCAGGAGGTGACATGGAAACGGCCATCGATGAGCTCGACGCCGGCCGGGGTCTGCATCCAGCTGTTGGCCGAAAGGATCCAGAACGAGGAGATGAAGGTACCCGTGGCCACCATGATGGCAGCGAAGAGATGGACGCCCTGCGGCACCTTGCCACGGCCGAAGAGCAGTACCCCGAGGAAGGCGGCCTCGAGGAAGAAGGCCGTGACCACCTCATAGCTGAGCACCGGGCCAAGGAAGTTCGATGCTGCCAGGGAAAAGTTGCTCCAGTTAGTACCGAACTGGAACGACATCACGATACCCGACACCACCCCCATGCCGAATACCACGGCAAACACCTTGGTCCAGAACAGTGCCAGGCGGTCCCAGGCAGGATTGTCGGTCTTGTAGAAGAGGCCATTGAGCAGAGCGATATAAGACGCCAAGCCGATGGTGAACACCGGGAAAATGGCGTGGAAGGCGACCACGAACGCGAACTGCAGTCGCGACAGCAGGAGAGGATCCAGTTCCATAACGCAAGCCTCATGACAGCGATGGACTCAGATACGTCGCAAGGGATGCGAATGCACGCTCCAGTGCGTGTTGTGCCTTCGGCCAGTCCGTTGCGAACCCGCCGTGACGCATTCCACCTGGACACTAATGACAGCATAAGCTTAATAATGGGTCATTGAGCGACGCATAAGCGATACACGATCAAGACCCCTTATGCTTAAGCTTATTCTGTACTTGTCATTATCCTACTCGTAAAGACCCGGTAACGGCAGGAAAGCTGGCCTTGAATTCTGTGTCGCAATGTCGCAGCCGCCGGATCACGCCATGCCGCCACGCAGCACCAAGTGCACCATCCAGGCAGTATAGCCAAGGAACATGGCCAGCAAAGCAGCGCCCTCGACCCGGTTGATGCGCCCCTCGCGCCCCCGCCAGCCCATGGCGAAGACCGCCATCATCATCGTCATGGCCATCATCAGGCTCCAGTCACGCAGCAGCACCTCGCGACCGGCGTCGATGGGCGCGATCACCCCGGCCAGGCCCACCACGCCCAGGGTATTGAAGAGGTTGGAGCCCACCACGTTGCCCAGCACAAGGTCGTGCTCGCGGCGGCGCAGGGCACTGATTGAGGAGGCGAGCTCAGGAAGCGAGGTGCCCACCGCCACAACGGTCAGGCCGATCACCAGGTCGCTGACGCCGAAACCCTGGGCGATGGCCACCGCGCCCCATACCAGGATGCGCGAACTCACCACCAGCAGCACCAGGCCGATGCCCGTCCAGACGAGCCCGGCCTTCAGCGACATGGGGTGGACTGCCAGGCTCTCCTCAGTGTCGCTGGAGAGGGGGTCGCTGCCATCGCGAAGCCCCAGATAGATGGAGACACCGATGAAGGCGGCCAGCAGACAAAGCAGCAGCAGCGCCTCGAGGCGCGTGATCATGCCGCCCCATAACAGCAGCGCGGAGAGCAGCGTCACGGCGCCCAGTACCGGCATCTCGCGACGCACCACGCCGGAGTGCACCGCCAGCGGCGAGATCAGCGCCACCAGCCCCAGGATCAGGCCCATGTTGGCAATGTTGGAGCCGTAGGCATTGCCCAGCGCCAGGCCGGGATTGCCCTGACTGGCCGCCAGGGCGGAGACCACCAGCTCTGGGGCCGAGGTGCCGAAGCCGATCACCAGCATGCCGATCAGCAGCGGTGACAGTCCCAGCCGGGCAGACGTCGCCGCGGCCCCATCGACGAAGCGCTCGGCGCCCCATACCAGCAGGAGCAGGCCTGCCAAGACCGCCAAGGCGGGAAGTAACATGTCGTCTCCTCGGGAACATTCAGGCCCGTATGTTTGTGTATGGTGTCGTTTGCGTCAACGTGCCAAACTGACTTTACGACATGTTTCGACCCCAGGAGACCCCATCGCGGTGCCCAGGCTTGCCTTTCGCGCCCCCATTCTGCCCCGGGGAGAACCGCTGGTGGAACGCTCGCCACCGCAGACTCACACGTCGCGGCGACGATTGCGGGCATGTCACGAATGCGACTGGCTGGTGGCCCTGCCGCCGCTGCATCCCGACGAGAAAGCGGACTGCCCGCGCTGTGGTCACACCCTGGCCAGCCGCCATTTCCGTCCAGCGCAGCGCAGCATGGCACTGGCCCTGGCCGCCCTGGTCGCGCTGGCGCTGGCGATCTCGTTCCCGTTCGTCAGCTTCAGCGTCGGCGGCATCGGCAACCGGATCGAGCTCTCCCAGACTGCCACCACCCTCATTGGTTTCGACCAGCCGCTGGTGGCCATCGCGGTGCTGCTGACCATCGCCGTCTTGCCCGCCGCCTACCTCGCCGGTGTGGTCTGGTTGCAGCTTGGCCTGCTACGCCAGAGCCCGTTGCCGGCCAGCCGGCGTATCGCCCGGTCATTGGCCCATCTGCACCCCTGGATGATGGCTGACGTCTTTATCGTCGGGGCCCTGGTGAGCCTGATCAAGGTTGCCGGCATGGCCGAAATCGAGCTGGGCATCGCCTTCTGGGCCTTCTGCGCTTTTGCCCTGCTGCTGCTTTTCACCACTCAATCGCTGGACGCCGACTGGATGTGGTTCTCACTGGCCGGCGAACCCCTTGCGCCGGAGGGTGCCAGGACCGGCGAACCCGCTGCCCCCCAGGGGCTGGCCGGCTGCGCCACCTGCGGTCTGGTCAACCGCCTGGATCGTCACGGCCACGGTCGTTGCCGACGCTGCGGCGAGCGCCTGCATACGCGCCTGCCCCATAGCCTGCAGCGCACCTGGGCGCTGCTGACCGCCGCCACGGTGATGTACCTGCCAGCCAACCTCTACCCGATCATGACCACCACGAGCCTGGGCCATGCCAGCCCCTCGACCATCATCGGCGGCATCGTGGAACTGGTCCAGATGGGCTCCTGGCCAGTGGCCGTAGTGATCTTCGTCGCCAGCGTGATCGTGCCGGTGGGCAAGCTGGTGGCGCTGGCGTGGTTGTGCCTGGTGGTCAAGCACAGTGATGAGCTCAACGCCGCGACCCGGACCCGCCTTTACCGCCTCACCGAATTCATCGGCCGCTGGTCGATGGTCGATGTCTTCGTGGTGGCGATTCTGGTGGCGCTGATCCGAGCCGGCGCGCTGATGTCGATCACCCCGGGGCCGGCGGCCCTGGCCTTCGGTGCTGTGGTGGTCAGCACCATGCTCGCCGCCATGACCTTCGACCCGAGACTGCTCTGGGATCCCCCCCTGCCGCGTGAATCCCGGTCCGCAAGCACCGCAAAAGGACAAGGAAGCCCGCGATGACCCCTGCCCCTGAAGTCCCCGGACGGGACAGCCACCGCGCCCGTGCCACCCCCCAGGCACGGCTGTCGCCGATCTGGATCGTGCCCCTCGTGGCGATCCTGATCGGCGCCTGGCTGGTCTATGACAACTACCGAAGTCGCGGCCCGCAGATCACCCTGGTCATGAACAACGCCGAAAGCATCGAAGCCGGCAGCACCCTGATCAAGACCCGCAACGTCGAGGTCGGACGGGTCGAGCAGGTTCAGCTGTCAGACGATCTTTCTCAGGCGGTGATCACCGCACGCATGGGCCCCGACACCGACGCCATGCTGGTCGAGGACAGCCGTTTCTGGGTGGTCAAGCCACGCATCGGGCGCGAGGGTATCAGCGGCCTGAATACCGTGCTCTCGGGCGCTTACATCCAGCTTGAACCGGGCCAGAGCGAGATCGATGCGCGGGAATTCGAGGTCAGCGACCAACCGCCGGTCTCCCCGGCCGGGGCGGAGGGGCTACGCATCAACCTGATCAGTCAGCTGGGCAACTCGCTCAACGTGGGCGACCCCGTCACCTACCAGGGGTTCATCGTCGGTCGGGTCGAGGAGGCCAACTTCGATGTCGACAGGCGTCGCATGGACCACCACATCTTCATCGAGAGCCCGTACCGTACCCTGGTGACCGACAACACCCGCTTCTGGTCGGCCAGCGGCTTCGATCTGCGGGTGGACTCGGAGGGCTTCCGCGCCAACCTGGAGTCCCTGGAGGTGCTGCTCGGTGGCGGGGTCACCTTCGGTGTGCCCGAGGATCTGAGGCGTGGTCGGCCCGTCGAGGCGGGCACCACCTTCGATCTCTATCCGGACGAGGACAGCGCGCGCCAGGGAACCTTCAACCGTTATCTGGAGTACGTACTGCTGGTGGAGGACTCCGTGCGCGACCTGAACCAGGGTGCCCCGGTGGAATTCCGGGGCGTACGCATCGGCACTGTCGCCGCAGTCCCCTGGAACTTCACCGCCCCCCAGCCAGGTTCGCGTTCGAGCTTCGCCATCCCGGTACTGATCCGCATCGAGCCCCAGCGCCTGGGGATCGACGCCCGGGAGCTCGACATCGAGGAGTGGCGGACGCGCTTCTCGCGCCTCTTCAAT
>NZ_JAVLBC010000165.1:0-7217 GCF_031581305.1 Halomonas sp.
AAGATGTGGTACTCAATCGCCGCAGCGACAGTACCGAGCGGCTGCTGGACCTGGCCGACAAGTACAAGGGCGACGGCAGCGGCCCGGCCAAGAAGGAGGATCTGGAGTGGCGCAGCTGGGAGGTCGAGAAGCGCATTGCCCACTCCCTGGTCAAGGGGGTCACCGCCTACATCGAGGAGGATACCGAGCTCGCCCGCCAGCGAGCCCAGCGCCCCATCGAGGTGATCGAGGGGCCATTGATGGATGGCATGAACGTGGTCGGCGACCTCTTCGGCGACGGCAAGATGTTCCTGCCCCAGGTGGTCAAGTCGGCCCGGGTCATGAAGCAGGCGGTGGCCTACCTGATCCCCTACATCGAGGCCGAGAAGAGTGCCGAGAGCCAGGCCAAGGGCAAGATCGTCATGGCCACGGTCAAGGGGGACGTCCACGATATCGGCAAGAATATCGTCGGCGTCGTGCTCCAATGCAACAACTACGAGGTCATCGACCTCGGCGTGATGGTGCCCACCGAGAAGATCCTGCAGACCGCCCGCGACGAGAACGCCGATATCATCGGCCTCTCCGGCCTGATCACCCCGTCGCTGGACGAGATGGTGCACGTGGCCAGGGAGATGCAGCGCCAGGGGTTCGATCTGCCGCTGCTGATCGGTGGCGCCACCACCTCCAAGGCCCACACCGCGGTGAAGATCGAGCCCCAGTACGAGCATCCAGTGATCTACGTCACCGATGCCTCGCGGGCCGTGGGCGTGGCCGGCAGGCTGCTCTCCCCGGCCTTGAAGCCTACCTATATCGACGAGATCCGCACCGAGTACGAGACGGTACGCGAACGCAACGCCAAGCGACGCCCCAAGGCGGCCGACCTCTCCTACGCCGAGGCACGCCAGCGCAAGCCGGCCATGGAATGGGACAAATACACGCCACCGCGACCGGCCATCACCGGGATCGAGGTGTTCGACGACTATGACATCGAGGAACTCGTCGAGCGTATCGACTGGACCCCCTTCTTCATGAGCTGGCAGCTGGCCGGCAAGTATCCGAAGATACTCGACGATGACAAGGTCGGCGAGGCGGCTCGCCAGCTGTTCGCCGATGCCCAGGCGATGCTGCGCAAGCTGATCGACGAGAAGCGCATCCAGGCCCGCGGCGTGATCGGCCTGTGGCCGGCGAACAGCGTCGACGACGACGTCATCGAGGTCTATACCGATGAGTCGCGCAGCGAGGTGATCGAGCGGCTGCACCACATTCGCCAGCAGACCACCAAGAACCGCGACGGTGTCTGCCACAGCCTGGCCGACTTCATCGCCCCCCGGGAGAGCGGCAAGCCCGACTGGATCGGCGGCTTCGCCGTCACCACCGGGCACGGCGTCGAGGCCCTGACCGAGCAGTACAAGGCCGCCGGCGACGACTACAACGCCATCCTGGTCCAGTCGCTCACCGACCGCCTGGCCGAGGCCTTCGCCGAGCGCCTGCACGAGCGGGTGCGCAAGGAGTTCTGGGGCTATGTGCCCGACGAGGCCTTGGACAACGACGCCCTGATCGCCGAGAAGTACCAGGGCATCCGCCCGGCCCCCGGCTACCCGGCCTGCCCCGACCACACCGAGAAGGCGACCCTGTTCCGCCTGCTCCAGGCCACCGAGAATACCGGCCTCGAGCTCACCGAGAACTTCGCCATGTGGCCCGCCGCCGCGGTGGCCGGCTGGTACTTCTCCCACCCGCGCTCGACGTACTTCTCCACCGGCAAGATCACCCGGGACCAGGTCGAGGCGCTGGCCAGTCGCAAGGGCATGGCCGTCGAGGAGCTCGAGCGCTGGCTCGCGCCGGTACTCTCCTACGACCCGGCCTGACCCTTCCGGCCCGCTGCGGCGGGCCGCCTGCCCTCACCTGCCCTCACCTGCCCGGAACACGGATGCTGCCCGAGCCCACCCGCCGCCAGACGATCCTGCGCCTCGCCCTGCCGATCATCGCCGGCATGCTCACCCAGAGCCTGCTCAACCTGATCGACGCGGCCCTGGTGGGCTCGCTCGGCGAGGTGCCGCTCGCCGGCGTGGGCATCGGCGGCTACGCCATCTTCCTGATCACCGCCGTGGTCTTCGGGCTCTCCTCCGGCGTCCAGGCCCAGACGGCCCGTCGCCACGGCGAACAGGACTGGGGGCGGCGCGCCATGGCGCTCAACGCCGGCCTGGCGATCGCCCTGGCGGTGGCCCTGCCCCTGACCCTGCTCTGCCTGTGGCAGGCGCCGCGCCTGATGGCGCTGATCAACCAGGACCCGGCAGTCAATGCCGAGGCGGTGGACTACTTTCGCTGGCGGGTCGTCTCGCTGATGCCGGTGGCGATGATCTTCTGCTTCCGAGGCTACTGGAACGGCATCCAGCAGACCGGCCTCTATCTGCGCATCATCCTGGTGATGCATGCCATCAACGTGGTGGCGAGCATCGTCCTGATCTTCGGGCATCTCGGCCTGCCGGCCATGGGCGTGGCCGGGGCCGGGGCCGGCACCACGCTGTCGCTCTTCGCCGGGCTCGCCATCTGGGCCGGCCTCAGCCTGCGCCACGCCACCGCCAGCGGCTTCCTGGCCGGCCTTCCCCGGCGCACGGCCCTGGCCACGACCCTGCGCCTGGCCACGCCCCACTCCTTCCAGCAGGTCTGGTTTGCCGCCGGCTATGCCGCGCTGTTCTGGATCCTGGGCCAGATCGGCACCGCCAGCGTTGCCGTGGGCCACGTGCTGGTCAACCTCTCGCTGCTGTTGATCCTGCCCGGCGTGGGCCTCGGCATGGCGGCGATGAGCCTGGTCGGCCAGGCCCTGGGGCGCGAGGCCCATGGCGAGGCCCACCGCTGGGGCTGGGACGTGGTGCGACTGGCCTGGCTCTGCCTGGCGGTGCTGGCCGTGCCGATGGTGTTGCTCCCCGAGGCCGTGCTCGCCCTCTTTCTCCACGACACGGACCTTATCGCCCTGGGGCGCGTGCCGCTTCAGCTCACCGCGTTGATGATCGTGCTGGACGCCGCGGCACTGGTGTTCGCCCAGGCCCTTCTCGGGGCCGGCGCCCATCGCACCGTGATGGCGATCACCCTCAGCCTGCAGTGGCTGGTCTTCCTGCCGCTGGCCTGGTGGGTCGGGGTGGTGCTCGACCAAGGGCTCATCGGTATCTGGTGGGTACAGCTTGGCTATCGCGGCCTGAACTCCGCCGGCTTCGTGCTGATCTGGCAGCAGCGGCGCTGGCAGGACCTGGCCATCTGAGCTCGCGTCATTCCATTTTGCATATAAACTATAAACATTTATTCTTTTATTGAATAAAAGGCAGGCGGTAAGGTAGCGCCATAGTCCGCCACTTCCCGGCATCAGGAATGCGCTGAATGTATCGTTACGACACCCACGACCAGACCCTGGTCGATGAACGCGTCGCCCAGTTCCGCGACCAGATGCGCCGCTATCTCGCGGGCCGAATCAGCGAGGAGGAGTTCCTGCCGCTGCGCGTGCAGAACGGCCTCTACATCCAGCGCTATGCCCCCATGCTGCGCATCGCCATCCCCTACGGCATGCTGGCCTCCTATCAGCTGCGCAAGCTGGGCGAGATCGCCGCCCGCTATGATCGCGGCTACGGCCATTTCACCACCCGCACCAACCTGCAACTGAACTGGCCGAAGCTCGAGGACGTGCCGGATATCCTCGCCGATCTCGCCAGCGTGCAGATGCACGCCATCCAGACCAGCGGCAACGACATCCGCAACACCACCACCGACCAGTTCTCCGGTGTGGCGGCCGACGAGGAGGTCGACCCGCGCCCCTGGTGCGAGCTGATCCGCCAATGGTCGACCTTCCACCCCGAGTTCGCCTACCTGCCGCGCAAGTTCAAGATCGCCGTGACCGGCGCCGTCGAGGACCGCGCCGCCATCCAGGTCCATGACGTGGGCCTGCGCCTGTGGCGCGATCGCGATGGCGAGGTGCGCGTGAAGGTGCTGGCCGGCGGCGGGCTGGGGCGCACGCCGATGATCGGCGAGGTGGTCCGCGAGGACCTGCCCTGGCAGCACCTGCTGACCTACCTGGAAGCGCTGGTCCGGGTCTACAACCAGTTCGGTCGGCGCGACAACAAGTTCAAGGCGCGCATCAAGATCCTGGTCAAGGCACTGGGCGTCGACGAGTTCCGTCGCCGCGTCGAGGAGGAGTGGGCCCACCTCAAGGATGGCCCCCAGACCCTGACCCAGGGCGCCGTCGAGGCCGTGGCGGCGCACTTTATCGAGCCGCCGCGCCGTGAGGTGCCGGCGGAGGCCATCGCGGCCTTCGAGCGGCTGCGCGGCGAGAATCGCGCCTTCGCGCGCTTCGTCACCAACAATGTCAGTGACCACAAGGTGTCCGGCTACAAGGCCGTGACCCTGTCGCTCAAGCGTCGCGAGCACTCCCCCGGGGACGTTACCTCGGAGCAGATGGCAGCCATCGCCGACCTCGCCGACGCGTTCGGCCACGGCGAGCTGCGGGTCACCCACGAGCAGAACCTGGTGCTCACCGACGTGCCGGTGGACCGCCTCGAGGCGCTCTGGCGGCGGCTGGAGGCCCTGGGCATGGCCAACCCCACGGTGGGGACACTGGCCGACCTGATCTGCTGCCCCGGCGGGGACTACTGCGGCCTGGCCAATGCCAAGTCCATCCCGGTCGCCCACGCCATTCAGGAGCGCTTCGAGGACCTGGACTTCCTCTACGACCTGGGGCCGCTGGAGCTCAATATCTCCGGCTGCATGAATGCCTGCGGCCATCACCATGTCGGCCACATCGGCATCCTCGGCGTCGACAAGAAGGGCGAGGAGTACTACCAGATCTCGCTGGGGGGCAGCCAGGGCAATGGCACCTCCCTGGGCAAGATCCTGGGTCCCTCGTTCTTCCGCGCGGACGTGCCGGAGGTGATCGACAAGCTGTTGCAGGTCTATGTCGGCAACCGCCAGCCCGACGAGACCTTCCTCGATACCTATCGCCGCATCGGCCTCAAACCCTTCAAGGAGCGTGTCTATGCCTGAGCAGACCGTCAACCGCCCGCTGATCGTCAAGCGCCGCCTGGTCGAGGACCACTGGATCCGCCACGACGAGGAGGCCGCCCCGGCGCAGGGTCCCGCCCTGGTCCCCCTGGCGGTGTGGCAGGCTGCCGGCCGGCGCGACGACCTGGCCCCCTGGCTGCCCAGCGACACCGAGCTCACGCCGGCGCTGGCCGACGAGCTGATGACGGCCCCGCTGGTCGGCATCGACTTCCCGACCTTCACCGATGGTCGGGGCTACAGCATCGCCCGACTGCTGCGTGAGCGGTATGGCTACCGGGGCCAGATCCGCGCCCTGGGCGATGTGCTGATCGACCAGCTGTTCTACATGTCCCGCTGCGGCTTCGATGGCTTCTCGCTGCGCGAGGACCAGGTCGTCGAGGATGCGCTGCGCGCCCTGGACACCTTCAGTCGCGGCTACCAGCCAGGCACCGACACCCCCGAACCGCTGTTCCGTCGTCGCCTGCGCGAACTCGCACAGCGGCGCGCGCAATCCGCGCTGGCCTGACGCCCCTGGCGTAATGGAGCACGCTGCCGGCCCTCGGGCCGGCAGCGTCGTTTTCCTGATGACCTCAGCCGCGCCGCTTCTGCTGGCGCTCCCGGTTCGCGGACCTTGCCCGTTCGCTCTTGCGCAGCATCACCCAGGTTGCGCCCAGGCCGCCCTCTGCCTGGCCTGCCGAGACGAAGGCCTGCACCTCGTCGAAGGCGCCGAGCCACTTCGCCAGGTAGGAACGCAGCACGTTGGGCGGGCTGTCGATCTCGCGCCCCCGGCCATGGACGATCAATACCGAGCGCAGGTCGTGGGCGTAGGCCTCGCGGATGAAGGGCGGCAGCAGGCGCCGGCACTCCTCCAGGGGCCGACGCAGCAGGTGCAGGCTGGCCTGCACCGGGTAGCCACCGTGGCGCAGGCGGTCGACCACCGCCTGCTGGATGCCGTCCCGGTGGAAGGCCAGGGGATCGAAGGGCGGCACCAGGTCGACGAAGTCGTCGGAAAGGAAGTCGCGGCCCGCGGTCTCGGCTGCCGCACTCTCGCGCCTGGCCAGCTGCGCCTCGCTGGGCGCGTGCCGAGCGCGTCCGGGATCGGCCCGGTTGGTGGCGCCGTGCAGGGGGCGAACATCCCCCATCAGTGCCCGGAAATCCACGTCGTCGCGATTCGCCTGGCTCATGAGGCACCTCCTGAACGTCATGGGGGAGGTCCCATCCTAGCAGAGCCGTACC
Organism: Halomonas sp.; assembly: GCF_031581305.1. Classification (GTDB taxonomy): domain Bacteria; phylum Pseudomonadota; class Gammaproteobacteria; order Pseudomonadales; family Halomonadaceae; genus Halomonas. The sequence goes on from NZ_JAVLBC010000165.1 coordinate 6,238, forward strand.
GGCGGCTTAAGTCGCCGGCCCGATCGTGGCAGGATGGCCTTCGGACCACGACAAGGATGCCCCATGCGACCCTTCAAGTGGCTGGGGGCGCTGGCCCTCGGCACGCCACTGGCCCTGGCCGGCTGGCTGTGGCTCTCCCTGCTCAGCCCCTGGACCTACGACCGCCCCGACCACCTGGCGCCCGTCCAGGAGGGGCCCCATCGGGTCTTCGTCTATGGCACCCTCACCCATGCGCCGGTCCGCTGGCTGGTCTACGGCCGCGTCGGCGACCCCGAGGCGGCCGTGCTGGAGGGCTACCGGCGCAATGATCTGGATCTCGAGGAGGCCCCTCTCGGGGAGGTGGAAGGCCTGGTACTGAACGTCGATGCCGGGGAGCTGGCCCGCCTGGATCGCTACGAGAGGCTTGGCATTCGCTATGATCGCGTTCGGGTGACGCTGGCGGATGGCCGCCGCGCCTGGACCTATCGACGACGCGAATAGGCGGCTTCGCGGTTATCCGGGGGTGGGGATAGGCGATATCGTATCAGTGAAGCCGGCCCTGCCTTGCCTCACCCCACGACCCTCGGCGGTCTTTTCAGCTCAAGGAGGTGTCATGGAAAGCGAGATCTCGCTGCTCGACATGTTCGCCCGGCTGGGCGTGGCCGCCGGCCTGGCGCTGGTGCTGGGCCTGGAGCGTGAGCTGCGCGGCAAGTCCGCGGGACTGCGTTCGCATATGCTGGTGGCTCTGGGGGCCGCGGCCTTCCTGATCGTGGGGCTGGAGATCCTGTTCGCCACCGCCGAAGGAGACCCCTCCGCACGCATCGACCCCACCCGCATCGTCGAAGGGGTGATCGGGGGGATCGGCTTCCTGGGGGCCGGCAGCATCATTCGCAGCGGCACCAGTGTTCACGGCATTACCACCGGGGCCTCGATCTGGCTGGCCGGTGCCATCGGCGTCGCGGCCGGCTTCAGCCAATTCTCCCTGGCTTCCATGGTCACCC
>NZ_JAVLBC010000166.1:0-7158 GCF_031581305.1 Halomonas sp.
ATAAGGGATGTTTACAGCATCGTATATTATTGATTGCTGCCACCCCTGGGTGTCAGCGGCGTTGGCAGATGGGGGCTCCCCTCCGGGGCCTCACATTCGTCGGGAGACGCCGAGCGGTCTTATCCCACCCGATTGCGGCCGGCTTTCTTGGCGGCATACATGGCGTCGTCCGCTCGCTTGATCCAATCCTTGATGGATTCAGCGGGGTGATATTCGGAAACCCCAAGGCTGATCGTTACATGCCCCGCCTCGGGCATCTCCGTCTGTTCGACGCGAATGCGCAGCTGTTCGGCCACCTGCCTGGCGTGATCACCCCGCGTATCGGGTAGCAATACAATGAATTCCTCGCCTCCCCAGCGCCCCAGGACATCGGTATCGCGCAGTCGCTCCTTCAGTGTCTCGACAACCCTGCGTAGTACCTCGTCGCCGAGATCGTGGCCGAAAGTGTCGTTGACTGCCTTGAAGTGGTCCAGATCCAGCATCACAAGGGTGCAGGGGGTTCCGTAACGACTTGCCCTGCGAGCCTCATGCTCCATGAGGGGCTCGATGTGACGTCGATTGGCTGTCCCCGTCAGTGGGTCATACGAGGCTTGATATTCAAGGCAACTCTCCAGTTCCTTCTGCCGGCTGATATCGAAGAAGGTCGCGATGTAATGCTCGAGCCGGCCACCGGGATCATAGATAGCCGTGATGAACTCATGTAGGGGGATTACCTTCCCCGAGCGGTGCAGATTCCAGATCTCACCCTCCCAGTACCCTTTTTCTTCGATCTGATCAAAAATGTTCTTGTAGAATTCGGGGCCCTGCACATAAGAGTGGAAGATGCGAGGATTCCGGCCAACTACCTGATCGGGGGTATACCCCAAAAGGGCCGTGAACCCGGGGTTGATCCGCTGGATCATGCCCGCTGAATCCGTGATGAAGATCGCCTGGCTACTCTGGAAGGTGGCGGCAAGCAGTCGCTGTTCCGCCTCCATCGCTCGAAGGCGGGTAACGTCCAGCAGCGTCCCGATCATGCGCAGCGGCTGATCGTTGGTGGAGAACTCGACCGACCCTCGGGCATCGACAATGCGCTCGGAACCATCTGGCCACAGGATCCGAAAGCCGATCAGGTAAGGCGATCCTTGCAGTGCCTCGTCCACTGCTGCCCTGACGCTTTCGCGGTCATCAGCGTGGACCCGTTGCAAGAACCCCTCGAAAGTCGGGGTAAAGGCGTCAGGCGTCACACCGAAGATGCGGAACACCTCCTCTGACCAGCGCAGGTCATCTGTGGCGACATCCCATATCCAGCTACCCAGATGAGCCAGCTGCTGGGCTTCTGCCAGCTCCGTTCGGCTCTGTTGCAAGGCCTCCTCGGCGACCACCTGCCGGGTGATATCCAGGAGGACACCATGCCAGAGTACGCTTCCGTCCTCTTCCACTTCCGGTGAGGACCGCCCTTCCAGCCAGATCTCGCCGCGTTGCGGATGCAGGAGACGCAGCCGCAACTGCCACGGAGTCAGATGGCGTCGTGATGCCTCGATGCTGGCCAGGAGCGGCGGTAGATCGTCGGGGTGGACTCGGCCGAAGGCCTTCGCGGCATCGGCTTCCATCTCCTCGTGAGGCAGGCCAAGGATATTGAGCGCACCCTCGCTGGCATAAGTGAACTGGGCCTGTCCGTCCGGCTGTTGACGATACTGGAAGAGTAAACCCGGGACGTTGCGAGCAAGCTTCTCCAGCCGCTGGGTGATTTCAATACGGTCGGTGACATCGCGAAAGGCCCCCACCAGCTCGATGATTCGGCCCCGGGAATCCCGGACCGTCGTCAGCTGATCATCCAGCCACTGCCAGCGACCTTCCGGAGTGCGTTGACGATAGTGGATCCGGGCATAACCGGGGGCATCACGCACGAGCCAGCGAGTCAGATCACGGTAGACCCGCTGGAAATCGTCCGGATGGACGTGCTCCTCCAGCCAGTCAGGCCGGCCTATCAGCGCCTGCGGCGACCAACCGGTAACGGTCGTCACGTTCTGGCTGACAAAGGTCATGGTGGCCAGATCGTCGGGCCGCATCGTATAGACCACGGCCGGACTGACCTGCATCAGGCGGTCCACCAGCGTCTGATTGTCCTTCCCGTGACATTCCCTGATTTCCGCGATCATCGAGAGTCGTTGTCGCCCCTCTTCGAGAGACTCCGCCATCCGAACCAGGGTCATGTTGACCCAGACCATGTCGTTGTCACCACGCTTGAGCAGGATTTCGAGACGACGCTCGACCTGGATGCCGCGAGCGATGTCCGCCAGACAAGCCGTAAACGCCATGCCGTACGACTCGACGATCAGGTCATGCAAGCGGCACCCCTCCAGCTGATCGATGCGCCAACCGAGCAGGCGCGCAAAGTAGGGGTTCACCTGCACCAGGACGCCCTCGATATCCAATCCGGCGAGGCCAACGGGGGCATGCTCGAAGATGGCAGCGCTGCTATGGAGTGAATCATCTGACATGCCTCGGCCCCCCCTGATGTCCTTGCAGCCGCAACGCTGCAAGACGGCCTCGCGCTGACGGCCTGAAATTGGCGCTTCGTTGTGGTGTCCTGGATCGCCCTTTCCATGGCGGTTTCACGTTCCCCATACAAGGCTATTGAAGAACATTCGGTCCGGCGACCGATTTCTTGAATACCTCGGGTAGACGTCCAGCGGCGTTCGCCAGTTCAGTGGCTTGCATGGTCGTGTACTAGACTGCCTTTGATCTGACCCTCATCAACCAAATTGATGATTCAAATGAACTAATGTAATCATTTTTTGGGAATGAGGTATTTTACCGCTGAGTTTTCCTGAACACCAAGCGGCCAAGGCCGAGGGCTGCTCAGTCGTGCAGCCATACCGGCGTGCCCGGCAGGACCACATCGAACAGCGCCAGCAGGTCGTCATCGCGCAGCCGGATGCAGCCATGGGAACGGGGAACACCCATGGGTTCGCTCGGCGGAGTACCGTGCAGGTAGATATAGCGCCGCTGGGAGTCGACCCTGCCGCCGCGGTTACGCCCGGGCTCCAGGCCGCTGAGCCAGAGGATACGGGTGAGGATCCAGTCGCGGCCCGGGTGGTCAGCCGCTAACACCTCGCTGTACACCTCGCCGGTGGGCCGGCGGCCGCGGTAGACGCTACCCGGCGGGTTGCCCGCACCGATGACAGCGCGAATAGTGTGCCAGCCGAGGGGCGTGGCGCCGCTGCCCTCCTCCTCTCCGGTGCCGTTGGCGGCCGTGGAGACCGGGCACCGCCAGTTGACCTCCCGCCCTCGCCAGACGGTGAGCCGCTGGGTAGCAGTGTCGATCTCCAGCCACGGCCTCTCCTCCGGCGGTAGCTCGGTGAGCCAGGGCGTACGCATCAGCCGACCTCGCGCTGGGCCGGCGCGGGCTCGGGCAGCGGCGCGTTCATGGCCGCCACGACCACCGGGCGCAGGCGGCGCACCAGGTCACGCACGTTGACGCGCTCGCCGTAGTCCTTCTCGGCGATGTCGCGCAGGGCATCCAGTCCGGAGAGGGTGAAGATCACCGTGCCCAGCATGAAGTGCAGCCGCCAGAAGCGCTCGGCGTCGGGCAGGTCCGGCGTGGCCAGACGCACCAGCTCGGTAAAGCGGGTGAAGACACTGCCGTACTCTTCCTGGATGTAGCGGCGCAGGTGGCCCTGGGCCTGGCTGTAGGCGAGCCCCAGCAAGCGCATGAAGACCTTGAGGCTATGACGCTCCGCCGGCACCTCGAGCACGCTGCGCGCCATGGTCTCCAGCAGCGCCTCCAGCGGGATGACGCCGCCCGCGTGGCGCGCCTCGAGCTCGTCGAGGGCGGCGTGGAAGCGAACGGTAAAGGGGTCAAGGTAGCGTGCGAACACCGCCTGGATCAACGCTTTCTTGGAGCCGAAATGGTAGTTGACCGCCGCCAGGTTGACCTTGGCCTTGCTGGTGATGTGACGCAGCGAGGTCTCGGCGAAGCCCCGCTCGGCGAACAGCACCTCGGCGGTATCGAGAATGCGCGTGACGGTGTCGGGCTGCTGGGCCATGGACAACGGCTCCATGTGGTTGGAAACATTTGTTTGAAAACTCCGGGAGTGTATGACAGGACAGGACATGGCTCAATAACGAAGTGATCCGAGCGTTTGAAACGCGAACACCTTTCACCGTTCTCCCTTGCTCCCTCCTTCCTTTTTACTGGATGGAAAGTCATGCTGTATACTTGAACAGACAAGTGGCGAAGCGATCGTCACTCCCTGGTTACCGATCCTGGAGGTCCCATGAGTCGCTCTCTCACGGCCCGGCAGCAGAATGTGTACGACTTCATCGTCAAGACCATGAACGAGCTGGGCTACCCGCCGACCCGGGCGGAGATCTCCCGGGCGCTGGGCTTCAAGTCGGCCAATGCTGCCGAGGAGCACATGCGCGCCCTGGAGCGCAAGGGGGCGATCAAGGTGATCCGCGGCACCTCCCGGGGCATCCGCTTGCCCGCCCAGGAGCCAGAAGCTGCCAACGACGAGGGGCTGGAGGAGACACCGCAGGGCCTGCCGATCATCGGCGAGGTGGCCGCCGGCAGCCCGATACTGGCCGCCGAGCATATCGACCGCTACTGCCCATTGCCCCCGGAGTACTTTACGCCGCGTGCCGACTACCTGCTGCGGGTGCGAGGGCTGTCCATGAAGGATGTCGGCATCCTCGAGGGCGACCTGCTGGCCGTGCATCGCACCGAGCGCATCCGCGACGGCCAGATCGTGGTGGCGCGACTGGAAGACGAGGTCACCGTCAAGCGCTTCCACCGTCAGGGCCATGTGGTCACCCTGGAGGCCGAAAACCCTGACTTTGCCCCCATCGAGGTGGACCTGCGCCACGACCCGCTGGAGATCGAGGGCATCGGCGTGGGTGTGATCCGCGGCGGCAGCGGCCAGGCGCTGGGCTAGGAGAGGTCGGATAAGCCGTAGGCGAATCCGGCGAGGCCTGCCCGGTGCGCTGTCGCTTACCGGGCCTACAGTTTCGGGTGCCTTCCTGATCGTATGAGTCAAATCCGCAAGATCCTCCACGCCGACTGCGACTGCTTCTTCGCCGCCGTGGAGATGCGTGACAACCCCGCTCTGCGCGACATCCCGCTGGCCATCGGCGGCTCGCGGGAGCAGCGTGGGGTGATCGCCACCTGCAACTATCCTGCACGCACCTACGGCATCCACTCCGCCATGCCCACCGCCCGGGCCCTGCGCCTCTGCCCCCATCTGACGCTGATGCGGGGCCAGTTCGAGAAGTATCGCGAGGTGTCGCGCCAGATCCAGGCGGTGTTCCACGAACTCACCCCGCTGGTGGAGCCGCTGTCACTGGATGAGGCCTACCTGGACGTCACCGAGGTCGAGGGCTTTCGCGGCAGCGCGACCTGGATGGCCGAATGGCTCAAGGAGGAGTGCTATCGGCGCACCGGGATTACCGTCTCGGTGGGCGCGGCGCCGTCGAAGTTCCTGGCCAAGATCGCCAGTGACTGGGAGAAACCCGATGGCCTGACAGTGATCCCGCCTCAGCAGGTCGATGCCTTCGTGCGCGACCTGCCGGTCAAGAAACTCCACGGCGTGGGGCCGGCCACCGGTAGCAAGCTCGACGCCATGGGCATCGCCACCTGCGCCGAGCTGCGCGAGCTCCCCATCGAGCGTCTGCTGGACGAATTCGGCAAGTTCGGACGCCGGCTCTTCGAGCTCTCCCGCGGCCTCGACGAGCGCCCAGTACGCGTCGAGTGGGAGCGCAAGTCGGTGAGCGTGGAGACTACCTTCGATCGCGACCTGCCCGACCTCGCGACCGCCAGCGCCGCCCTCGCCCCGCTCTGCGACAAACTGCAGGGCCGGCTGGAACGCCACGGCCACCCGCCGTTGGCCGGGCTCTTCGTCAAGGTCCGCTTCGATGACTTCAGCCTCACCACCCTGGAAAGCCGCGGGCTCACCCCCGATGCCGAGAACTACACCCGCCTGCTGAAACAGGCCTGGGCCCGCGCCCGCCGCCCCGTGCGCCTGCTCGGGGTCGGCGTGCGCCTGGTGCCGGAAGAAGCGAGGCAGCAGTTGGCCCTGCCGCTGTAGACCTTGCGTGATTCAAGCTTGTAGGGTGATGAGTTACGAGCTCTATTGAAAGGGTGGCATGGTCAGTATGGACACGAGGATTATAGATGCGACGCCATTAGCCATTACGCTATGCATCAGGCTGGTGAGGTATTGGTATGCAGCGCATCAAGATGGCACGAGTACTTCCGATCCTGTTGGCCATGCTCACCTCCGCCTGCACGACGGTTGGGAAACATGATCTTGATGCCTTGAACACCATCGATTTCGGCCCAGTGGAAAAATTGAGAGTGTGCTTACTCGTTGACGAGGGCATTACAGAGAGTAGCGCTAGAACATTATTCAAGAAGATGAGCGACGAACTCTCCATCTTCAATCTGGAAGTGGAAATCCCCTGGATAAGGCAATGGAAACGTCCCGCATTCTGGATGAATGGAATCCTTGAAGAAGTCGCGCTTCGGCCACTGGAACCCCCTTGCGATCGGCTGATGGCAGTTGTGGGACGCAACTTCGGTGACTTCCTCATCTCGTGGTTTGCACCTGAAATTCTCGGTGCCGTCGAAACCAATACGCACACCCGAGGGTACGTGGTAGGAAAAACGCTCACATTCAACCAATTGCTTCAGAGACCATCGGATGTGGCGGTTCATGAAAGCTATCACATGCTGGGGTGTATTCATGGACGCAGTCTCCGGAAATGTTACCCCTATATCCTTGAATTAAAACAGATTGCCCGCGCTAGTCGAGAGGAAGGTAACGACTTCTTCCCTGGTATATCGCTCGATCGGCAGCCCATAACGTCACGCGAGGAAACCGACGAGATCGTCCGTGCAGCGGTTGGTCAGTCAGAATGAACAAGCCCAGCACCTGACAAGGCGCCAATCAAGGCGTCGAACCGGCGTTGTCTGCATGAGCCACCGGGCACGGCTATTTCGTATCGATATACCGGTGATCGTTGAAGGTGGCGACCCAGCCGGGATGGTAGACCAGCAGGATGCTCATCAGCATGCCGGTGATGAAGGCCTCGCTGGGCATCAGCAGCGGCAGGAAGCGGGCATACTCCAGGGCCTGACGCAGGGCCTCGGCATCCGAGGCGCCCAGGGCCATCAGC
>NZ_JAVLBC010000167.1:0-7131 GCF_031581305.1 Halomonas sp.
GGCCAACACGGCGGTCAGCAGGTTCAGGAGCCCACCGAGGCGCAGGAAGTCACCGAAGCGGTAACCACCGGGCCCGAAGACCATCAGGTTGGTCTGGTAGCCAATGGGCGTCAGGAAGCTGGCCGAGGCGGCGAACATCACTGCCACTACGAAGGGCATCGGGTTCACGCCAAGGCTCTCGGCGCTGGCCATGACCACCGGAAAGGTGATCACCGCAGCGGCGTTGTTGGTGACCAGGGAGGTCAGCAGAGTCACCAGCACATAGACCGCACCCAGCAGCAGCCAGGGATTGCCGTCGGCCAGCCCCAGGGCCAGGTCGGCCAGGGTGGTCGCCGCCCCCGAGCTTTCCAGCGCCGCGCCGAGTCCGAAGGAGGCGGCGATGGTCAGCAGCACCTGGGTGTCCAGCCCCCGCTTGGCCGCACCCACCGTGCAGCAGCCGGTGCCCAGCGCCAGGGCCGCCCCCAGCATAGCGGCATTCATCATGCTCATCACGCCCAGGGTGGCCAGCAGCACCACGCCGGCCAGGATCGCCCAGGCCAGCCCGGCCTTCTCGTGGACCGGACGGGCCGAGCCGTTGACCTTGCTGATCAGCAGGAAATCGCGAGACTGGCGATGACGCTCGATGAAGGGCGGGCGCGCCTCCAGCAGCAGCACGTCGGCGGGCTGCAGGCGGATCTGGCCGAGGTTGCCGGCGACCCGTTCGCCGCCGCGGCACACCGCCAGCACGGCGGCACCATAGAGGGTCCGGAAGTGGCCGTCGCGAATGCGCCGGCCGATGAACTGGCACTGGTCGGAGACCACGGCTTCCACCAGGCGGCGCTCCTTGAAGTCCTTCTCGAGGCTCGATTCGCCCTGACGGGTCGGCACCAGGCCGCGGATCTGCTGCAGTTCCACGGCCCCCTCGCTGGTGCCGGCGAACACCAGCCGGTCGCCACCCTTGAGTCGCTCGCCCGGCCCCACCACGCTGACGATGTTGCCCTCGCGCTCGATCTCCACCAGGAACAGCTCCTGGAGGTGGCGCAGCCCGGCCTCCTCCACCGTACGATCGACCAGAGGACCGCCGGCGTCCACCTCCATCTCGATGGTGAACTCGCGGGGATTCTCGAAGGCCGCCTCGGCCCCGCGCCTTGCCGGCAGCAGCCGAGGCCCCAGCAGGACCAGGTAGGCCAGGCCCACCACCGCCACCGGCACGCCCACCCAGGCGATGTCGAACAGCCCCATGGCCAGGGACGGGTCGCGATCGATCAGCAGGCCATGCACGACCAGGTTGGTGCTGGTGCCGAACAGGGTGATGGTGCCGCCGAGGATCGAGGCGAAACTGAGCGGCATCAGCAGGCGATGCGCCGGCACAGAGACGCGCCGGCTCCAGCTCAGCACGGCCGGGATGAAGGTCGCCACCACCGGGGTATTGTTGAGGAAGCCGCTCAACGAGGCGACCGGAAGCAGCAACCGCACTAGCGCCCTCCTCTCGCTGCGGGGGCGTCCCAGCACATGGCGGATGATCAGATCGATGCCGCCGGTTTCGCGGATACTCGTGACCAGCACATACATGAAGGCCACGGTGAACAAGCCCGTGCTGGAGAAGCCCGCCAGGGCCTGGCTGGGTTCGATGACCCCCAGCGTCAGCAGCAGAATCACCGCACCGAGCAGCACGATGTCCGAGCCCAGACGCGAGAAGGCCATCAAGGGGAAGACGGCGATGACGACGGCGAGAGAGAGCCAAGCATCCAGCGACATGGGGAGATCCGGTAACGATCGGGAAAGCCCCATTGTGACCGTCGTCGGTTATTCTAAAAAGTTATTTTTAGAAATCTATTTATGCTTTATTGGAACATATAAATCGAAGGCCCACAACGAGAAAGGCCCGCTTTCGCGGGCCTTTCTCACCTGCCGAGAGGCAGTCACATCAGGGTCGGTCGACGTTCAGCCGATGACCTGGATGTTGGAAGCCTGGAGGCCTTTCTTGCCCTGGGTGACGTCGAAGGAAACCTTCTGACCGTCTTGCAGGGACTTGAAGCCTTCAGCCTTGATCTCGGAGAAGTGAGCGAACAGATCGTCACCGTTGTCGTCCGGAGAAATGAAGCCGAAGCCTTTAGTGTCGTTGAACCACTTAACAGTGCCAGTAGCCATTATCGAAATCCTCGAATAGCGTTAGATAGTGCCGGGAAATACCCGAGTTGCAGTGGGTAAAACAAGAAACTTTCACCGGGAGATCGACGCCATGAGCTTTCGATGACCACTTGCGATGTTCCAATTGCTAACCTACTGCGCGCATAGTGCGCCGATGCCGGGCGCAGGTCAAACACTATTTGCACAGTGTGACAGCGACGTTACCCGGCATCGAGAATCCAGCACGCAGCCTTCTCTCCGCGACGCGCGGCGTGGCAACGCTACGCTGTACAGAACTGGGCGATACCGTCCCCAAACGACCAGTCGATATCATTGTTCTCCGTAATCGTGATGAACACGTTGCCAGGATCGATCCCCGGGTTGTGGGCAAGGGTCTCGACCACACGGGCATAGAACGCTTTCTTGGCATCATCCGAACGACCACTGCGCATGACCAGATGCATCATGACCCGCTCCGCCTGTCGGTCTTGATACTCCAGGCAGGAAGGCTCGCATTGATGAATGACCTGATAACGGTCGTCCTCGGGAAACCCCATGGTATCGATGACCGCGGCATTCACGCCGTCGGCAATGGCCTTGACATAGGCCTCGGGCCGGCCTTTTAGAAGTGAAATTGTAACAAATGGCATAACGGTCTCCTTGGTTGGGAGTAGGGGTAGCACCTGCCATCCGGCGACGACGGATGGTGTTCGAGGGTTGATCACACAGAAGGGTCGCCGGCAGGCCGGCGACGAGCGCCGGGAAGGAGGGCATCAGGGTGCCGTCGATCTGCACCTCGTCACCGGTGAACGTGTTGGCCAGCTCCGTGCAGTGGCGGACACCCTGGATCAAGTCCAGGTCGTGCGGCCAGGCAGTGGTCATGGCCCCCTATTCCTGGGCCATGCGCTCAAGATTGGCGTTACCGCCACTCGGACGGAAAACCACAAGGGTCGTTCAATCCGTTTCTGCCAATATCCACCCCGCCGCTTTCTCCGCGATCATCAGGGTGGGTGAATTGGTGTTGCCACTGGTAATGGTAGGCATGACGCTGGCATCCACTACCCGTAGCCCCGCTACTCCACGCACCCGCAGGCGGGCGTCCACCACCGCCATGGGGTCGTCGTCACGCCCCATCTTGGTGGTGCCCACCGGGTGAAAGATAGTGGTGCCAATATCGCCGGCCAGGCGAGCCAGGTCATCGTCGCTCTGGTACTCCACTCCGGGCTTGACCTCCTCGGGCGAATATTTCGCGAAGGCCGGCTGCTCGGCGATGCGGCGCGTGACCCGCAGCGAGTCCGCCGCCACCTTGCGATCCTCCGGGGTGCTCAGGTAATTGGTGGCAATGGCCGGCGCCTGTCGCGGGTCGGCGCTCTTGATGCGCACCGTGCCACGGCTGGTCGGATTGAGGTTGCACACACTCGCCGTGATTGCCGGGAAGTCGTCCAGTGGCTGGCCGAAGGCGGGAAGACTGAGCGGCTGAACGTGGTACTCGATATTGGGATGCTCGTACTCATCGGAGCTGCGCGTGAAGGCACACAGCTGAGACGGCGCCATGCTCATGGGGCCGGAGCGCTTCAGGACGTATTCCAGGCCGATCTTCGCCTTGCCGACCAACGAGTTGGCCATGCTGTTGAGGGTCTTGGCGCCCTTCACCCGATACACCGAGCGGATCTGCAGGTGGTCCTGCAGGTTCTCGCCGACCCCCGGCAGGTCATGGATCAGCGGGATGTCATGCTCGCGCAGCAGGTCGGCCGGGCCGATACCGGAGAGCTGCAGCAGCTGCGGCGAGCCGATGGCACCGGCGGAGAGGATCACCTCGCGGGCGGCATTTACCGACGTCGGCTTCCCCTCGTGATCAACCCGCACGCCGGTGCAGCGCGGCTGATTGCCCTGGCCGGTCTCGCCACGTCCTTCAAACATGAGCCCCAGCACCTGGGTGGAGTGCCACAGGGTGAGGTTGTCGCGTTTCTCGGCCAAACGCAGGAAGGCCTTGGCGGTGTTCCAGCGCCATCCTGACCGCTGGTTGACCTCGAAGTAGTCGACCCCCTCGTTGTCGCCGCGGTTAAAGTCGCGGGTCCGCGGGATACCGGCTTCCACGGCCGCGGTGGCGAAATCGTCGAGCACCTGCCATTTGAGGCGCTGCTTCTCCACCCGCCACTCGCCGCCATGGCCATGGTAGTCGCGGTGGGCACCGTCGGCATCGCCGCCGGCATCCAGGCGATGGTGGTCCTCGTGCTTCATGAAGTCGGGCAGGCAGTTCTCCCAGCGCCAGGCGTCGTCGCCGGTGGCCTCGGCCCAGCTGTCATAGTCGCGCGACTGGCCGCGGATATAGAGCATGCCGTTGATGCTGGAGCAGCCGCCCAGGGTCTTGCCCCGGGGATAGATCAGCGCCCGGCCGTTGAGGCCGGAGTCGGCTTCGGTGCGGAAGCACCAGTCAGTGCGCGGATTGTTGATGCAGTAGAGATAGCCCACCGGGATATGGATCCAGTGGTAGTTGTCTCGCCCTCCCGCCTCGATCAGCAGCACCCGGTTGGCCGGGTCGGCGCTCAGGCGGTTGGCCAGCAGGCAGCCGGCGGTGCCGGCCCCCACCACGATATAGTCGAATTCCTGGTCAGCCATGGCACGCTCTCGGTGATGACGTCACTCGAGGCTGTGCCGGTGACGACATAACTTCCTCTTCACGTCGTCCCCGGCGCCTCTCGCTCATTCAGTGATCGGCAGCATTACTTATGGGTCGGCATGGCGAACTCGGAGCCGCCATGCATGGAGTCCGACCAACGCTGCATGATCGACTTCTGCTTGGTGTAGAAGCGTACGCCTTCCTCGCCGTAGGCGTGGGTGTCGCCGAACAGCGAGCGCTTCCAGCCGCCGAAGCCGTGCCAGGCCATGGGCACCGGGATCGGCACGTTGATGCCGACCATGCCCACCTGGATGCGACGACCGAATTCGCGGGCCACGCTGCCGCTCTCGGTGAAACAGCTCACGCCGTTGCCGAATTCATGGTCATTGATCAGCTGAATGGCGGTGGCGATGTCAGGCACCCGCACGCAAGCCAGCACCGGGCCGAAGATCTCCTCCTTGTAGATGGTCATCTCCGGGGTGACGTGGTCGAACAGCGAACCGCCCATCCAGAAACCCTCGGCGCACTCGTCGCCGGTCGCGGCAGCATCGAAGTCTCGACCATCGACGACCAGTTCGGCGCCCTCGCTCACACCCTTCTCGATATAGCCAGTGATGCGCTGATGCGCCTGGGCGGTGACGATGGGGCCCATCTCGGCATCCAGCTCCAGGCCGTTCTTGACCTTGAGCGCGCGCGCCCGCTCGGCCAGCCGCGGCACGAGCTCGTCGGCCACATCCCCCACCAGCACCGCCACGCTGATCGCCATGCAGCGCTCACCGGCACTGCCGTAGGCGGCGCCGATCAGCGCATCCACGGCCTTGTCGAGGTCGGCATCGGGCATCACCACCATGTGGTTCTTGGCGCCGCCCAGGGCCTGCACGCGCTTGCCGTGGCGGGCACCACGCTCGTAGATCAGGTTGGCGATAGGCGTGGAACCGACGAAGGAGAGCGCCTTGACGTCGGGATGATCGATCAGCGACTCCACCGACTCCTTGTCGCCCTGCACCACGTTGAAGACGCCATCCGGCAGCCCCGCCTGCTTGAGCAGGTCGGCGATCAACAGCGAGGCGCTGGGATCCAGGGGGCTCGGCTTGAGGATGAAGGTGTTGCCGGTGGCGAGGGCGACGGGAAACATCCACATCGGCACCATGACCGGGAAGTTGAAGGGGGTGATACCGGCGACGACGCCCAGAGGCTGGCGAAGGGTCCAGTTATCGATGCCAGTGCTGACCTGCTCGGTATAGTCACCCTTGAGCAGTTGTGGAATGCCGCAGGCGAACTCGACGATATCGATGCCGCGCGCCACCTCGCCCTGGGCGTCGGTAAATACCTTGCCATGCTCCAGGGTAATGGCACGCGCCAGGTCATCCTTATGCTCATTGAGCAGCTGGAGAAACTTGAACATCACCCGGGCGCGACGGAGCGGCGGGGTATCGGCCCAGGCCGGGAAAGCAGCCTCAGCGGCGGCCACGGCGCTGTCCACATCGGCCTGGGAGGCCAGGGCCACCTGACCGGACACCTGGCCGGTGGCCGGGTTGGTGACGGCCTGTTGCTGGCCGGACTCGCCGGCTGACATTTGCCCGTTGATATAATGCCCAATGTTAGCTGTGCTCATGGTGTCCTCGTCTCGTCGTTGTCGGAATCGGTGGGACGTCCGTTGTCAAGGGATGGGGGACGGCAGAAGCGACCCCATTGACGCCTAGACTAACCCCATCGCCCCCCGAATCAATTGAGTAATTCAAAACTAGCGTATAAGTTTGACTGATATCACTACACGCCCAGGAGGCGACACCATGCAGGACCTCCAGACCCTGCGTGCCTTCGTCACCGTAGCCCGGGAAGGCAGCGTTTCCCGCGCCGCCGAGCGACTGCACCTGACCCAGCCCGCGGTGAGTCTGAAGCTCAAGCAGTTCCAGGCGAACCTCGATCTGACGCTGTTCCAGCGCCGACCCCAGGGACTGGAGCTCACCGCCGACGGTCGTGCGCTGCTCGCTGCCGCCGAGAAGGCACTGGCGGCCATGGCCGCCTTCGAGCAGAACGCCCGGGCCCTTCACAGCACGCTGCGTGGCCGGCTGAAGATCGGCACCATCGTCGACCCCGAGTTCATCCGCCTGGGGGCCTTCCTGCGCCGCCTCGTGGAGCGCGCTCCACAGCTCGAGACCGAGCTGCATCACGGCATGAGCGGCACCGTGCTGGAGTTGGTGCGTCGCGGCGAGCTGGATGTCGGCTTTTTCCTGGCGTCCCCCGGCGAGGGACCGGGCGTCGCGGAGATCGCCCACCGTGAGCTCACCCACTTTCACTACCACGTGATCGCCCCGGCCGGCTGGGGCAGCCGACTGGCCGGCGCAGACTGGGCCCGGCTCGCCAGCCTGCCGTGGATCACCACACCCGAGAACTCCGCC
>NZ_JAVLBC010000168.1:0-7084 GCF_031581305.1 Halomonas sp.
GCAACGAGCCGGGCTGGATCGTCAATCTGGCCAATGACCGGCCCCAGGCGACCCTGGTGCTGGACTATGGCAAGCGCGAGATGACCCTGCCCTACCGCGTGACCACCCTGGACAACGCCGAGGGGCGCATGATCCTGGCCAGTGGCCGGGCCGACACGCCCTTCGAGCTGCGCCTCGAGGCGCGGGCCTGCTTCGACAGCATGAGCGGTCAGCCCTTCCCGGCGCGGGTCACCCTGAGCATCGGCGGCGAGCAGTATCGCGGCTGCGGCCAGGGCATCGCGCCCTGAGGAGCCGCTGACAGCCATCTCCGCGAGCATCGATTCCGGTCGTCAGCACTGTCCGGGTGTGCCGACCAGCCACTGGGGGGACACGAAGTCGCTGGTGCAGAGCTCCGGCGCCGGACTGAGGATGCGGGATCCCAGTCGGGAGAGGGCGTCCCGATTGCCGCGGGCGGCGGAGGGCAGCTGCTCGGAAACGCCGACCGGCTGCCAGTCGTCGTCGCGGGTGGCCAGGGTGAAGGCGAAGGGGTGGAAGCCCGGAAAGCCCAGTCGCAGGTCGGTGGCCACCAGGGTCTCGCGACCATCGAGGTAGCGGGTCTCGTAGCGAAGGAAAGGACCGGCGAACCAGTCGAGCCGCCGGCCGTTGGCGCTTTCGAGCGCCAACGACTCCCATTCGGCGCCGCGGGCATAGGTCTCCAGCGAAGGGCGGCGGTCGCCGTCGAGCACCCCTACCAGGGCCTCATGGTGGTGCGCGCCGTCGGCCACGGTGACCCGCCACAGCAGGATGTTGAAGGGGGTCGGCTGGACCAGCCGCGGTGCCTGCTGCAGCCCCTGCTCGGCCAGCACCGGGGCGATGCGCGCCTCGACCAGCGACTTGGCCCCGACGGCGAACACCAGGTAGGCACAGGAGAGCGCCAGCCCCCAGCGCGGCGCCCGCTGCGCCCTGCCGGTGACCAGCGCCACCCCCACGCCCACCAGCAGCGGCAGGCTGTAGAGCGGGTCGATGATGAAGACGATGGGCCAGGCCGCGGGACGTACCTCCAGCGGCCACCAGAGCTGGGTGCCATAGGTCGTCAGCGCGTCGAGCAGCGGGTGGGTCAGCAGGATGAGCCCGAAGAAGAGCCCCCAGCGGCGCAGGGAGATGTCCCGTGCCGGGGCGAATCGCGCCGAGAGCAGGGCCAGGGCGGTGGCCAGTCCCGCCAGCACGAACAGCGAGTGGGAGAAGCCGCGGTGCTCGGTGACGTTGGCCACGGCATCGCCGTAGTCGATGACCACGTCCAGGTCGGGCAGGGTGCCGAGGGCCGCGCCGAGGAGGACCGCCTTGCGGCCCAGCCGACGGCCGAGCACGGTGCCGCCGATTGCCGCGCCCAGGGCGGCCTGGGTAATCGAGTCCATCAGGGGTCCTTGGTCAGCGGTAAGCCTTTCCTGTGACGCCCGGGTATGCCGGGGGTTCCCCGGGGGCGTTCAGTCGGGCCGTGCCCAGGACGGCCTCGCGGCCAGGATGCGTGCCTGCACCGGGCAGTCGTCGCGGTGGGCGCCGGGCAGGTAGCCGGTGCTCAGCAGCAGCTCGCCCACGATCTCCGGGCCGGTGAAGCGGAAGGTGCGCCGGAAGAGGCGCACCCAGGCGGCATGCTCCAGCGGGTGGTGGTGGTCGAGCCAGGCGCGCAGGCTGCCGTGCTCGGCCTGCAAGGCCTGTACCACCCCGGCATTGTGAATCACGGCATCGACCTTGAGACGGTTGCGGATGATGCCGGCATCCGCCAGCAGCCGCGCCCGCTCGGCCTCGCCATAGCCGGCGATGCGGTCGATGTCGAAGCCCTCGAAGGCCGCCCGGAAGGCCTCGCGCTTCTTCAGCACGGTGAGCCAGGAGAGCCCCGCCTGGTTGATCTCCAGCACCAGGCGCTCGAAGAGCGTGCGGTCGTCGTTCACCGGGAAGCCGTATTCGTGGTCGTGATAGGGCCCGTGGAACGGATGCCCGGGGGCCAGGTCGCAGTAATGGCTCATGCTGTCACTCCGGGGTGGCAGTGGGGCCGGGAGATGGCCGACAATCATGCCGATACCTTATACCGGGGAGCGCCCGTCATGACATCACCGCTACGCCTGACCCTCGCCGGCGCCCTGCTGGCCGCCATCGCCATTCCCGCCTGGGCCGAGCCGCCCGTGGTGGAGATGCACAAGGACCCGAACTGCGGCTGCTGTACCGCCTGGGCCGAGCGCCTGGAGGTCGCGGGCTTCACGGTCACGCAGCACGAGACCCGCGACATGCGGGCGGTGAAGATCGAGCATGGTGTCTCGCCCGAGCTTGCCTCCTGCCACACCGCGGTGGTGGACGGCTACGTGATCGAGGGCCATGTCCCGGCGGCCGACATCCGTCGCCTGCTGCACGAGCAGCCTGACCTGGCGGGTCTGGCGGTCCCGGGCATGCCCCATGGCTCCCCCGGCATGGAGACCGGCCGCCACGACGACTACGCGGTGCTGGGCTGGCGTCATGACGATCGCACGCCGGCGATCTTCTCCGAATACACCCACGACTGACACGACAGGAGTTCCTCATGCAGTACCTGCACACCATGGTCCGGGTCAGCGACCTCGACGCCTCGCTGCACTTCTACTGTGACCTGCTCGGCCTGACCGAGGTGCGTCGCAAGGAGAACGAGAAGGGCCGCTTCACCCTGGTCTTCCTGGCGGCCCCGGAGGACGAGGCGCGCTCCGCCGAGCTCAAGGCGCCGGAACTGGAGCTGACCTGGAACTGGGACCCGGAGGAGTACACCGGTGGGCGCAACTTCGGCCACCTGGCCTATCGGGTGGACGACATCTATGCCCTTTGCGAGCACCTGCAGGCGAATGGCGTGACCATCAACCGCCCGCCCCGGGACGGCTATATGGCCTTCGTCAGGAGCCCCGATGGCATCTCGGTGGAGCTGCTGCAGGCCGGCGATGCCCTGCCGCCCAAGGAGCCGTGGGCGTCGATGGAGAATACCGGCACCTGGTAAACGCCGGGGCAGACGGCCGAGTGGCAGGCTCAGTCGGGCCGCCAGGCCATCCGTCCGCTGCCCAGGAAGACCAGCGCCAGGGCGCCGAACAGGAAGAAGCCCTGGAGCTCCAGGGCCCAGCCACCGTTGCCGCTGAAGGTGGAAAGTTCGCCCATGTGCACCAGGAAGATGGCCACCACCATGTTGGCCGCCATCAGCAGCCCCGCCACGCGGCTTCGCCAGCCGATCAGCGCCATCAGCGGCGCCACCACCTCGCCGACCAGCACGCCGTAGGCGAGCACGGTCGGCAGGCCCTGGCCGGCCAGGGTGTTGCCGATCCAGGTCAGGCTGCCCGGGTTGAGCAGCTTGGTCAGCCCATGGGGCAGCAACAGGCCGGCCACGGTGAGTCGCAGGATCAGCTTGCCGAGGGCATCGTTGTGGAGCGCGTGAAGCATGCGGGGCCTCATGGGGGAGCGGGGGAATTGTCTCGTTGCCCCGGCTGGGGCAAGCTTGGTGCCTGGGCAATCGCCTCATGCCTCAAGGAAGATACCATGATGATCAAACCGTTACGCAACACGCTGCTGCTCGCGGCTGGCGCCCTGCTGCTGGCCGCCTGCAGCAGCCGCCCGGCTCCCCAGATCGACGACCCCACGGCCCGGCTCGAGGGGCCGGTAGTCGACCAGCGCTGGAACCTGCTGCTGGTGGGCACCAACGAGCGTCTCGAGATGCCGGAGCGTCCCCATTTCGTGATCGACCGCGATGGCCGGGTGAGCGGCAGCGACGGCTGCAACCGACTGACCGGTCGGGCCGCGCTGGGCGACAACAATGGCATCACGTTCTCGGACCTGGCCACCACCCGACGCGCCTGCCCCCGGGCCGAGGACGCCGCCCGGGTGACCGGCATGCTGGAGAACGCCTACCGCTACCTGATCGACCACGACCGGCTGGTGTTCTTCGGCCCCGACCAGCGGGTGCTGGGCGGCTGGCGACGCGTCGACTGACCGATAGCGACCGAGCCTGAACGACAAGGACCCGCCAGTGGCGGGTCCTTGCGGCTCGGGGCGGGGTCAGCGATCAGAGCGCGGCGATCTTGTCGCGCTGCTCGACCAGCAGGCGGCGCGAGGCCTTGAAGTCCGCGAGCTTGCCGCGCTCCTTCTCGACCACTGCCTCGGGGGCCTTGGCGACGAAGCTCTCGTTGCCCAGCTTCTTCTCGATGCCGCCGATCAGCTTGTCCTGCTTGTCGATCTCCTTGGCCAGGCGGGCGAGCTCGGCCTCCTTGTCGATCAGGTCGGCCATGGGCACCAGCACCTCCATCTCGCCCACCAGCTGGGTGGCCGACAGCGGGGCCTGCTCGGGGTCGTCGAGCCACTCGACGCGCTCCAGCTTGGCCAGCTTGGCGAGGAAGGGGCGGTTGGCCGTCAGGCGCTCACGGTCGGCGGAGCTGCCCTTGGTGAGCAGCACCTCCAGCGGCTTGCCCGGGGCGATGTTCATCTCGGCGCGGATGTTGCGCACCGCGACGATCACGCCCTTGAGCCATTCGATATCGCGGGTCGCCGCCTCGTCGACCTTGCTGTCATCGGCCTGCGGCCAGGGCTGGACCATAAGGGAGTCCCCCTCGGCCTGGCAGGTGCCGGCCAGTGGCGCGACGCGCTGCCAGATCTCCTCGGAGATGAAGGGCATCATCGGGTGGGCCAGGCGCAGGATCGCCTCCAGCACGCGGACCAGGGTGCGGCGGGTGCCGCGCTTGGCCTCCGCGGAGGCGGCCTCGTCCCACAGCACCGGCTTGGAGAGCTCCAGGTACCAGTCGCAGTACGCGTTCCAGACGAAGTCGTACAGCGCCTGGGAGGCGTGGTCGAAGCGGAACTCTTCCAGGGCCCTGGTCACCTGGGTCTCGGTCTGCTGCAGGCGCGAGACGATCCAGCGGTCGGCCAGGGTCAGCTCCACCTCGCCGCCGTCGACACCGCAGTCTTCTCCTTCGGCATTTATCAGCACGTAGCGTGAGGCGTTCCACAGCTTGTTGCAGAAGTTGCGGTAGCCCTCCAGGCGGCCCATGTCGAACTTGATGTCGCGCCCGGTGGTGGCCTGGGAGAGGAAGGTGAAGCGCAGGGCGTCGGTGCCGTGGGGCTCGATGCCCTCGGGGAACTCGGCGCGGGTGGCCTTCTCGATCGCCCGGGCCTTCTGCGGCTGCATCAGGCTGCCCGTCCGTTTCTGGACGAGGCTCTCCAGGTCAATCCCGTCGATCAGGTCGATGGGATCGAGCACGTTGCCCTTGGACTTGGACATCTTCTGGCCCTGGCCGTCGCGCACCAGGCCGTGCACGTAGACCTGCCGGAAGGGCACCTCGCCCATGAACTTGCCGGTCAGCATGATCATCCGCGCGACCCAGAAGAAGATGATGTCGAAGCCGGTGACCAGCACGCTGGAGGGGTGGAAGGTCGCCAGCTCCGGAGTCTCTTCCGGCCAGCCCAGCGTGCCGAAGGTCCAGAGCCCGGAACTGAACCAGGTGTCCAGCACGTCCTCGTCCTGGGTCAGCTCGACCTCGGCGGGAAGGCCATGCTTCTCCCGGGCTTCCTGCTCGCTTCTCGCCACGTAGACGTTGCCATCCGAGTCGTACCAGGCGGGGATGCGGTGGCCCCACCACAGCTGGCGAGAGATGCACCAGTCCTGGAGGTCGCGCATCCAGGCGAAGTACATGTTCTCGTAGTTCTTCGGCACGAACTGGATATCGCCCTTCTCCACGGCCTCGATGGCGGGCCTGGCCAGTTCTTCGACGGCCACGAACCACTGGTCGGTGAGCAGTGGCTCGATGACGTCGCCGGAGCGGTCGCCATAGGGCAGGGTGTTGCTGACCGTCTCCACCTGCTCGAGCAGGCTGGCGGCGTCCATGTCGGCGACGATGCGCTGCCGTGCCTCGAAGCGGTCCAGGCCGGCATAGGCCTCGGGCAGGGTCGGGTCAACATCGGGCAGCGGCCGGCCCTGGATGTCGAAGGCCTCGGCACGGGCGAGGATGGCGGCGTCCTGGGTGAAGACGTTGATCAGCGGCAGGCCCTGGCGGCGGCCCACCTCGTAGTCGTTGAAGTCGTGGGCCGGGGTGATCTTCACGCAGCCCGAGCCCTTCTCCATGTCGGCATGCTCATCCGCCACGATCGGGATACGGCGGCCTACCAGCGGCAGTTCCACGAACGTGCCGACCAGCGACGCGTAGCGCGGGTCCTCGGGGTTGACCGCCACCCCGGTGTCGCCGAGCAGGGTCTCGGGACGGGTGGTGGCGACGATCAGGTGATCCTTGCCGTCGTCGGTGGTGACGCCGTCGGCCAGGGGGTAGCGGAAGTGCCAGAAGCTGCCCTGCTGGTCCCTGTTCTCGACCTCGAGGTCCGAGATGGCGGTGTGCAGGGTGGGGTCCCAGTTGACCAGCCGCTTGCCGCGATAGATCAGCTCCTCCTCGTGGAGGCGCACGAAGACCTCCTGCACCGCCCGGTAGAAGCCGTCGTCCATGGTGAAGCGTTCGCGCGACCAGTCGACGCTGGCGCCCATGCGGCGCAGCTGGCGGGTGATATGGCCGCCGGACTCCTGCTTCCACTCCCATACCCTGTCGATGAAGGCCTCACGGCCCAGGTCGAAGCGGGTCTTGCCCTCCTCGGCGGCGACCTTGCGCTCCACCAGCATCTGGGTGGCGATACCGGCGTGGTCGGTGCCCACCTGCCACAGGGTGTTGCGCCCCTGCATCCGCCGCCAGCGGATCAGGGTGTCCATGATGGTGTCCTGGAAGGCGTGGCCCATGTGCAGGCTGCCGGTCACGTTGGGCGGCGGGATCATGATCGCGTAGGGCGTGCCTTCGCCCGAGGGGGCGAAGCGGTTGTCGGCTTCCCAGCGCTCGTACCAGCGGGATTCGATCTGCTCGGGTTGGTAGGTCTTGTCCATGGGCGTTCCGGGTCGAGGAGGTGGCACCGACCCATGGCAACTCGCCTCGGGGGGCTGCCAGGGTGCCGGGGATGCTGAAAAATGGGCCCGATTATAGCGTGATGCCGGGGGAGGCGTCAGCCCGCCTGGCCCTTGAGCTGTAAGCGGTCCACCAACCCCACCTTCTGCGGCGTTAGTCAGACCGGTAGAGTG
>NZ_JAVLBC010000169.1:0-7003 GCF_031581305.1 Halomonas sp.
CGGGACGCGAATGGGAATGCGATAGGCCGACATGATACCGCGACAGGCCGGTGGCCTGCATCCTGCAGCGGCGCAAGGCCCGATGGCGCCCTTCATGGGCGCCGGCTAGCGGGTGCTGCGCTCGATGATGCGCAGGGTCTTCTCGTCGATGCCCAGGGCACCCCAGGGGTCGTCGACTCCCCCCTCCTCCAGCCAGCGCAGCTGCAGCCGATAGGCCTCCCCCTCCAGGGGGCCCCGATCCCGGGGACCGATGTCCTCCCGGTTGTGGACCTGGAAATGGTGCACCAGCTCATGGAGCAGGTAGCTGTGCCCGACGGGTGACGCGAAGTCGAAGTCGACGTCCAGGTAGATGTTGCCCTCCGCGGGATCGTAGGCCCCGCTCACCCGGACATCGAGCCTGTCGGGGAAGGCCGGGAAGCAGCGTTGCTGAAGCGCGGCCTGGCTCTCGAAGCGAACCCCCGGCAGGGCGGGTTCACGGTACTCGGTGCTCGCCGCGAGCCAGGCGCTCTGCTCCCGGACGATCCCTGCCAGCTGCGCGGCGTTGTCGTCACCGGGCGGCGACGAGGCGACCGAGGCCACGGGAAGGGCCAGCAGCAGCGCCAGCAGCCAGGGCACGAGCGGGCGATGCCGGCGGGACGTCACCCGCCACGCTGGCCTGTCCATGGACAGGTCAGTGGCGGTGAGGGAAGACGACATCTCCCACCTCTCAACCGGCGGGAAAGCGATAGCCGGTGACGGAACGTTAGCGAGCAGTACCTCGTCAGTCTAGCTGTCGGGAACGGCCAGTGCCCGATGTGCCGACAGTTCGTACGTCTGCAGCGACGCGGACCCATCGGCAATCTCCGCCGCTGATCATCGGAAACGAGCCCGCCGTGGCGGGCCGTTGTGGCACTTACCAGGGCAGGGTCTCACCGTTGCTGTGCCAGAAGCCACCGCTGGTCGAAAGCGTCAGCGCCTCGATGCGCGCGGCGATGCCCGCGGCAGCCTCCTCCGGGGGGATCAGGCCACCGAAGTTGACCATGCGGGTCTGCACGTAGCCCGGATGGAGCTGGGCCACGGCGATGCCGCGGGGCGCCAGGTCCACCGCCAGCGACTTGCCGAAGGCGTTCAGCGCCGCCTTGGAGGCGCGGTAGCCATAACGCCCGCCGGAGTCGTTGTCGGCGATGGAGCCCATGCGACTGGTGATGTTGGCGACCTTGGCACCCTCGCCGAGACGCGGCAGCAGCGCCTCGGTCACCCGCAGCGGGGCATAGGCATTGACCTCCATCTGCGCCCGGATGGCGTCGAAATCGAGCTCACCCAGCGTTTCGTCGTGCATCATGCCGGCATTGTTGATCAGCAGATCCAGCGGCTGATCGGCAAGTGCTTCGGTGAGACGGCCGACATCCGTCTCCCGGGAGACGTCGATGCCGTCGATGACCCGATCGGCCACTTCGGCGAGTTCATCGGAGGCGTGGCGGCAGACGCCGATCACCCGCCAACCCGCTTGGTGATAGTGACGCGCCAGCGCCAGTCCGACGCCGCGGTTGGCGCCTGTGATCATTACAGTGGAAGCCATGTCATCTCCTCTCGAAGGTCAGGGTGTCGACCGGGATCAGTCCCACGCCGGGGCGAAGTCCGGGTCGGCGATGCGATCGCCGCGATCCAGCCTGGCGATCGCCTCGAGCTCGCCCTCGCCCAGGGTGTCGAGGGCGGCCAGGTTGGCCGCCAGGTGCTCACAACGGGTGGAGGACGGGATGGCCACCACGCCACGCGCCAGGCAGTGATCGACCACCGTACGATTCTGCAGCCAGGGCATCGTGGATCACCCGCTTCAGGGTGTCACCCTTGAGGCGGAAGGTACCGAGGCCCGGATTGGGCAATGTCGCGGTGCTCATGGGATTTCCTTCTCGTTGTCGATGCTGCTACCGATTAGGTGCGGCGACCGACGCCCGACTTCAAGGGCATGCCGGTCCAGGGGACATGCTGCCTGGCGGGGGTGGCCTACACTGAAGGCCATCACCGGGGCATAGCGATGTCCTCCGGCAGCCACAGGACGAGGAACCGGCATGGAACCCCATCACCGCTTCAACGTGATCTACCTCATCATCGCCATGATACTCTTCCTGACGTTCCAGAACGTCTACCGCACCTGGCAGACTACCGAACCCCTCCCGTACTCGGAGTTCACCCGGTTGCTTGAGGAAGGACGGATCGCCGAGGTGCAGGTCAGCGACGACCGTCTCACCGGCACCTTCACCGCGCCCCAACCCGACGGGCGCACCGCTTTCACCACCAATCGCGTCGCGCCCGACCTGGCCGACCAGCTGGCACGCCACGACGTGACCTTCAACGGCAGCTCGAAGAGCCCCTTTCTGACCATCCTGCTGTCGTGGTTTCTGCCGCTGGTGCTGCTGTTCGCCATCTGGTCTCTGCTGATCCGCCGGATGACCGGGGGTGGCGGCGTCGGCGGGATGATGTCCATCGGCAAGTCCAAGGCCAAGGTCTACGTGGAGACCTCCACCAAGGTGACCTTCGAGGATGTCGCCGGGGTCGACGAGGCCAAGAACGAGCTCCAGGAGGTGGTGGCCTTCCTGCGCGACCCCGAGCGCTATGGCCGGCTCGGCGCCCATATCCCCAAGGGCATCCTGCTCGTCGGCCCGCCCGGTACCGGCAAGACCCTGCTGGCCCGGGCCGTGGCGGGCGAGGCCGGGGTGCCCTTCTTCTCCATCTCGGGTTCGGAGTTCGTCGAGATGTTCGTCGGTGTCGGCGCCTCGCGGGTCCGTGACCTCTTCGAGCAGGCCGGCAAGGCCAAGCCGTGCATCATCTTCATCGACGAGCTGGATGCCCTGGGCCGGGCCCGCGGTCCGGGAGGCATGAGCGGCCAGGACGAGAAGGAGCAGACACTCAACCAGCTGCTGTCCGAGCTCGACGGCTTCGACCCGTCCACGGGCATCGTGCTGCTGGCCGCCACCAACCGGCCGGAGATCCTCGACCCCGCCCTGCTGCGCGCCGGCCGCTTCGACCGCCAGGTGCTGGTGGACCGCCCCGAGCGCAAGGGACGGCTGCAGATCCTGCGCGTGCACATCGGCAAGATCCGCGCCCTGGACCCCGACGTGGATCTCGACCACCTCGCCTCCCTGACTCCGGGCTTCACCGGCGCCGACCTCGCCAACCTGGTCAACGAGGCCGCGCTGCTGGCTACCCGCCGGGACAGCGAGGAGGTGGCCATGGAGGATTTCACCAATGCCATCGAGCGTATCGTCGCCGGCCTGGAGAAGAAAAGCCGCCTGCTCAACGACCACGAGCGGGCCGTGGTGGCCCACCACGAGATGGGCCACGCCCTGGTGGCCGCCTCCCTGCCGGGCATGGATCCGGTGCACAAGGTCTCGATCATCCCCCGCGGCGTGGGCGCGCTGGGCTACACCATCCAGCGCCCCACCGAGGACCGCTTCCTGCAGACGACCAGCGACCTGAAATACCGCATGGCCGTGCTGATGGGCGGCCGCGCCGCCGAGCAGCTGATCTTCGACGAGATTTCCACCGGAGCTGCCGACGACCTGGCCAAGGTCACCGAGATCGCCCGTGACATGGCGACTCGCTTTGGCATGGCGGACGGGGCCGGCCAGGTGGTCTACGAGAAGGACCGCCAGGCCTTTCTCGGGGAGCAGTACGCCCTCAGCCAGCCCCGAGACTACGCCGAGGCCACCGCCCGGGAGATCGACCTCTCGGTGCGCCAGCTGGTCGACGAGGCTTACAGCCTGGCCCGCGACACCCTCGCCGCCCGCCGCCAGGACCTGGAGACTGGCGCCGCCCTGCTGCTCGAGCGCGAGACGCTGACTGCCGACGAGTTCCCGCCGATGAAGTCCTCACTCCCCGCCAGAAGCGCATCTCACACCCCGAAGGGATAGGTGTCGGGAATAGCCTCACGCTGCCAACTTGACCCCGGCTCCAGCGGCTCGACGGCCGTGGTCTCGTCCAGGTGATAGAGCGCATCGAACTGCTCCGTCAGGCAGACCTGGAAGTAGTGGCTGCCCCGCTCCGTCTCGGGGCGATAGATCACGCCGATCGCCCGCTCCAGCAGACTTTCCGTGAGCGGCTCGGCCCGCGCCGACGAGAGCGGCAGATAGAAGCGATCGAGCCCGCTGCTATGGAAGAGCCGCTCGACGCTGCCCTCGAGCGAAGGACGTACCCAGCGATGCTCGGCAGGACCATCCCAGTCGCGGGCGGCCGTAACATGGCCGGTATGGGTGGTGAAGCCCACCAGCATCACCCGCTCGGCACCGAAGCGCTGCCGCGCCAGCTGACCGACGTTGTGTTGTCCCTGGCGCCATCCCATCTCGGTGGCACGGGCGTCACCCAGATGGGAGTTGTGGGCCCACACCACCACCTTGCCAATTCCTCCCTGCCGCCGCAGGTGGTCATGCAGTTCGGCCAGGGTCTCGGTCATGTGCTCGTCGCGCAGGTTCCAGGTGTCCACCCGGGCCCCGAACATGGCCCGATAGTAGGCCTCGGCATTGACCACCACCCGGGCGTTCTGCTCGGCAAAGAACTGCTCATCGACGGCCCGACGGCCGTCTGACTTGAGATAGTCGGCGGCCCGTTCCATCAGCCTTACCTGCAAGCCTACAGCCGCGCGCTCGCAGGAGGGGCTCAAGCCGAAGGCCACGTTACGCCCGTAGTGGAAGGGATCACCGCGGTGATCGAGACAGGCGTAACCTCGGCGGGCGATCTCGGCCTGCGCGGGGTCGACGCGCTCGAGGTAGTCGATCACCGCCTCGGCCGAACGGTGCAGGCTGTAGAGATCCATGCCGCGGAAGCCGATCTTGTTCGCCAGAGGCTGACGGGCGTTATGCTGACGCAGCCAGGCGATGAAATCACGCACCTCATGGTTGCACCACATCCAGTGGGGGAAACGCTCGAAGTCCTCGAAGGCCACGTCCAGGGAGTCCTCGCTTCCGCCACGCACATAGCGGTCGAGACGCAGGGCATCAGGCCAGTCAGCCTCGACCAGCACGGCCTCGAAGCCCTTCTCCACGATCAGTCGCCGGCTGATCTCGGCACGCAGGCGGTAGAACTCGGCCGTCCCGTGGGAGGCCTCGCCGAGCAGCACGAAGGGACGCTCGGCGACCTGTTCCAGCAGCGCGTCATGATCGCTTTCGCGACCGTCCAGCCGAAGGGCGAGCTCACGAACACAGGCAAGGGGCGTCGTCATGATAGGCACCTCCAGAAAAAAAGCATCGAGACCTACCCTGGAAGTCTAGTCCCGGTGGCGCCGGACGGCAGGCTCATGCTCGCTGCTCATTCGTCATGTCCTCGCTCCGGCCGAGGCGCTTGAGCAGTCGTTCCAGGTAGCTGAGCAGCACCGGAATCACGGCGAGCACCAGCAGCGTCGAAAAGGCCAGGCCAAAGGCGATGGAGACCGCCATGGGAATCAGGAACTGTGCCTGCAATGACGTCTCGAAGAGCAGCGGCAGGAGCCCGCCGATGGTGGTCAGCGAGGTGAGCAGCACGGCACGCACGCGCTGCACTGCCGCCTCGTTGAGCGCCGCTTCGATGGCCAGCCCCTTGTGCCGCTGCTGGCGATAGAAGGCCACCAGGATGATGGCGTTGTTGACCACGATGCCCGAGAGACCGAAGAGACCGAACAGCGAGAGCATGGTCAGGTTCAGGCCCAGCATCCAGTGCCCCAGCAGGGCCCCGACCAGCGCCAGCGGGATGATTGCCATGACGATCAACGGCAGGCTCCAGGAGGCAAACACCCAGGCCAGCACCACGTACATCAGCCCAAGGCCGATCATCAGCCCGGTACGCATGTCAGCAAAGGTCTCGCGCTGGTCGGCGGCGCGTCCCTCGAAGCTGTAGCGCAGGCGATGGGTGCTGGCCAGGTCTGGAAGCACCTCCGCGGCAACGGCATCGAGAACACGTTCGGCCGAGGTCGTCTCGGTATCGAGTTCGGCGGTGACCTCCACGGCCAGGCGGCCATCGGCATGGCGCAGCGCCTCGAACCCCTGACGACGGTCCAGGGCCATGACCTGGTCGAGCGGCACGAAGCGGCCGTCGGGTACCCGCACGGCAAGCCGCGACAGGGTCGACAACCGCTCGCGCTGTGTCCGAGGCAGCATCACTCTCACCTCGATCTCGTCGGCACCATCCTGGTAGATCTGCACCAGCCGACCGTCGAAGGCATCGCGGAGCTGCCGGCCGAGGTCGGCGGTGGTCAGTCCCAGGGCCTTGCCCTGAGCGTTGACGCGGTAGATCAGCTGTTCGCGTCCCCAGGGCATGTCGTCCTCGGTATCCAGCACCCCGGGGAGCTCGCGCAGCGAGCGGGAAAGCGACTCGGCGGCAGTCTTGAGGGCGCCGGCCTCCTCGCCGGTCAGACGGATATTCACATCCTTGCCCGGCGGACCGGCCGAACGCTCGTTGATGGTCAGGTTCTCCAGCCCCGCCGGCTCGACGATGCGCGAGCGCCAGGCGCGGATGAAGTCGGCATTGCGCACGTCACGGTCATCGGAGGCGGTGAGCTCCACCATGATCGATCCGACGTTGTCGCCGCTGCGGGCCTGCCTGCCGCCGGCCAGTGTCGCGCCATGGCGGGTCACGGCATGCTGCACCAGACTGCCTCCCAGCGCCTGTTCGGTCTCTTCCAGCGCTTGCTGCATGCGCGCCAGCAGGTCATCGACATGCTCGCTGTCGGTACCCGCCACAAAGCTGGCATTGGCGTAGAGCACATTGGGCTCGGGGGTGGGAAAGAAGTTGAACGCCAGCCGCCCGCCGGCCAGCAGGCCCACGGTAAAGAGCACCACCGCGGCTGCGGTGGCCAGGGTAGCGGCGCGGTGGCGCAGGGTCAGCGCCGAGAAGCGCCGAAAGGGCCCCTCGCGAAAGCGGTCGAAGGCCGCCTCGAAGCGCTCACGCGGCCGTGTCAAAGGGTGACGCCGCATCGTCCGACTCGGCACGAAGGCATTGCGCAAGTGGGCGGGCAGCACCACGAAGCACTCCAGCAGCGAGGCGACCAGCACGCAGA
>NZ_JAVLBC010000170.1:0-6985 GCF_031581305.1 Halomonas sp.
GTAAGCCGTAAGCCGTAAGCCGTAAGCCGTAAGCCGTAAGCCGTAAGCCGTAAGTCAGTCTGTCGCCATCAAACTTCGCACAAAGGTTTTTCTTACAGCTTAGAGCTCACAGCTTACAGCTCCGGGCGTAGCCCGGTTCAGCGCTGGAAGTTGAGCATCCGCTCGAGGGGCTTGAGGGCCGCCAGGCGCAGCGCGTCGTCGACGAAGATCTCGCCCGACCCGTCTCGCAGGGTTCCCGCCAGGTTATCCAGGGCGTTCATCGCCATCCAGGGGCAGTGGGCGCAGCTCTTGCAGGTCGCGCCATTGCCGGCGGTGGGCGCCTCGAAGAGGGTCTTCTCCGGCACCGCCTGCTGCATCTTGAAGAAAATGCCGCGATCGGTGGCCACGATCAGCTTGTCGTGGGGGAGCTCCTTCGCCGCCTTGATCAACTGGGAAGTGGAGCCCGCCACGTCGGCCAGCTCGACCACCGAGGCCGGCGACTCCGGGTGCACCAGCACGGCCGCTTCCGGGTAGAGCCCCTTGAGGTCCTCGACCCCCTTGGCCTTGAACTCCTCGTGGACGATGCAGGCGCCATCCCAGAGCAGCATATCGGCGCCGGTCTGCTTCTGGATGTAGCCACCCAGATGCTTGTCCGGCGCCCAAAGGATCTTTTCGCCACGCGCCTGGAGGTACTCGATCACATCCACTGCGATGGAGGACGTCACCACCCAGTCGGCGCGCGCCTTCACCGCCGCGGAGGTGTTGGCATAGACCACCACGGTGCGGTCGGGATGGGCATCACAGAAGGCGCTGAACGCGTCGGCCGGGCAGCCCACGTCCAGCGAGCAGGTCGCCTCCAGGGTGGGCATCAGCACCCGCTTCTCCGGGGAGAGAATCTTGGCGGTCTCGCCCATGAAGCGCACGCCGGCCACCACCAGAGTATCGGCCTCATGGCGAGCACCGAATCGGGCCATCTCTAAGGAGTCGGCCACGCAGCCGCCGCTTTCCTCGGCCAGCTGCTGGATAGCATCGTCAGTATAGTAATGCGCCACCAGCACAGCATTGTTGGCCTTGAGCAGATGCTTGATCTCCTCGATGCGCGCCTCGTCCTCGGCGGGAATGCGGGTGGGGCAGTAAGTGCGTGCGAGCTGCTCGCGCAGTTCGGCACGGGAAGTCATGATCGTCATCGTGTCTACCACTGTGACCGGCAGGGGCTCCCCCTGCATTACACCAGGTGCCGCCGCTCGTACGCTCCGCACGGGGCAACACACCAGAGGGTCAACCGCTGCGTCTCTCGCTATGGCCGACCCGATACCATTCTAGACCAGAATGCCCGGCGATTGTTCGATTCAGGCGAGGAAAGTCATCCCGGGATGGTCATCATGCATGCCGTACGCGGAGCGCCCCCGCCTCATAGAGAAGCGGGGGCGCGAATCTGGTGGGTCGTGTAGGATTCGAACCTACGACCAATTGGTTAAAAGCCAACTGCTCTACCAACTGAGCTAACGACCCCTCCGAACGGGTGCAGATATTACTGATCTGCCCCCGTGATGGCAAGCGATTTTTGCCTTTGGTCGCAAGCGCGGAACCGCGCTCAGCGCCCGCGCTGGCCCTTGGGCTTACGCATGGCCTGCACCGGGCGGCGCTTGTGCTTGTCGCGGCTCCAGCGGTTCTTCTCGTCCGGGGTCAGCTCCGGCACCTTGCGTGCTTCCAGACCGGCCGTCGCCGACAGGTCATCGATCTCGTCCTGGGAGAGCTCCACCCATTCGCCGGCCTTGGTCCGCTTGTCGAGGAAGATGTTGCCGTAGCGCACCCGCTTGAGGCGGCTGACGGTCAGCCCCTGAGACTCCCACAGCCGGCGCACCTCGCGGTTGCGGCCCTCCATGATCACCACGTGGAACCAGGTATTGATGCCCTCGCCGCCGAACTCCTGGACGTCGGTGAAGCGCGCCGGACCGTCGTCGAGCATCACGCCCTCTACCATGGCCACCACCTGCTCCTTCTTCACCTCGCCCATCACACGCACGGCATATTCGCGCTCCACCTCGGTGGAGGGATGCATCAGCTTGTTGGCCAGTTCCCCGTCGGTGGTGAACAGCAGCAGGCCGCTGGTGTTGATGTCCAGGCGGCCGATGGCGATCCAGCGCTCGCCCTTGAGGCGCGGCAGGCGATCGAAGACCGTGCGACGCCCTTCCGGGTCCTTGCGGGTGCACAGCTCTCCCTCGGGCTTGTTGTACATGATCACCCGGCGCGGCACCTCCTCGGCGCCGCGCAGGGTCACCGGGCGGTCATCGACGGCCACCCGGTCGCGCATCTCGATGCGGTCGCCAAGGGTGGCCACCTTGCCGTTGACCTTGACCCGGCCCTCGGCGATGGCGGTTTCCATCTCGCGGCGCGAACCCAACCCGGCACGTGCCAGGACCTTCTGCAGTTTCTCGGTGGTAGTACTCATCAGTCGTCATTCTCACTGGGTGTGGATTCCGTCCCCGGAGCAGCGTCATCGACGACGCGGCCCCGGGCACGTTCGGACAGGCGCGCCTCCAGATCGGCAAAACTCAGTCCTGCCCGCTCGGACGCCTTCTCGGCGTGGTCATCATCATCGGTCCCGCCGGCCGTCGGGTCGGCGGCGGGCAGTACCGCCTCGTCGCCCGCCTGGGGCGACGTCTCGTCTTCTGCCTCGTCCGCCTGGGCCAACAGCTCGTGCTGGGGAGGCGGCGGCGCCTCCTCCAGCGTCGGCTCCTCGAAGTGCCTGAGCTCGTGCATCGGCGGCAGCTCATCGAGGGTCTTGAGGCCGAAGTCGTCGAGGAAACTTCGCGTGGTGGCATAGACCGCCGGGCGCCCCGGGACGTCACGATGGCCCACCACGCGGATCCAGCCGCGGTCAAGCAGGGTGCGCATGATCGAGCCGCTTACCGTCACGCCTCGCACCTCCTCGATGTCGCTGCGGGTCACCGGCTGGCGATAGGCGATCAGCGCCAGGGTCTCCAGCAGCGCCCTCGAGTAGCGCTGGGGCCGCTCGTCCCAGAGCCGCGACACCCAGGGCGAGAGGCGCGGCCGGATGCGCAGCTGGTAGCCCGAGGCGGTCTCGATCAGCTCCATGGCCCCGCGCTCGTGGCGCCCCCCCAGACGCTCCAGGGCCTCGCGCAGGGCACGCCGCGGCGGGCGCTCGTGGTCGTCGAAGAGCCCCTCCAGGCGCTCCAGCCCCAGCGGCTCCCCGGCCGCCAGCAGCGCCGCCTCGAGGATCTCGTCCAGGGCATCGGGAAATTCCATGGCGGTCATGCCGGGTCGCTCCCGTCCGAATCATCGAAGGGGCTCTCGCCCTCCTCCAGGGCCTCCGGCTCGACGACCTCCTGCTCATCCAGCCGGGCCCGTACGTGGATAGGCGAGAGGGGGGCATTCTGTACGATCTCGATCAGCGCCTCCTTGGCGAGCTCGAGGATCGCCATGAAGGTGACGATCACCCCGGCCCGCCCCTCCTCGAGGGTAAAAAGCGCCTCGAAGGCGGTGTAGTGCTCGTGATCCAGGCGCTCCATGATCGCCAGCATGCGCTCCCGGGTCGAGAGCCCCTCGCGGCTGATCTGATGGGCCTGATTGAGCTCCGCGCGACGCAGGATGCCGGCCAGGGCCCCGAGCAGCTCGTCGAGCTCCACATCGGGGTGGATCACTCGCGCCTCCAGGGCCGGCAGTGCCGCTCGGGCCGGGAACCAGTCGCGCCCCAGGCGCGGCAACTCGGCGAGCGACTCGGCGGCGTGCTTGAGGCGCTCGTACTCCTGCAGCCGGCGGATCAGCTCGGCCCGCGGGTCCTCCTCCTCGTCGTCCCCGCCCTCCTTCGGCGGGCGCGGCAGCAGGGTCCGTGACTTGATCTCGGCCAGCATGGCCGCCATCAGCAGATACTCCCCGGCCAGTTCGATCTCCATGGCCTTCATCAGCTCCACGTACTCGATGTACTGGCGGGTGATGGCGGCCACGTCGATGGCCAGGATATCCAGGTTCTGGCGGCGAATCAGGTAGAGCAGCAGGTCCAGCGGCCCCTCGAAGGCCTCGAGGAAGACACGCAGCGCCTCCGGCGGGATATAGAGATCCTCCGGCAGCTGGGTGATGGGCTCGTCGAACAGCCGCCCCAGCACCTCGGCATGACCGGCCGCGGCATCGGTCTGTTCGGGGCTGGCGGTATCGGGGGTGGCGCTCACGCGTCGTGCCTCTCCGGGGACGCAGGATCAACGGGGCAGTCTAGCAAGATGCCTCTTGCGCAGACAGACCCTGTCACCTGATTGTTACATTGCCCATCTCTTCGCCTTCGTGACAAACGCGATCGCGACCGCGCTCCTTGGCACGATAGAGCGCCTTGTCGGCTCGCTCCACGGCGCTGTCCGGCGAATCTTGCACTCGTAATGCCACCACCCCCAGGCTGATGGTCAAGCGGATGCTGGCATCACCCGAGGCTACCTGCAGGGCCGCGATGGCCCGGCGGAAACGTTCGGCGACCTCGAGGGCTGCGTCAAGCGACGTCTCAGGCAGCAGGATGGCAAACTCTTCGCCCCCCATGCGACCCAGGATATCAGGGGTTCGAAGTTGCTCCCGCCCTGCGGTGACCAACGCCTTTAGCACTTCATCCCCGGCGGCGTGGCCAAACGTGTCGTTGATGCGCTTGAAGTGGTCGGCATCGAACATCACCAAGCAAGCCTCCTCGCCATGACGCTTTACGCGTGCCAGTTCGGCTTCGAGGCAATGCATGAAGTGCCGCCGATTCGGTGCTCCCGTCAGCATGTCCACGGTGGCCAGGTGCCGGAACCGCGCCTCGCTGGATTCGAGTTCCAGCTGTAGATGCTTGCGCTCCGAAATGTCGGCGATGTAGCCATGCCACATCACACTGCCATCCTCCAGTCGCTCCGGGGTGGCCAGCCCTTCAACCCAGAGTTCGTGACCGTGAGGATGACGAACCCGGTATTCACAGTGCCAATGGCTCAAGGTCTCGGCCGACTCGAGGATCGACGCTTCCACCTGCGGGATATCATCGGGGTGAATCACGCTAAAGGCCGCCTCATCGCTTCGCGCCAGCACTTCCGGTGTCGCACCGTAGATCGCCATGCTGCTGCGACTCGCATAGAGGAAACGTCCCGCGCCGCTGGGGGGCAGCAGATACTGATAGAGAAAACCGGGGAGCTGCTGGGCCAGCTTTTCCAGCCGCTGGCTGAGGCGGAAGGAATCGGAGATATCGAGAATCGCCCCCACCACCTTGACGGGACACCCGGCGCCGTCGCGGATCAGCCGTTTCTCGCTTTGCACCTGGAGATAATGGCCATCCCGGTGGCGCAGACGGTAATTGAGCTGAATCGGCCCCTCTCCCGCCAACATGGCCTTCACCTTGGCCAAGACCAGAGTCGCGTCGTCGGGGTGGATCATGGCATGCCAAACGGCATGGCCCAGCAGCTCACTGCGTGTATAGCCGCACAGCCGCTCAACGCTGGAACTGACATAGGTGAGGATCAACTCGGACGTCGGCTGGCACTCATAGATCACCACGGGGCTCGCCTGCAGCAGCTGATCCAGGGCCTCGAAGGCATCACGGCTCTCTCGTTCGGCCTCCTTGAACGGTGTGATGTCGCGAGCAATCCCCGCCAGCTCGACGACGTTACCATCCACGTCATCCACGGGTACCAGCAGGGTCTGCCAGTCACGCACCCCGGCCGGCAGGGTCAGCCGTTCTTCATACTGGATGGGGTGCTTGAGCCGAACGCATTCGCGATAATGCGCCTTGACGGCAGCCGCCTGTGAGGCCTCGAGGAGGGTATCAGGGGTCTGGTCGCGGAGGACCTCGAGGGAGACACCAGTCTGCTGACGATGGGCCGGGTTGTTGTAGCGAAAAACGAATTCCCCGTCGGGCTGCACTGCAACCAGAAAGATGGGGTCGGGAGCATTCTCGATAAAGCGCTGGTGCAGCGTCAGGACGCTGTTCAGTCGCAGCCGATCGACCTGTTCTCGGGTCACATCCCGCGCGACGCCGAACAGACGCAGCGGCTCACCCTGCGGCCCCCGCATCAGCCAGGCGCGATCATGAATCCAGACCTGCTGGCCATCGGGCCTGAGGATTCGGTAGCGACGCTCCACTTCCCCCTCCTGCAGCAGCCGATCATGGGAGGCCGCGACGGCCTCGCGATCGTCCGGATGCACGATGGTCAACCAGAGATGCGAGTCCTCCATGAATTCCTGAGTCGGGCGTCCGAACACGGCAGCGGCGGCAGGGTTGACGTACTCGAGCTGGAGCTGGGGATAGCCGACGGACCAGATTACGTCATCCACGCGCTCCACCAGACTCGAAAAGAAATCTTCAGGCAGCACTTTACCCCCCGTTGACAGGCGTCATCAGCCCGCCTTGTTCGTCAGGCTTACTGTATCGGCCATCCGCCTGTGTCGTTTGCCGCGTCTCCACTCTGAAGGGAGCATCTGGGCCAGCCATTAACGCTCAGGCCCCTTATTCTGCCGCCTCCGCACGGCGAAATCGACCAGTGTAATCGAAGAGCTTCTCGCGCACCTGCCAGTGGTGGCCCACCTTCCGGCCCACCACGAAGTCGGGGTGCCGCAGGCGGCGGTGCTCGGCAATCACCTGCTCGGGCGAGGCGGGATGGAACGGCACCCCGGGGGCGCGCAGGTGATCGCGCAGGAAGGCCGCGGCGAAGGCGCCGCGCTGGGGCGGCGTCTCCAGGGCAAACCACTCGGAAAGGGTGGCGCCATCCTCGTCATGGTAGGTCACCTTGAGGCGCGGCAAACCGCGGCCGTTGACGGCAGCCTCGAGCTGCATCCCGGCGACGCGCAGCACCCGGGCGTCGCGCAGCCGCAGCGCCTCCCTCAGCTTGTCGTCGGCGTCCACCAGCAGGGTTTCGCAGCCATGACAGCGCCGGGCGGCGATATCGTTCTCGGCGCCACAGTCACCGCATACCTTGAAGCGAAACCGGAAGTCGCACTGCTTTCTACCGGCGCCCGACGCCGCGCCACGCCACCCATGGAG
>NZ_JAVLBC010000007.1:0-35260 GCF_031581305.1 Halomonas sp.
TCGACATTTCACCTGACCTGCCCGAACGCACCCTGGCAGAAGTCCAGCCCCCTAGAGACCTATTACGGGTACTTGTCGGGTCCCGTATGATTGACCACCCGCTTGGTAAATAACTCAGGACGTTTGGTCTGCCATTCCTTCATCACCGCAATCGGTGATTGATGGTGCAGCGCCTTCTGCGGGATATGGTGATTGTACAGCCAAGTGTAGCGTTTCAGCGTGCGCCTGACACGACGAGGCCGCCCCGTGGGGCGGCCTCCTGGTCGTGCCGGTCAGACACCGCTATCAGGCGTCGGGGATCTCCAGCGCCTGCTGTACGGCCGGCCAGCCCGGTTCTCCGTCGCGCGTGGTCACGCCTTCCAGGAAGGCCTGCACCTTGCCGGGGTTGGCGCGGATCCAGTCCAGCGCCACCGCCTCGGGCTCGCGCTCCTCGTAGCTGAAGCCGCGGATCATCGCGCTCTGATCATCGGCGGTAAAGCTGAGCTGGTCGAGCAGCCGGGTGGCGTTGGGGGCGGTCTCGGCGAAGTCGTTGGTCACCAGGGTACGCACGTCGCTGCGTCCACCGTCCGGCCCCCACATGTCCTGGGTATCGGTCAGGTACTGGATGTCATACTCGATGTTCATCCAGTGGGGCGTCCAGCCGGCAAAGACAATCCACTCCTCGCGATTGATGGCCGCGTCCACGGCACTGAGCATGCCCGGCGTGGAGGTCTCGGAGAGG
This sequence comes from Halomonas sp., assembly GCF_031581305.1. GTDB lineage: Bacteria > Pseudomonadota > Gammaproteobacteria > Pseudomonadales > Halomonadaceae > Halomonas. The sequence continues at coordinate 722 of NZ_JAVLBC010000007.1, forward strand.
TTCCAGTCGCCCAGACCATAGGTGTCGTTCTCCACGGCCTCGTTGAGCGTGTCACTCATGCCGGAGCCGACCTCGATGGAGTAGACGGTGCGACCGAGCTTTTCGGCGATCTCTTCGTCGGCCAGGTCCTCGGCGGAGGTCACGCCAGCCTCATGAACGTAGGTCGGCACGGCGAAGCCCAGTCGTGCGCCTTCGACATTGTTGCCGAGGTCGACGATGGCGCCCTTTTCCATCGTGGCATCGAACATCGCTTGCTGGGCGGGCAGCCAGGCGGCGAGGAAGACATCCAGCTCACCCTGGGTGAGGGCTTCGTAGGTGATGGTCGAGCCCAGCTCCTGCTGGCGGGTCTCATAGCCGAGGACATCCAGCAGTTGGCCGGCCAGGGCACTCTTGACGGTCACGCCGGGCCAGGCCGGCACGGAGAAACGCACCTGGGCGGGTTCTTCGGCGAGGGCAGCGGAGCTCCAGGCCAGCGGGGCAGCCAGCAGGGCGCCGGCCAGGGCAAAAGTGACGGGGCGGTTAATCGCTTTCATCGTGACTCCTTGGCAGATCATGCCATGAACAAACATGGCCGAGACCTTATCCCTCTGAGCCATAGAAGGCAAAGACCGCCCCGCCGGGACGACGCCGCGGACTCAGTCGCCCTTGCCCGCCATGCGGGAAGCCTGGATCACCTCGATCCAGTAGCCGTCAGCGTCCTTGACGAACACCACGTCCTTCATCTTGCCCTGGTCGCCGCGCTTGACGAAGGTCACGTCGTTGGCATCGAACCAGGCCTGGGCGGCCTCGAGATCCGGCACGCTGAAGCAGATATGGCCGAAACCCTGGGGTTCGGCGTTGCCGTCATGGTAGGCGAAGCCTTCCTTGTCCTGGGTGCCCCAGTTGTGGGTCAGCTCCAGCACGCCGCGCTGACTGAAGGTCCAGACGGTACGCTCCCCGACCTCCTCCGGGACGCGCTCGCCGGCTTCCGGCCGCGCCAGGAAGTAGAGCGAGAACTGCATCTCCTCGAAGTCGAGTCGCCGCAGCACCCGCATGCCGAAGACCCGGGTATAGAAGGCCAGAGCCTTCTCCGGGTCCTTGATTCGCAGCATGGTGTGATTGAGGCGAAAGCCCTCGCTATCGGCGGTGGGCGCCTGGACGCCGGGGTATTGCTCTCCCTGGAAATTCATGGGGACTCCTTCTCGCTGGGGGTGGACGTTCGATTTACCGTCGAGGTGAGGGCGACCGGCGCACTTTTCCATCCTGCCGACCGGATGGCGCCTGGTTCCACAAACCGCTACTTCCTTTATAAATCATATACAAAAATTCCACCCGCCATCAGGGCTCCGACGACAGACACCTCGAATACCCCTTGATGTGACACGCTTACCTTCTACAATTATTGTACGTAAAAAACATCACGAGGCAGCCCTATGTCCATCCCGGCCTATCAACTGGATGACCATGTCACCCTCAAGCAAATCGCCAATGCCATCGAGAATGGGCTCACGCCGATCGTCGAGGTCGAATCGATGGATGGCATCTACACGGTGCGCTTCCACCACGCCAACGACGTCTCGGAGCTGTCCGACAACCTGGGCAGGACACGTACCTTTCTCGGCACCGGCGAGATCCGCGACCTGCTCGGCGGCATCGGCCTGACCCACGGCGTACTGACCTGGGGCGACCAGTGCGGTGACGAGATGATCGGCGTGCCGGGGCATGCCCTCTCACCGGACGAGATGCTGGCCAGCGGCACGCGGATCGCCTTTCGCTGATGCATGCCAGGGATAGGCTGACGGCAGAACCGCCCGTGAGTGCCCCTGGGATGACCGCGACGCCTGGCGGTGCAGGATGAAGGCGTAGGCCGGGCCGCTATTCGCGCCTGAACCGGCGGGGCTGAGGCTTCTGCCGTTCTCTTAAGCGGGCGTTAAGTTGCCAGGACCAGAGTATCGGGGAAACGTCATGGAGACGCCCCGATGCGACACCCCGACACCCTGTCCTCCCCCGCGCTCTGCCGGCAACCGCCGGTGAGGCCGTCCCCGCCGCCGCTGGCCTGGCGCGAGGCCGACCACTGGCTCGAGCGACGCCGCTTGGAACAGCTCGTGCGTCGCCGATTCGCCGCCGAGCACGGCGCCCGCATCGGCCACTTCCTGCCACGCCTGTTCGGGCTCTGGCAGGCCGACAGCCCCCTGGCGGCGGTGGGCATGCGTGCCGCTGCCAGGGGGCCGCTGTTCCAGGAACATTACCTGGACGACAACGCCGAGACCTTCCTCTCCTGCCGCCTCGGCCAGTCGATCTCCCGCAACGAGATCGCCGAGATCGGTAACCTGGCGAGCCAGCGGTCTGGCCTGCAGCGTCCACTCCACCTCCACCTGGTGGACCAGCTGGCGGCGGAGGGCATCGCCTGGCTGTTGTTCACCGCCACACCCGAGGTCCATAACGGCATCCGCCGGCTGGGCCTCGACCTCCACCCGCTGATGCCCGCCGACCCGACCCGCCTGGGAGCCGGCCAGGTCGAGTGGGGATGCTACTACGACCGCCACCCCTGGGTGATGGCCGGCGACCTGCGCCGGGCCCACCGGGATCTCGTCGACCGCGGCCTGCTGCCCCTGGCACGCCCTGCGGAGGTGACCGATGCCCGGCTCGCTTGAGGCTTTCCTCGCGCGGCTGGCCCACCACGCCGCCGAGCACCCCGACCGACCGGCCCTGGACGATGGCCACCGTCGTCTCCGCTACGGCGAGCTGTCCGCCGCCCTGGATGACCGCTGTCGACGCCTCGCCCGGAGCGGCGCCCGCCGGGTAGCCCTGGCGCTGGACAACGGCCTGGAGTGGGCCCTGTGGGACCTGGCCCTGCTGCGGGACGCACGGGTCGCAGTACCGGTACCCGCCTTCTTCAGCGACGCCCAGCGTCGTCACCTGGTGGCGAGCGCCGGCCTGGACGCCTGGATCGGCCCCGGCGCCGAGGCGCTCGACTTCTCTGCCACACAGGACCCGGCCATCGCCACCCGGCGGGTGGCCTCGCCTCTGGCCCTGCATGACGGCACCACCCGCATCACCTTTACCTCCGGGAGCAGCGGCGCGCCCAAGGGCGTCTGCCTCGACGCCATCGCCCCGCTGATGGTGGCCGAGAGCCTCGCCGCGGTGGTCGAACCGCTCAGTATCGAACGCCACCTGGCGATGCTGCCGCTGGCGACCCTGCTCGAGAATATCGGTGGCCTCTACGTCCCGCTGTGGCTCGGCGCCACCGCCTGCCTACCCGCGGTCGCCGAACTGGGCTGGCAGGGCGGGAGCGGCTTCGACCCTCGCCGGGCCCTGGCAGCCATCGAGGCCTTCCGCCCGCACAGCCTGATCCTGGTGCCCCAGCTGCTCCAGGCGCTGGTGGCGGCGAGGCCCATGCCCCCGGAGAGCCTGCGCTTCGTCGCCGTGGGCGGCGCCCGGGTGGCGACGGCACTGCTCGCCAGGGCGCAAGCCGGCGGCTGGCCGGTATTCGAGGGCTACGGGCTCTCGGAATGCGCCTCGGTGGTCTGCCTCAATCGGCCCGGCGAGGCCGCCCGTGGCGTGGGCCGACCGCTGCCCCATGCCCGGGTCCGTCTGGCCGCCGACGGCGAGGTGCAGATCCGGGGGGCCACCATGCTCGGCTACCTGGGAGAGCCGGCCGCCGGCGACTGGCACCCCAGCGGCGACCTGGGCCACTGGCAGGGCGAGGCCCTGGCGCTCGACGGCCGCCGCCGGGAGGTCTTCATCACCGCCTATGGCCGCAACGTTGACCCGCAGTGGGTGGAGAGCGAGCTCTGCGCCCGGCCGGCCATCGCCCAGGCGCTGGTCGTCGGCGAGGCCCTGCCCGGGAACCGGGCGCTGATCGTACCCGCCGCCCCCGACGTCGATGATGCCCGGCTGGCGGCGGCGATCGCCACGGCCAATGCCGGCCTTCCCGACTATGCCCGCGTGCAGGAGTGGCGACGCTGCGCGCCCTTCACGCCGGACAACCACCAGCTGACGGCCAACGGCCGCCTGCGCCGCGATGCCATCCATGGCCGCTACCGCGACTGGCTCTTCGCCAGCCGGCCCCATCCCCCGCAAGGAGTGACCCCCATGACACCGTATCAGCAACTCCAGGAGGCCACCCGCGCCGAGCGCGACTGGCTGCTGGCCACGCCGCTGCTGACCCGCGCCCTGACCGGCGAGGTGAGCCGCACCGAATACCTGGCCTTCCTCGGCCAGGCCTACCACCACGTACGCTTCACGGTCCCGCTGATGATGGCCTGCGGCGCCCGCCTGCCGGACCGGCTGGGCTGGCTGCGCGACGCCCTGGTGGAGTATATCGAGGAGGAGCATGGCCACGAGCAGTGGATCCTCGATGATATCCGCGCTGCCGGCGGCGACGCCGAGGTGGCCGCCACCCGCGCAGCGGATCCCGCCACCCGGCTGATGGTGGCGGCAGTGCGCGACGAGATCACCCACGGCAACCCAGTGGGCTTCTTCGGCATGGTGCAGGTACTCGAGGGTACCAGCACGGCGCTGGCCACCCAGGCCGCCGAGCGCCTGCAGGCGAGCCTCGGCCTGCCCGATGATGCCGTCCGCTACCTGTCCTCCCACGGCTGCCTGGACATCGGCCACCTGGCCTTCTTCGAGGGACTGGTGAACCGTCTGGAGGCCGACGACCTGGCGGCGGTAATCGACACCGCGCGGATGGTCTATCGCCTCTATGGTGCCATGTTCCGCGGCGTCGAGGTCCGCTGTGCCGGTGGCAGCGCCACCCGGGAGCTTTCCGATGCGCTGGCCTAGGGGATGGTCCCGCGCCCCCTCCCTGCCCGAGGGGGGCTGGCCCGCCCAGCGGGTACTCATCACCGGCGCCAGCGGCGGCATCGGCCAGGCCCTGGTGGACGAGTTCGCCGCCGCGGGGGCACAGTTGCTGGTCACGGGGCGCCGCGGCGAGGCCCTCGACGCCCTCGTCGCGCGCCATTCGGGCCAGGTGACGGCCATGACCGCCGACCTGACTCGCCCGGAGGACCGGGCAGCGCTGATCGGGGCCGCTGCCACGGCAGGCTGCAACATGCTGGTCAACGCCGCCGGGATGAACCGAGTGGGCCTGTTCGAGTCCTGCAGCGACGAGGAGATCGACCGCCTGGTCACCCTCAACCTCACCGCCACCCTGCAACTGACCCGGGCACTCATGCCGATGTTGCTGGCGGCGCGACATGGCTGGGTGGTCAATCTGGGCTCGACCTTCGGCACCATCGGCTATCCCGGACAGGTCGGTTACTGCGCCACCAAGTTCGCCCTGCGCGGCTTCAGCCAGGCCCTGCGCCGGGAACTCGCCGATACCCGTGTTCGGGTGCTGCATGTCTCCCCCCGGGCCACCCGCACTGCCATGAATGCCCCCGAGGTGGAGGCGATGAACCAGGCGCTCGGCAACGCCATGGACGCCCCTGCGCGGGTGGCCTCGGCGGTGTGCCGCGCCATCGAACATGGCCGCGAGGAGACCCAGCTGGGCGGGCCCGAGCGGCTATTCACCGGGCTCAACAGCCTGCTGCCGAGCCTGGTCGACCAGGCCCTGGCGCGCCAGCTGCCGGTCATCCGCCGCTTCGTCGCCAGGCCAGGCGAAACAGGACCCCGCGATACGCCCTGACGTTCCCCGACACGAGGCATCCCGCCATGACACGACACGACAACAAGCTACTGACCATGCGGCGGCGCCTGTCCGCGGCCCTGCTGGCCACCACCCTGGCCTGGCTGCCGGCGACGGGACTGCTGGCCATGGAGGCCGAGATCGCCGAGCCACTCGCCCGGCTGCAGCAGCGCTGGGCCGAGATCCGCTACGAGCTGCCCGATAAGGAGCAGGCGAACGCCTATGCCGCCCTGGCCACCGAGGCCGACCGACTGGTCAAAACCCACCCCGATGCGGCCGAACTGCACGTCTGGGCCGGCATCGTGCGCTCCACCCAGGCCGGTGCCAGCGGGGGCCTGGGTGCCCTGAAGCTGGTCAAGCAGGCCCGCGACGAACTCGAGACCGCCCTGGCGCTCGACCCCTTGGCGCTGGATGGTTCGGCCTATACCAGCCTCGGCGCCCTCTACTACCAGGTGCCCAGCTGGCCGCTGGCCTTCGGCGACGACGACAAGGCGGAGTGGCACCTGCAGCGGGCGCTCTCTATCAACCCCGACGGACTCGACAGCCTCTACTTCTGGGGCGACTATCTGCACGAGCAGGGCCGCGATGCCGAGGCGCGCCGGGCCCTGGAGAAGGCGCTGCGGGCTCCGTCACGCCCCGGCCGCGAACTCGCCGATGCCGGGCGCCGCGAGGAAGTGCGCCGCCTGCTGGCCCAACTGAAGGAGTGACTCAGCCCCCATGCGCATCCTGCTGGTAGAGGACGACCCCAGCCTGGCGGCGGGTATCCGCCTGGCCCTCAAGCCGGAACACTATACGGTGGATATACTGGCCGATGGCCGGCAGGCCCTGGCCGCCCTCAAGGGCAACGAGCCCTTCGATGCGGTGATTCTCGACCTCGGCCTTCCCGGACTCGACGGCATGCGAATCCTGGAGGCGATACGCCGTGGCGGCAACCGCGTGCCGGTACTGGTGCTGACCGCTCGGGACGGGATCGATGACCGCATCGCCGGCCTGGATGCCGGTGCCGACGACTACCTGGTCAAGCCTTTCCAGGTCGCGGAACTCAAGGCTCGCCTGCGGGCCTTGCTGCGCCGCAGCCAGGGGCAGACCAACAGCGTGCTGGAGGCCCGCGGCATCCGCCTGGACCCCGCCACTCATAGCGTCAGCTACCGCGGTGAGCCGGTGTCGCTCTCGCGGCGCGAGTTCACCCTGCTCCAGGAGTTCCTCGCCCATCCGGGCAGGGTGTTCACCCGCGACACCCTGACCCGTCTTGTCTATGGCTGGGACGAGGAGGTGGAGAGCAATGCCATCGAGGTGCATGTGCACCACCTGCGGCGCAAGTTCTTCCCCGAGCTGATCCGCACCTTGCGCGGCATCGGCTACGTGCTGGACAACCCTGTGTCGGACAGGACGGGCTGATGTCGATCCGTCGACGTACGCTCGGCCTGGTGCTGCTGGTCTTCGGCGTCAGCATGCTGGCAATCGGCCTGGTCAGCTATCGCTACGCCGCCCACGAGATCGAGGAGCTCTACGACGCCAACCTGGCGCAGAATGCCCGCCTGCTGGAGGGGCTGATCCAGGCGCCACTGCCGGACGGCCAGCGCGCGGCCCTGCTGGCCAGCCTGGAAAATGCCCTGATGCGTGCCGAGCAGTCGGACAAGCACATCGCCGGCCACCGCTACGAGAGCAAGCTGGCCTTCCAGCTATGGGAGGAGGGGCAGCTGGTGCTGCGCTCGGCCAGCGCCCCACCGGAGCCGTTGACCACTCTCAAAGAGGGCTACGAAGACACGCGCCTGGCCGGCCATGGCTGGCGGGTCTATGCCTTGAGCAACCCGGAATGGCCGCTGCGCGTGGTGGTGGGAGAACGCGAGGAGGTGCGCGGCGAGCTGACCCGTGCCGTGGCCCTGCGCACGCTGTTGCCGGACTTGATCGGCCTGCCACTGCTAGCGCTGCTGCTATGGTGGGCGATCGGCTGGGGGCTTCGACCGCTGTCGCGAATGGCCGAGCAGATTCGCCGACGTGATCCCCACACCCTGCAGCCCTTGATCCTCCACCCGCTGCCGCGGGAGCTGGAGACCATCACCGGCGCCCTGAACCGCCTGCTCGAGCGCATCCGCTCCCTGCGGGTGCGCGAGAAGCGCTTCATCGCCGATGCTGCCCACGAGCTGCGCACCCCCATGGCGGTGCTCGACCTGCACGCCCAGAACGCCCTGGCGGCCGAGGACCCGGCGGATCGCCGTGAGGCGCTGGAAAAGCTCCGCGACGCCGTGGCCCGGAGCACTCGCCTGGTCACCCAGCTGCTCGCCCTGGCTCGCCTGGACCCGGAGGAGGCGTCGCCGCTGGCCGGCAAGCCCGCCGACCTGCTGGTCGAGGTGCGCGAGGCACTGGCCAAGCTCTCGCCACTGGCCGCCGAACGCGGCATCGAGCTTCAGCTCGATGCCGACGAAACCGCCGACTGGGAGCTCTCGGTCGAGGCCGGCGCCATCGGCACCCTGATCCAGAACCTGGCGGGCAATGCCCTGCAGCACTCACCCAAGGGTGGCATCGTCACGGTCGGGCTGGCCGCCAGGGATGACGACCTATCCCTGGTGATCGACGACCAGGGCCCCGGCATCCCGCCCGAGCAACGCCCCCAGGTCCTCGAGCGCTTCCACCGGGCCGGGCCGGGCGCCGGTGCCGGCCTGGGGCTCTCCATCGTCGACCGGCTGCTGCAGCGCCACGCGGGCAGCCTGCGTCTCGACGAGGCGCCGGGCGGCGGTCTCAGGGTGACGGTCGTGCTGCCGCGTACGCACCACGTGACGTGACCACCTCCCCGCCATAAGCCAGCGTTAAGCTTGCCGAACCAATATGGCATCTCCGCTTCTCGATACGGCGATGCCATGTCCGACATGACACCCCAGGCGACGATCCGCTCCGGCGCAGTGCCGAGGTTTCCCGTTTCCCTCCCCTACCGCCTGGCCCTCGCCTGGTGCGGCTTTCTCGCCCTGATACTGGTGGTATACGGGTTGCAGCTGGACTTCCGGCTTGCCGATGCCGTCTACCAGTGGCAAGGCGGCGAGTGGGCCCTGCAGGATCACGTGCTGCTGCAGGAGTGGCTGCATCGTGGTGGCCGCACCCTCAGCCAGTGGATGGGAGCCGGGGTCATTCTTGCCCTGCTTGCCAGCCTGCCGCCAACCCCTCTGCGCCCCTGGCGACGGCCGCTGCTCTTCCTGTTTCTCGCCGTGGCGGGTTCGACGCTCGCGGTCTCGATCCTCAAGCAGCTCGTCAGCATGGAGTGCCCCTGGGGCCTGGCCCGCTATGGCGGCGACTGGCCCTTCGTCGGGCTGCTGGAATGGCGACCTGCCGAGATGCCGGACACCGCCTGCTTTCCCGCCGGCCACGCCAGTGCCGGCTATGCCTGGTTGGCACTGTACTTCTTTCTGGCCGCCACCCTGCCACGCCTGTGCTGGCTGGGGTTGGCCATCGGCCTGGGGCTGGGGCTGGCCTTCGGCATCACTCAACAGCTGCGGGGCGCCCACTTCCTGTCCCACGACCTCTGGACGCTGATGCTCTGCTGGACGATCAGCACGCTGCTGGCGAGCTGGCTGCTGCCGACAAGGCATCACCCACAACGCCGCCTGATCCTGCCGCACTACACTGACGAGACATCCCCCGATGCCTGATTCGATTGCCCTGGCCCGCCTGGGTCGAGCCATTCCTCGCTCGAAATTGCCGGCCCTGTCACCCCAGGCGCTCACCCTGCTGGCCTGCCTGGCCTTCACCCTCTTCTACAACCATCGCTTCTGGTCGGCGGTACTCGCTGCGGAGCCGCCCGTCACCCTCCCCGACTGGGGACGACTGGCCGGCTACGGTGTGGTCATGACCGCGCTGCACTTCGTGGTCTTCCTGCCATTGGTCAACCGCGTCAGCGTCAAGCCGCTGTTGTCCTTGCTGGTGCTGTTGGCGACATCAGTCAGCTATTTCACCGGCCACTACGGGGCCTACTTCGATACCCACATGATCGACAACGTGCTGCAGACCGACACCCGGGAGGCCGGCGAGCTGCTGACCCCGGGGCTGGCGCTCTACCTGCTGGTCTTCGCCGGGCTGCCGGCGCTGTTGATCTGGCGCTGGCCGCTGCGGCAGCGAAGCTGGCAGCGGGGGCTCGGCATGTCGCTGCTGTGGCTGGCCGGTGGTGTCGGCGTGCTGACGGTGTCGCTGCTGCTGTCCTTCCAGAGCCTGTCGTCGCTGATGCGCAACCACCACGAGCTGCGCTACCTGGTCACGCCGGGCAACGCCCTCGTCTCCACCGGCCAGGTGATGGCGGCCTCGGAGCCGCTGCCGGAGGTGCGCCTGCCGATCGGCGAGGATGCCCACCGCCAGGCCAGCGCCACCGGCACGCCGCGCCTGCTGGTGATGGTCGTCGGCGAGACCGTGCGCGCCGCCGACTGGGGGCTGTCCGGCTACCCGCGCCAGACCACGCCGCGCCTGGCGAGCCGCGACGTCATCAACTTCCGCGAGGTGACAAGCTGCGGCACCAATACCGCCGTCTCGCTGCCCTGCATGTTCGCGCCCATCGGCAAGGGCAACTACGACGAGCGCTACATCAAGAGCCACGAGTCGCTGCTGGACGTGCTCAAGCACGCGGGCTACCAGGTGGCCTGGATCGACAACCAGTCGGGCTGCAAGGGCGTCTGCGACGGGGTCGAGCACTACGCCCCGTCGCCGGAGGCCTATCCGGCGTTGTGCGACGGGCATGACTGCCGGGATGGCGTGCTGGTGGGGGAGCTCAAGCAGCGCCTGGCGTCGGTGACGGGGGATACGGTGATCGTGCTGCACACCCTCGGCAACCACGGCCCGAGCTACTTCCAGCGCTATCCCGAGGCCTTCCGGGCCTTCACGCCCACCTGCGAGGAGGCCGACCTGGCCCAGTGCTCGCGAGCGTCGATCGTCAACAGCTACGACAATGCGATCCTCTATACCAACAGCGTCCTGGATGACCTCATCGACGTGCTGGAGCAGCAAACGTCTTTGGCCACGGCGCTGCTGTATGTCTCCGACCATGGCGAATCCCTGGGCGAGAACGGCATCTACCTGCATGGCCTGCCCTACGCGATCGCTCCGGACGAGCAGACCCAGGTGCCGATGACCTGGTGGTCATCCCGCACATTCGACCAGGACGCTGGGCTCGAGCGCGACTGCCTGGCCCGCCGAGCCGGCCAGTCACTGAGTCATGACCACCTCTTCCACAGCCTGCTCGGCGTGCTGGGCGTCGAAAGCAGTATCCGTGACCCGCGCATGGACATCAGCCAAGGGTGTCGCTCGAACCTGAATGCCTCCATCGAGACGATGCCGACTCGTCGCTCAGTGGAGTCTTAAGGTTGTCGTAAGGAGCTCGTGAAACGGTGAGATAATCGGACAAGCCGACAAAAGACAACTCGTGTTCCCCCAACCGATCCATGGAGATGGTTCATGACGATCATGGCATTCTCGACCAGGCCTCTAGGCCCGTTGAATACTCAGCCTAGCGTTGCCATGCCGGAGACGATCCGGCTGTTACCCCGCAGTCCGGCCCGGGCGCTGATGACGGACTTCACCCTGATACAGCCACGGGTTATCCAGGCCGACACGCCGATAGACGAAGCACATCTGAAGATGCGCTATGGCGGGGTCCGGCTGCTATTGGTGGTGGATGAACGGCAACATTGCACTGGGGTCTTGACCGCAAAGGAAGTGATCGGCGGTCGGCGTATCACCCAGGCCATGCAGCAGCGCGGCATCACGCACGAGGAGGTGACGGTCAGCATGGTGCAGACTCCTTGCCACAAACTGCTCGCCATGTCGCTGGAACAGTTGGCATCCCTGACCATCGATGATCTTGTCAGGGCCTTGGAGAGCTTCGGCGAACAGCACCTGCTGATAACCGACAGGATAGAAATGCAACACCCGAGGATACGCGGCATCATCTCGGCGTCGGATATCGGACGTTCACTCGGCAGTGATCTGAGCGCATTGCCTGAGGCACGAAGCTTTGCTGATATCTGTCAGGTCGTGATGGGTCATGAGCTGTGACACGACGGGCATCACTCGATCCCGGTTTCGAAGACCTGTTGTGAAGATCCGGGATGACGATAATGCCACCAATACATGTCGGCAACGGGTAGATACCGCCGATTGCCCCCTCGGTCTTCTCATAGCCGCTTGGTTGTGAGTCAAGCTACCTTCTGAAACAGACTTGCGGTGCCGATGGCTGTGACCTGCGATCCTCTCGGCCAGACAGGACATCATTCCCGCCCCGGCGCCCCCCTGGAGGGCAGGTCGGAACGCGTCTCGTACTCCACACCGTGGTCGTGCAGGTAGTCGCGGATCAACTGCCGCACTACCTGGGACGGGGTCAGGTCCTGAGACGCACACAACTGCTCGAAGGCCCGCTTCTTGTGCGGGTCGATCAGCAGGGTCAGGCGCGCCGTCTTCTTCTCCATCGAGATTCTCCCGTCAACATTACCATTCAATGTTAATAGCCGCTGCCACCCGGGGCAACGGCAGGCCATGTTTGTCAGCCATGCTAACAGCATGTTAATGTTATTAACATATCAATCGAATCGCTCCCCGCCGGGAAGCTCCAACCTCGGTGCGGAGGTCCTGAGAGGAGTCCACGATGGCACGCCACCGACCGTCCCCACGACTTCCCGGCATCGCCACCGGCCTGCGCGCGGCCTGGCGAGACGGCTATGGCCTGAACGACCTGCGCCGCGACGTGCTGGCCGGGCTGACCATCGGCACCGTCGCGGTGCCGCTCTCCATGGCCCTGGCGATTGCGACCGGCGTCCCCCCTCAACACGGGCTCTACACGGCGATCGTCGCCGGTGCCATCATCGCCCTGACCGGTGGCTCCCGCTTCAATGTCTCGGGCCCGACGGCGGCCTTCGTCGTCATCCTCTTCCCCATCGTCCAGCAGTACGGCCTGGGCGGCCTGCTGATCGCCTCGATGATGGCGGGATTGATCCTGGTGGCGCTGGGCGTCGCCGGCATGGGGCGCCTCATCCAGTACGTGCCCTATCCGGTGGTACTGGGCTTCACGGCGGGGATCGCGGTGGTGATCGCAGTGCTGCAGGTGCCCGACTTCCTGGGGCTCGAGGTCGGACACCTGGGGGAGCACTTCGTCGAGAACCTGGGGCGGATCGTCACCTCGCTGCCAAGCCTGAGTCCGCTGGAGCTGGGGGTCGGGGCCTTCACCCTGGGCGTGATGCTGCTCTGGCCGCGCCTGCATGTGCCGATTCCGGCCCCCCTCATCGGGCTGGTAGTCGGGGCGCTGGCGGCCTATGCGATCAATCACGGCATCGGCGACCCGAGTACCGGGAACCTGGTGGAAACCATCGCCTCGCGCTTCACCTGGGAGGCACAGGGCGAGACAGGCAGCGGCATTCCCCCGATCGCGCCAAGTGTCGTGGCCCCCTGGCAGCTGCCCGGCGCGGATGGTGAACCCCTGGTGGTGGATTTCGCACTGTTTCGCGCCCTGCTCGGTCCCGCCTTCGCCATCGCCATGCTGGGGGCGATCGAGTCGCTGCTCTGCGCGGTGGTCTCCGACGGCCTGACCCGGACCCGACATGACCCCAACGCCGAACTGATCGGCCAGGGGCTAGGCAACATCGTCGCGCCGCTGTTCGGCGGCATCACCGCCACGGCCGCCATCGCCCGAACCGCCACCAACATCCGCAGTGGCGCCCGGTCACCGATCGCGGCGGTGGTGCATGCGCTGGTGGTGCTGCTGGCGGTGGTCGCGCTGGCGGGCCTGCTGGGGCTGGTGCCGATGGCGGCACTAGCGGCGCTGCTGTTCATCGTCGCCTGGAACATGAGCGAGGCCCGCCACTTCCTGCACACCCTGCGCTCGGCCCCGGCGGGGGACGTGGCCATCCTGGTGACCTGTTTCACCCTGACCGTGGTCTTCGACATGGTGCTGGCCGTGGCCGTGGGCATGGGGCTCGCCGCCGCCCTGTTCATCCGGCGCATGTCATTGCTGACCCAGACCGAGCATATCGATACGGAGACCCATGCCAGCATCGAGGCACTGCCCGACGAGGTCGCCCTCTACGATATCAACGGCCCGCTGTTCTTCGGCGCCGCCGAGAAAGCGCTCACCTCGCTGCACCTGGTGGACCCGAACGTGCGAATCGTCATCCTCGACATGCATGACGTGCCGAGCATGGATGGCACCGCCATCGTCGCCCTCAAGGCCGTGGTCGACGAGATGCACCGCCAGGGAGTCGCCCTGGTGCTGGTCGGCCTGCCGACACGAATCCTCGTCAAGCTGCGCCGTGCTGGAATCCGCCGGAGTGCCGGACGGCTGACCTGGTGCCGGGAGCTGGCCCATGCCCGGAAGGTGGCCCTGCGCTGGCTCGCCAGGACCGACTGAAGGTCGACAACGCCACCGACACGCCACTGTCATCGCGCCTTAAGCGATCCTTAAGACGCTTCCTCTAGCGTCTCGTGAATGGGCAGATCTCCCCGCCCATAGAACCAAAAGGAGGCAACAACATGGATACTATCACGCGCGATATTCCCGAGGCGGAACGCCTGGCGAGCGTTCGTCGAGCCGGCCTGCTGGTAACGGCCGGCTGGCTGCTGCTGGCCACCGGTGTGCTGCTCGCCGGCTGGGCACCGGTGGAGCTACCACTGGGGCTGGTCGGCCTGGGTGCCGCGGCGCTAGCCCTGCTGTGGCCGAGCCAGGCACTCCCGTCGAACATGTTCGACGCCCTGTACAGCCTGACCCTGGCCAGCCTGATCACCCTTTCCGGCTTCCATCTGCTAGCGTGAACTCGATCTTTACAGCCAGGGAGCAGGCAGGGATAGTAGAGCTTGACGACAGGGGCGCCGCGGCGACATCGCCACGGCTGAGACGCACCCTCGGAACCTGACCCGGATAATGCCGGCGTAGGGAGTCGTGCGGCCCTGGCTCTGCTGCCGAGCGGCACCTCCCGCGCCGGGGAGGCCCCATGCTTTTCATCGACCCCGCCATGCACCTTTCCCGGGTGCGCGAGACCAGCCCGCTGGTCCACAACATCACCAACCATGTGGCCATGAACAGCATGGCCAACGTGCTGCTGGCCATCGGCGCCTCGCCGGCCATGGTCCATGCCCGCGAAGAGGCCGCCGAGTTCACCGCGCTGGCCGGCGCCCTGACGATCAATATCGGTACCCTCTCACCCCACTGGGTCGACGCCATGGAGGCTTCCGCCCTGGCCGCCGGGGAGACGGGGCGCCCCTGGGTGCTGGACCCGGTGGCGGTGGGCGCCACGCGCTATCGCTGCGAGACCGGCGCACGACTGCTGGCGCTGTCGCCGGACGTGATCCGCGGCAACGCCTCGGAGATCATCGCCCTGGCGGGAGAGGCCGGTGGTGGGCGCGGCGTTGACAGCACCGACCCTGCCGAGGCGGCACTCGAAGCCGCCCGCCGGCTGGCCCGCCAGACAGATGGCGTGGTCGCGGTGACCGGCGAGGAGGACCTGGTCACCGACGGCCGACGGATCGCCCGCCTTCGGGGCGGCCACCCGTTGATGCCCCGCGTCACCACCCTGGGCTGCGCACTGACCGGGGTGGTGGCAGCCTTCCTGGCCGGCGCCGATGATCGCTTCGAGGCGACGGTGGCGGCGCTGGCCTGCTACGCCGTGGCCGGCGAACTAGCGGGTGAACTGGCCAATGGCCCGGGCAGCTTCGCGGTGGCCTTCCTCGATGCCCTCTTTCACCTGGATGGCGAAGCCCTGGCCGAACGGGCCCGACTGGAGGTTCACGATGCCCCTTGATCTCTCGCTCTACCTGATCACGGACCGAGGGCTCTGCGCGGGCCAAGGGCTGGTGGAGACCGTGATGGCGGCAGTGCGCGGCGGTGTGACAATAGTGCAGCTGCGCGACAAGTACGCCAGCGATGCCGAACTGATCGACCAGGCGCGCCAGCTCAAGGCGGCGCTGGCCGGCACGGGTGTGCCACTGATCATCAATGACCGGCTGGAGGTGGCCCTGGCCGCCGGCGCCGATGGCCTGCACATCGGCCAGGACGACGGCGACGTGGCCAAGGCCCGCGCGGCGCTGGGCCCGGAAACGATCCTCGGGCTCTCGGTACAGACCCATGCCCAGCTCGCCTGCCTCGACCCGGGGGCGCTGGACTACCTGGGGCTGGGCCCGGTGTTCGCCACTCCCAGCAAGCACGACCACGCCGCACCACTGGGCTTCGAGGGGCTGGCGAGCCTGGTGGCCGCCAGCCCACTGCCGGCCGTGGCTATCGGCGGCCTCAAAGCCGAGCATGTGGCCGCCACACGGGACGCCGGCGCCAGGGGTCTGGCGGTCATCTCGGCGATCTGCGGAACCCCCGACCCCGAGCTCGCCGCGCAGGCCTTCTCTGCCGGTTCATGTCATCGGAGCGCGGACGTTCAGTGAGGGGCCAGAGGCAGAGACGGGGGAGCACGGCGACAACGTGCGTGATCAGGAGCAACAGCGCTCGCGGTCGAGAGTGAAGCGGCGCATGATGTCCAGGGTCTCCTGGCTGACGTGATGCTCCATGCCCTCCGCATCGATTCTGGCGGTGCTGTCGCTGACGCCAAGCGCGCGCAGAAACTGCAGGACGATGGTATGTCGCTGGCGGGACATATCGGCCATGGTCTCGCCGCTCTCGGTCAGGAACAACGCGCGATAAGGGCGGCTCGACACCAGACCGAGCGCCTTGAGCCGGGCCACGGTCTTTGAAACCGTGGCCTGGCTGACGCCCATTCGTACGGCGACGTCGGCCGAGCGTGCCTCCCCCTGATGCTTGAGCAGATCGCCGATCAGTTCGACATAGTCTTCCAGGAGCTCGGTTTCATGGGCGTTGCGCACCGCAGCATACTGCCGTGCGTGCTGGTCGCTAGGTGGAAGCGCATCGGACTTGTTCAAGCTGTTGGGCATCAATCGATCGACGTGGCGGACTGTCGAGCCAATATAGCCAATGCCCCGTTCAACCGACAACATCGCCCCAATAGAAATTTCCTAATACCCTGCAAGTTAACCTTGGCTAAGATATTCACAGCGCGTTGATCCTTACGATCGCCGAGCGGGACTTTCCGATTCACTGCCACCCCAGAAGGAAACAATCTCGATGCTGCCATCCATGCGATCCCTGCCGCGTGTCGTCGGCCTGCTGCTGGCACTGTCATCCGTGGCACAAGCCGATAAGGCTCCGCTGAGCGTCGCGGTCACCTTCTCGGTGATCGGCGACCTCGCCCGGCAGGTCGCGGGTGACGATGCCCAGGTCGATGTGCTGACCCCGGCGGGGGCCGAAGTCCACGAGTGGGAGCTGGTACCGAGCAACTTCATCACCCTGGAAAATGCCGACCTCGTCTTCTACAACGGCTTCGGCCTGGAGCAGTGGCTCGGCCAGATCCGCGCCACCGTGGGCGATGGCGTACCGGTGGTCGCGCTGGCCGAGGAGAGCGGCTATGCCACCCAGCCCATCGTGACCGGTGATTACGCCGGCAAGGCCGACCCTCATCTGTGGATGGACCCTCGCGCCGCCGCCGAGTATGTGCGCGTCATCGCCGACGTACTCGCCGAGGCCCGTCCCGAGGCGGCGGAGGATTTCGCGGCGCGCGGTGACGCGCTGGGGCAATCACTGCATGAGCTGCATGCCGAACTGCTGGAGCGCATGGGCACGATTGCGGACGAAAAGCGCCTGCTGATCACTAGCGAGGCCGCCTTCACCTACTTCGCCGATGCCTTCGGCTTCGAGCACGACGGTATCTGGGGCACCAATTCCGAAGACGGTGACACCCCGCGCCAGCTGATGCGCATCATTGACCTCATCAAGGAACGCCGCCCTGCGGCCATCTTCTGGGAAAGCACCATTTCCGACAGGCATGTGCGCAGCGTGGCTGCCGAGACCGATGTAGCCATCGCCGGGCCGCTGTTCGTCGATTCACTCAGCGAACCGGACGGCGAGGCACCCGACTATGCCAACCTGCTGCGCCACAACGCCCGCCTGCTGACCGAGACGCTGGGAGAACCCGATGGAGAATCGCGCCACTGACACCACGCCGGCGCTCGAGGTCAGAGGGCTTTACGCTGCCTATGGCCAGGAGCCGGTGCTGGAGAATATCTCGCTGTCGCTGACCCAGGGCCAATGGACCGCCATCGTCGGGCCCAACGGTGGCGGCAAGTCGAGTTTGCTAAGCGTGGTGATCGGCAGCCTCGCCCCCCTGCGTGGCGAACTCAGGATTCTTGGCCGGCCTTCACTGGCCCAGCGTCAGGCCGGCAGCATTGCCTACATGGCCCAGCAGGAGCGCATGGAGTGGGACTTCCCCATCTCGGTCAGCGACACGGTGATGACCGGCCGTTTCGGGCTGATGCGCCATGACCCGCTGTGGCGGCGCCTGCTCCCCCAGCGCTGGGCCGCCCCCATCCACCGCCAGGCGGTCGAGGAAGCACTGGATGCCGTTGACATGACCGACATGGCCGCTCGGCCCATCGGCGAGCTGTCGGGCGGACAGAAGAAGCGCGTGATGCTCGCCCGCGCACTGGCTCAGCGGGCGCCCATTCTGCTCCTGGATGAGCCCCTGGCGGGCGTCGACCCGCCCAGTGAAGCCTTGATCATGGCCACCCTCGAGCGACAGCGCCGTGCCGGCCGCACCATCATCATGGTGACTCACGACCTGTCCGGCGCCCGGCGGTATGCCGACCAGGTGTTGCTGATCAACCGCACGATGTTCGGCATGGGCACGCCGGAGACGATGCTCAGCGACAGCATGCTGGCACGACTGGCCACCGGCTCCCCTCCTGCGCCTTCGGGAGGTTTCCATGCTGCCGCTTGAAGTGCTGGCCACGAGCCTGGTCGAGACCCTGACGGCAGCACTGATGATGGTAGTGGGCCTGCTGCCCGAGAATCTCTCCGCGCCCTTCGAGTACCGCTTCATGCAGCGCGCACTGCTGACCTCGGTGCTGGTGGGTGCCACCTGCGGGCTGCTCTCCTGCTTCGTGGTACTCAAGCGCTGGTCCCTGCTGGGCGATGCCATTTCCCATGCGGTGCTGCCGGGGGTGGCGATCGCCTACCTGCTGGGCTGGCCGTTCTTCGTCGGCGCCTTCGTGACCGGCGCGCTGACCTCGCTGGGGATTGGCGCCATCGAACGCCACACTCGGATCAAGTCGGATGCCGCCATGGGCCTGATGTTCACTGCCGCCTTTGCCCTGGGCATCGTGATCATCAGCAAGATCACCACCAGCACTCACCTCCTGCATATCCTTTTCGGCAACGTGCTCGGCGTACAGACATCGGCGCTGATGCTGACCCTACTGGCCAGCCTCGTCGCCGTGCTGACGATCTGGCTGGCCTACCGACCGCTGCTGCTCTACACCTTCGACCCCCAGCAGGCCCAGGCAATGGGGTTCAACGTCAGCGCCATCCACTACGGTCTGATCATGCTGCTGACCCTCACCATCGTGGCCAGCCTGGAAACCGTTGGCATCATCCTGGTCGTGGCGATGCTGGTCACCCCGGGCGCCACCGCGCACCTGCTGACCGACCGCTTCGGTACCATGCTGGCGCTCTCGGTGGGCGTCGGGGTGCTGTCCGCGGTGGCCGGACTGGTGCTGTCGGTCAGGCTGGACGTGGCCTCGGGCGGTGCCATCGTGCTGGTAGCCTCGGGGCTCTTTCTGCTGGCCCTGCTGGCAGCACCGCGTCACGGGCTGATCGCCCGCCGCTGGCGGCGCTGGCGCTTCAACCGCCCGGTGTCATGAGGTCGGGCACCTCTTCAGGGTGGTGAGTCGCTCGTGGTAGGTGATCGCCAGGCTACTGCCGATGATCAGCACACTGCCGATGAACACCCAGAAGTCCGGCATCTCGTCCCAGAACCACCAGCCCAGCAGCGTCGTGGCGTCGTGGCGTCGTGGCGTCGTGGCGTCGTGGCGTCGTGGCGTCGTGGCGTCCGGCACATTCTCGTTAGCCAGACCGATAACCATCAAGTCACGCATGGCTATCGTAGATGGCATCTTCAAGCGCCTCATTCGAGAGCGCGTCTAGTAGGCTGTACCATTTCACCAGAGCACTCACCTGTGCCAGGGCTCGTTCGGATGACCTCCTTATCGGTCTGGCACTCAGGCCTGCCCAACGAGATCCTATTCTTCGGGTGACGCGGTCAGAAGATGACATGCTGGCTAGCCTCTACCCCGCAGCCGGCGGACAGGCCGTGACGGCAGGTTCTATGCGGGATCTCCCTAATTTATTTGCACCAAGGAAATAAAAAATCCAGACGAAATGCACCAGAAAGGAGCAATGACGGTACTTGCGATCGGCTCAAACCTCAGTTTGTGATCCGGTGATTGCTCGATCAACATCCATGGGATACGCTCAGATTAAGGAAAGAAAACAACATTCAGGGATTAGCAATATCTCCAGCATGCGCCAATTGGTCATGCTAACCGTGGCCAAATGTCCTTCCCAACAAAGCCAGGAACAACAAAATGAGCGACTTTTACTTCCCTAGAAAAATACCATATATCACCACGCTGCTATGCGCTTCCGCCATAATGCTGCCAGGCGTCTCCGAGGCCCAGGAAGCCGAAACTATCAATATTGGCCTTAACGTTTCATGGCCAGGCTTTTCCTTTCTCGAGGTAGCTCGTCAGACAGGGATCGCTGACGATTATGAACTCAATCTCACTATCTACGAGGATCCTCTCGGTGGCCATGCGGCACTTGCTGCGGGTCAGATCGACATCTATCTCAGTACCGCCGAATACACTCCTTTCGCTATCGAGCGTGGGACGGATACGGTGCTGGTGTCACACCTCAACATATCCTACGGCGTAGACAAGGTAATGATCGCCGATGACATGAAGGCAGAGGAACTGAAAGGACAGAAAGTCGGTGCCCCGCAAGCCTACATTGGTGAAATATTAATGGGCATGTGGCTCGATAGAGAAGGCCTTAGCCCGGATGATGTTGAGTGGGTTAACCTGAATGCCGACGAAGCCGTGGGGCCTGTCATGTCGGGTGACCTAGCGGCAGCTTACATGTATGAACCCTGGGTCACCCGCGTTCTGGACAATCTCGAAACCGCCGAAATTGCAGCGACTACCGCTGAGCCTTACTACCTAGATACCGGCATCTTCATGGATGCGATGTACATGAACAAGACATTCATCAGCAAGCAGCGACAGGCGGCCATGGATATGATCCGCGCACGCTTCGACGCCTTGCAATACTGGCATGACAATACCGAAGAAGTGAATCAGCTTTTTTCTGATTATCTACAATGGTCGGTCGCCGATATCGAGTCAGTGGTAGGGACCAACGGCAAGTACCTAGAAGATGGACTCTACATGCTTGATTTCGACGAAACAGCTCGAATCTGCGGGGCTCTTGACGGAGAGCCACCGCATGGAATTGAGCATGGTTCCATCGTAAAGAGTGTCGAAAGAACCAACGAGTGGTGGGTAAAGCTAGGCCTGATGGACGAGGTGCACGATGCGAAAAAGGGCGTCGACTGCAGCCTGATCGCTGATCTGGTCGACGATGGCTATCGCCAGTCCATGTCCGCGCGCTGATGCCAGACGGGAAGTGCCGGCTCGGCCGGTGCTTCCTGTTGCATGAATCAGCTCAGCCTTCTGCCCTTAGCACCTTACAGATGGAGAATAGGAATGGCGGGTGAATCCAGACAACGTGCCCACCGATCACGCTGGTTAGAGTTCCTGACACCCATTCCACGGGGGTGGCGTCTTGTGTTGGGCGCCCTGGTATGGATTGTGTTTTTCGGACTATGGGAAACGGCGGTGTCACGCGGGTGGGTCAATGCGTTGCTGGTACCTTCGCCAGTAGACGTGATCGCCACCCTCTATGAGCTGTTCGCTGAGCGCGGCTTCCTCGGGGACGTAGGTATCAGTATTGCGCGCATCGTAGGAAGCTTTCTGGTGGCCTGCATCATCGCGATCCCTCTCGGCATCTTGATGGGCTCGTTCAAAACAGTTGAAGCGTTGTTCAACCCGTTCGTGTCGGCATGGCGCTACCTCCCGGCCCCCGCTTTCATCCCCATCCTGCTGATGTGGTTCGGCACTGGCGAGCTGCCCAAGCTATCGCTGTTGTTCCTGGGGGTCATCTTCTTTCTGATCACCTTGATCATGGATCATACAAGCCAGGTGCGCGCAGAGCTTATCGAAACCGCCATGACGCTTGGTGGTAAGCGGTGGCAGATTCTATGGACGGTCGTGGTACCGGCAGTAATGCCCAGCATTCTGACATCCATGAGACAAATGTTGGCGATCGCATGGACCTACCTGGTGATTGCCGAGATCATCGCTTCAACAACCGGCATAGGCGCGATGATGATGCGGGCACGACGCTTCTTGAATACCGATGAAATCATGGCCGGAATTCTTATTATCGGCGTGCTCGGCTTGGCATTTGACCTCCTTTTCCGGTGGCTGCAGCGCGTGCTCTTTCCCTATCTCGGCCAGGAGGGCAACTAATGACCCGGCCAATTGATCATGAGTTGTCGCCGACACTCGATCACTCTCTCGACGTCGCTGAGGCTCCCAAGCTTCGGTTGAAGGATGTAAGCAAGTCGTTTCATGTCCCGCGCGGAGAGCCAATTGAAGCGATAACCAATGTCAATTTCGAAACCCATGAAAACGAGGTCTGTGTGCTACTGGGCCCTTCCGGCTGTGGAAAGTCCACAGTGCTGCGCATGGTGGCGGGGCTGGAGCAACCAACCGCGGGGGAATTGACGCTCGATGGTGAACCAATTCTCGGCCCGGACCAAGAGAGGGGAATGGTCTTCCAGGCCTATACCTCCTTTGACTGGCTGACCGTCCAACAAAACGTCGAATATGGCATGCGGCTGAACCATGTTCCCAAGAAAGAGCGGCGCGAACGGGCAGAGCATTTCATCGAGCTGGTGGGACTGAGTCGTTTCGCCGGGGCTTATCCGCGACATCTATCCGGGGGCATGAAACAGCGCGTGGCTATCGCCCGCACGCTTGCCAACGCCCCGGCGATCCTGTTGATGGATGAGCCATTCGGAGCGCTAGACGCTCAGACACGCTGGCAGATGCAAGAACTGATGATGGACATTGTCGAGGCCGCCAATACTACGGTGCTGATGGTGACGCATGACATCGAAGAAGCCATCTTCCTGGCCGACCGGATCGAGTTCATGTCCAGGCACCCGGGCAGGGTTCATGAGGAAATCATCCCCTCGTTCAAGCAGGGAAAACGCATCGGCCAGAAAGAAGAGCTGATAGGTCTGGCCGGATATGGCGACATGGAACGCCATATCCTACACCTGATGCGTGAACAGGGTGGAGACGAGACTTCACCATGACATCGCCTGCCCGCAATAGACATGATGACGAGAGAGACCCAATGAAGCAAACGACGTTGTTGATGTCAGAAATGACGTGGCCCGAATTCAGCGCACGTCTCCAGGACGAGCCGGTGGTGTTTCTGCCAACCGGTATGCTGGAGCAACATGGTCCACACCTCCCCATGGGCGTGGACCATCTGTTGCCAACGGCCATTGCCGCGATGGTGGCGCAAGAGGTCGGCGGCATTGTCACTCCACCGATCAATTATGGCTACAAGTCGATGCCGCGTACCGGGGGGGGGCCTTCCTTTCCTGGCAGCACGGGGCTCGATGGGGCCACACTGATTGCCGTGGTACGCGATGTGATTCGTGAACTAGCGCGTCATGGCGTACGCCGCATCTGTGTCATCGACGGTCATTTCGAGAACCTTTGGTTCCTCAACGAAGGGATCGATCTGGCAATGCGCGAGGTCGGTGACACCGGCCTTCGGGTCATGTGTCTGCAGCACTGGGAACTCCTGAGCCGAGATACCCTAGATGTCGTCTTCCCGGATGGCTTTCCGGGCATCGAACTGGAACATGCAGCAGTGCTCGAGACATCGCTGATGATGCATTTTTATCCCGAGCTGGTACGTACTGACAGAATTCCCGACAACGCCCCCATGGAGGCGCCGCCCTATGACGTCTGGCCGGCACGCTCGGAATGGGTCCCGGCATCGGGCGCTCTCACCTCTGCCGCACAGGCCTCGCCGGAGAAAGGCGCCGCCATGGCGGAGCAGTATCGCCGCGACATGGCGGCTGCCGTGCGGCGCGAGCTCCTCTCGTGACGTGGGCTCCTGTGAGAGGTGCAGACATGCCACCTGACATGACGGTTTCAGGAGGGGACGATGGCGATTTCCTTTGATTATAGCGGCCAGACGATCCTCGTCACCGGCGCCAGCCGCGGCATCGGGTTTGCCGTGGCGAAGGCTTTCGCCGCTGCCAATGCTCGAGTCTGTGTGCTGGCCGATGATGCCGGGGTCGTGCAAGCGGCACGGAACATCGCGGCGGAAACCGGGAGTGACGTCTGGGCGCAGCGTTGCGATATCACGGATACCCATGCCGTCAGAGGTGCCTTGGAGAACGTGGGTCGGCTCGATGTACTGGTCAACAATGCCGGGGTGGAACTGCCAACGCCGGTGGAAGATGGACATAGCGACATCGACGATGCGTTCGAGCGCATCATTGACGTGAATGTCATGGGCACCTGGAGGGTAACGCGGGCCGCGCTACCCAAGATGCAGGAAGGCGGGCGGATTCTCATCACTTCATCAATCTGGGGTCGCACCGCAGTTCCCGGTTTTGCTGCCTATACAGCCTCCAAGCATGCGCTAATCGGTCTCTCGCGGACCCTGTCTCGAGAGCTGGGGCCACGTTCGATCCGCGTCAACGCTATCTGCCCGGGATGGGTGCGCACCGAAGCATCACTGCGTTCACTTGCGGTGATGGCCAAGGAACAAGGGGTCAGTGTGGACACATTGGCCGATTCACTTGCAGCTGATCAGTCGCTGGCGGGGCTAATGGAGCCTGACGACGTGGCAGGCCTTTACCTCTACCTCGCATCGGAGGCCGCCGCCAATGTGACAGGGCAGGCGATCCCGATCGACCGCGGGGAGGTGATGGCATGAACAAGACACTCACAGGGGTACGCGTACTGGTGACCGGCGGGTCACGGGGGATCGGACGTGCCACCGCCGTGTCGCTGGCATCCGCAGGGGCGAAAGTGGCCTTTGGCCATCATGGCGATGATGCCGCGGCCGCCGCGACACTGGCCACCGTACAGAAGCATGATGCCTCGGCATTCTCGATCGAAGCGGATGTCTCGGTGGAAACCGAGGCAGTCGATATGGTCCACCGTTCGATCGAGGGTCTCGGGGGACTGGATGTAGTCGTCAACAACGCGGGCATTCTGAATGAAGCTGGCTTGCTGGAT
The DNA here is from genome assembly GCF_031581305.1 of Halomonas sp. GTDB lineage: Bacteria > Pseudomonadota > Gammaproteobacteria > Pseudomonadales > Halomonadaceae > Halomonas. Next base: position 25,581 of record NZ_JAVLBC010000007.1, read on the forward strand.
ACAACCGTCGATGCGTTCGATACCGTCATTGCAGTGAACCTGCGCGGCACTTTCTTGGTGGGACGTGAGGCGATCCGACACATGGTACAACAAGGTGGTGGGCGTGTGATCAATATCGCCTCCGACCTGGGGTATCTGGGCCGTGAGCGCAATACCGCGTACTGCGCCTCCAAGGCAGGTATCGGCGCCATGACGCGAACCTGGGCCCTAGAATTCGCGCCAAGGATTCTGGTCAATGCCGTTGCTCCCGGGCCCGTGGACACCAACATGCTCGGGGCTGAGGTAATGAGCGAGGCGCAGCGGCAAAAAGAAAGCGACATTCCGCTGGGACGCATTGGCCATCCCGAAGAAATTGCCAATATGGTCACGTTCTTGGCGGGGCCGCAAGCCAGCTTTATCACGGGCCAGACCTATGGGGTCAACGGCGGTAGCGTCATGACATGACGCCACAATAGAGTCTTTCCGATCTCAACATTACTATCTTAACATCCATAAAGGACTATCATGATGGCTCACGACGCGTCTTTTTTCCGGCCTCTGGGCGGTAGCGAGGTGCCGCGCTTCGCGGGACGATCCACCTTCATGCGATTGCCGCAGATTGAGGACCCGGCTGAAGTCGACATTGCACTGATTGGCCTGCCCTGGGACAGCGGCTCAACAAATCGCGTCGGTCAGCGCCACGGGCCGCGCGAGATTCGCAGCAATTCGACCATGATGCGGTTGGTGCATCAGGCAAGCCGCATCGCACCCTACGACCTATGCCGCATTGCCGACCTAGGTGACGTACCGATCAATCCGATTGATATTCGCGATACGCTTGAGCGTACCAGCGAATTCTATCATCGTGTTCACCGTGCCGGTGCGGTACCGTTGACCGCCGGAGGCGACCATCTGGGCACACTACCGATACTGCGGGGCATCACCCGCGATGAACCGATGGCGCTGGTCCAGTTCGATTCGCATTCCGATACCAATGACACCTACTTTGGCGACAATCCCTATACTCATGGCACGCCATTCCGCCGCGCCATTGAGGAAGGCATCCTCGATCCAACGCGCATTATCCAGATCGGCATCCGCGGCTCCATGTATAACACGAGTGATCTTGACTGGGCCCATGAACAAGGCATTCGCATCATCGAGATCGAGGAATATTTCGAGCTAGGCCCGAAGAAGGTCAACGAAGAAATTGCCCGTGTGGTAGGAAAGACGCCGACTTACGTTACTTTCGACGTCGATGCCCTAGACCCGGTCTACGCCCCCGGTACCGGTACCCCCGAGGTCGGAGGTTTCACGACTCGGGAAGCCCAACAGATGATTCGCGGTCTACGCGGCCTCAACCTGGTGGGTGCCGATGTCATGGAAGTAGCGCCGCCGTTCGATTACTCGGACATCACCGCTCTGACGGGGGCGACCCTCATGTTCGAGTTGTTGTGTGTCTTGGCGGATGCAGTCGCCACGCGTCGCTGACACGGGGACGAATTCGTGTTAATTCGGCATCATATGAAACTCGTTGCCCGGCAGCGGGCAACGGTACCAACTCAAACCTAAGGGACTTGGCGCGGCAGTGCAGATTGCTCATCAGCCGTTGGTAATTGACAGAAATAGTGAAAATTGTCATAGGCCGCGCCAGGATCTTGATAATACCACCCATAGCGCAGGGCATTGTAGAAAAGCGCGGTGACCTTGTATGCCATTGACCTTTCCACTAGAAACGAGCCCGCCGGTAATGTGAAATTTTCGCTACGTTATCCCTAATAACAGAAGATCTCGCTATGAAGCATATTCGACACACCAAAGAGTCGATCATCTATCACCGACAGGCCAAGAGCAGCGGCTTGGAGATGATGCAGACCAAGTGTCTTCGAGAATTGTAGGCAGCGAGCGCCCATCTTGAAAGGACGTTGGCGGAAAGCGCCCTCGACAAAGCTGCCCTCAAGGGATGGCCTATAGAAAGTAGCGGCATTCGAAGCGAAGCGACGGGCGGTGAAACACTTGGTGACAGGCATATGGCTGAACCAGTGACGTCCCTACTTGTTGCTGGCCAGGGTAAGATCAGCGGCCCGGTACTTGGTGATGCCGCGTGTCTGCTCCTTCAATAGCACATCAATCATGCATTGACGAAAGACATCTGCTGAGCGGGAGCTATTATGCTTACTGGTGCAGAGATAGAAATGACTTTCATAGCTCGGGGTGTCAGGCAGAAGCAACCGCATGAGGCCAGCATTGACCCAGTGCTCTGCATAATGTTCTGGCAGGTAACCAATGTAGCGTCCACTGAGTATTAGCAGGACATTGCTTTCCATGTGGGAGATGGTAGGCCTTTCAGTGGAGACATTCGGTTTATCTATCGAAGGGAGGGACGCATAACTCTTGTCCGTCAATGTCGTTCGCTTTAAGGCGTCCAAGGTACGAACAGGATCAGTTTCATTGAATAGCGGGTGATCAGCGCCGCAATAGAGCTGTTGGCGCTCCTTGAACACGGAGACGCTCTCGACGGACTCGTGAGTCGGTTCGACGGGTGTCAGGATGCAATGATAGCGCCCATCGACCAGTCCTTGGATGAGCTCTTCAGGAGAGGAAATATCCACGTGAAGATGAACTTCAGGAGCGAGTTCCGTAAAGTTCTGGAACCCCTTGGGCAGGGGTGCTGCCTGATTAGTTGCTAAGGCATCGACGACACCAAAATGCAAATCGCCGGTCAGGCTACCGCGGACCTCCGCTACAACATCGCGAAAACCGGCGACCGAATCGAATAGCGGTGTCAGGCTCTGGTGAATTCGCTCACCTTCTTCCGTCAAGGCGAAGCCTTTTCTCCCCCGTTCGCAGAGGGTGAAGCCCAGTCGTTCTTCGAGATTTTTTAGCTGGATACTGATAGTTGATAGCGATAACCCCAACACCTGCTGGGCCGGAACGAGTCCCTGAGCCTGTACCACGGCGTGGAATACGCGAAGGAGCTTGAGATCAAAGTCGGTGAGGTTGGGAACGTTAGAGTGTCGTGCGGTCATGAGGGTCGCGAGTGGCATCCAGTCAGGAGCGTAGGGCAGCTCGGTGCAACGAGAAATAATTTAGCAAAAAAGCATGGCCAATAAAATATACGAAGACAGACAGCTGTCGCGTCACAGATGAGTAATCACCCGTTTGGTAAACAGCTCAGGCTTCCGGGCCTGCCATTCTTTCATCGCTGCAATGGTGATTGATGGTGTAACACCCTCTACAGAATATGATAGCAGGAGCACTTCGACGTCTGCTCCAGACCCTCCTGACTCATAGAGCCGAATGCCAAAAGCACCTCGCTGCTATGGCACTTTATGCGCTCGAGCATGCCGCTCGTCTTAGAGACCATCCCAGCCTGACCGGGCGGTGCTTAATCCCATGTGCCTGACCTTCCATGTCGAAGGAGTGGCGGCCACTGGCCAAGGCCAAAAACCCACTCCCCAAGCCCCAAGCCGGCGGGGGGAGATAGAAATCACTACGCTAGTCGGTGACGTGTCGGAGGGCAAGCCCTCAGAGGCTAGCCTGGACCACCATGCACTCCATGCCCTGCGCCACCAGGCGACGACAGGCAGTATGGGCCTGGCCCTCGTTCATGTCCACCAAGCGGGCGCGATAGATACCGGCCCTCTCGGCATCGGCCACCGCGACCCGGGCATCGGCCAGCTCGCTGGCCAGCTGGCCGGCGGCGCGAGACGCCAGAGTGCGGGCATGCCCGGCATCGCTGAAGGCCCCGACCTGTACGCCCCAGCCCCCTCGCCGGACGGAGACGTCCGGGGCGGGATCCGCCGATGCCGTGGTGCTGGCCATCAGTTCGCGGATCGGGTCGTCGGCCGAGCCCTGCTCCAGGCTCGCCATCGTGGTGCCGGCCGGTGTCTCGACCGTGGCGACCCGCGAGGCCACCGCCTGATGCGGGGCCTCCGCTGTGGTCGTCGGCGCCTCAACCGAGGCCGGCGGGAAGGCTGAGACCTCGGGTGGCGAGACAGCGCCCCGGGAAGGTGCGCCGAGGCTGGCCAGGAGGATCCCGTCGCCGACCGGCTGGCCCGGTGCCTGGGGCTCGCCCGGCATCAACCGGCCACCGGAGATGTCGGCACTGGCCAGCCAGCCGCGGCCATCGGCCAGCGAGGCACGCACGAAACCGCGATCCAGCAGGTCGGCGGTGTGTGCGTCTCGCGAGGCGGCGGTGAAGCCGCCCATCACCACGGTGAGCAGGCGACGGCCGTCACGCACCGCCGAGGTGGCCACGTTGAAGCCCGAGGCACGGATGAAGCCGGTCTTGAGGCCATCGGCACCGGGATAGTTCTTGAGCAGGCGGTTGTGACCCGTGATGGTTTTGCCCTTCCAGGTGAAGCTCATCCGCGAGAAGTAGGGGTAGTATTGAGGGAAGTCACGCATCAAGTGCCGAGAGAGCACCACCATGTCACGTGCCGTGGTGACCTGGCCGGCGTCGGGCAAGCCGTTGGGATTGCGGAAGACGGTATCCTGCATGCCCAGGTCGCGAGCCTTGTCGGTCATCATGCGGGCAAAGTGCGTCTCGCTGCCGCCCAGGGCTTCGGCCACCGCCACGGCCACATCGTTGGCCGACTTGATCACCAGCGCCTGGATGGCGGTCTCCACCGGGATGGTGGAACCGGCCTTGACATAGAGCTTGGAAGCCGGCCTGGAGGCGGCATGGGCAGAGACCGGCAATGGCTGATGCAAGCTCAGCCTGTCCTCCTCCAGGGCCTCGAACATCAGGTAGAGCGTCATCATCTTGGTCAGCGAGGCCGGATAGCGCAGCTTGTCGGCATTCTCGGCGTAGAGGATCTCCTGGCTGTCGGCATCGATGACGATACCGGCGTAGCGAGGATTGGCCTGGACGGCCGTGGTGGCCAGCAGCAGGCAGGCCAGCAGCACGAAGATGCCCCCTCTCCGGCGCCGATTGATTATTGTGATAGGCACCATGTCGCGTTCCCTCGAGGTTTGTTACCGTTGCCTCTAGCCATTATGGCCGTCTGTGACGCGCTGTACAGGGCGAAGGCCGGACTTTCTGCCGAAATTTCGCCACATCACCTCGTCCTTCACCCGGCACGCTGGCGGCGCCCCCTTTCGATTGAGCTCCCCTATCGTAACCAAACGATAAATCAGGTTACTCCTTGGGCAAGGCTCCCCTAAGTCTGGCAGGCGTGAATCGCCCACGGCATGGAGCCTCGCCATGAAGAAGACCGCCACCTTCGCCGTCGTCCACTTCTGCGTGGCCTTCGGCGTGACCTGGCTGGTCACCGGCAGCTGGGTGCTCGGCGGCATGATTGCGCTGCTCGAACCCGCCGCCAACACCGTCGCCGACTTCTGCCACGAGAAGGCCTGGGAGGCCGTGCAGCGGCGACGGACTCGCCTGGCCACCTGATCCGCGACCCTGCCCCGATCATCCCCCTGCCAGCAGCCGCTGCCCGCCGAGCCATATAAGGCGCAGCGCCAGCAGCGTCAATGCCCACTTGAATAGGGTGTCGAAGCGGTGCTCCGAGAGGCGATGCAGAAGGCGCAGGCCCAGCCAAGTGCCGAGGAAGCCCGCCGCCACCATCACCAGCATCAGCGGCAGCCAGTCGCGGAAAACGAACCCGGCCACGCCGAACACGAAGGCCTTGGTCAGGTGCTGCAGCAGCATGCAGGCGGAAAAGGTGGCCACCTTGGCCAGCCGTCCGAACTGGCTGTGCTTGATGAAGGCGGCCACCATGGGGCCGCTGGCGCCCACCAGGCTGGAGAGCAGAGTGGTGACGGCGCCGGCGACCAGCACGCCTCCCCGCCCCAGGGCCCGTTTCGGCAGCCCCGGTCCCCAGCAGGTGAAGAGCACGAAGGCGGCGATGCAGAGCTCCAGCACCCCGGCCGACAGGCGCACCAGCAGCCAGGCGGCAGCCAGCGCCCCCAGCACCACCCCCGGCAGGAAGGCGCCCAGCAGGGCCAGGTCGACATGACGCCAGGTCAGTGCCGTGCGACCGACGCTGGAACCGAGCTGCACCATGCCATGGACCGGAATCAGCGCCGCCGCCGGCATCACCTGGGCCAGTGCCATGATCATCAGCACTCCGCCCCCGACGCCCACTGCGGCGGTGAAGGCCGAGGTGAACACCGACAGCAGCACCAGCACCAGGTTGATGCCGCCCGACAGCGGCGACAGGCTCTCCAGCAGCATCGACATCTCAAGGGTCACGAGGGGAGGCCGCCGGTGCGGAACGGCTCAGGCTGGCTCGCCAGGAGCGGCGGGGTCCATCGGCAGCCGCGCGATCAGCCCGCTCACCCCGGCGGTCACGCTCGCCACGGTCTGCTCATCGTAGAGGCGCCCCTTGCGCTTCTTCAGGCCCTGCTCGTAGAGCCTGACGTGCTCGGTGGGCGTCACGCCGGCATTGGCCAGGCAGTGGTGGGCACAGTGCATCTGGCAGCCGTCGATGGCCACGATGGGCCGGCCGGAGCGGGCCGTGCGCACCAGGCCCGGCACGCCACCGCCTACCCCGGCGATGCAGGACATCTCCGCCTCGCCGCCATGGTCCAGGCGCAGGGCGACCTGGTTGGCGAGCTGGGCCACGTCGGAGCAGCCCGAACAGGAGTAGACGAGGGGACGGGGGGTGTTGCGGGGTCGGGACATGGGGCCTCCCAGGGGTTGCGGCACAGGGAATCAGTCGTCGCTCAGCATGAGATCACGCAGCTTCTGCTCGTCGAGCACCACCAGGCGCTGGCGGTCGATGTTGATGACCCCCTCCTCGCGCAGCCTGGCCAGCAGGCGCGACAGGGTCTCCGGGGTCATGGCCAGCTGGGCGGCCAGCCAACGCTTGGGAATGGTCAGTCGTACCACCCGGGGGCCCTTGGCGCGGCCCGCCGGCAGCTGGCGCAGGATGTAGCTGACCAGGCGCGCCATGGCGTCGGCCTGGGTCAGCAGCGCCATGTCCTCGAGGCGCTCGGTGAGCTCCAGGGCCAGGCGGCTCATGAACTCCGCCCGGCAGGCCGGCTGACGGTCCATGATCTCGCGGCAGCGCGCCGCGGGAATGGTCAGCACATGGGTGCGGCGCAGGGCCTCGGCGGAGTAGAGATAGACCCCGGCGCTGGACACCATGCTCAGCTCGCCCAGGGTGCCGCCGCGCTCCACGCAGCGGATAGTCGCCAGGCGACCGTCGCCGGCGCTGCGCACCAGGCGCACCGCCCCGCTGATCACCACGTAGAGCCACTCGGCCGGGGCATCCTGGCGGAACAGCCACTCGCGGGTCTTGAGGGTGCGCACCTCGGTATCCTCCAGCAGGGCCTCGAGCTGATCCTCGTCGAGGTCGCCCAGCCAGGGCACCCCGCGCACCAGCTCGCGCAGCTGTCGGGGCCGGAACAGCAGCTCAGTCGAGGAACTGGGTACCGGGGCAGTATCCGTAGACATGGCCTTCCTCCACAGGGGTATCGGCATCGATGATCAGATAGCCATGGGCCTGGCTGGCGGCCCCGAGCATGTGGGAACCCTGCCCGCCGGCCAGGCGTGCCACGGGGGCGCCACCGGTCCAGTCCAGCACCACCCTCAGCAGCTCCCGCCGGCCCCTCGGTGCCCGCCGGGAAAAGCCGGCGGTGACCGGGAAACGTTGCAGCGCCGGCGGGGTGCGCCCCTGCCGCCCCTGCACGAAGGGCAGCGCCAGCCACTGCCAGCCCACCAGCGAGGCCACGGGGTTGCCGGGCAGGCCGATCAGCGGGGTACCGTCGCGCAGCGAGGGACCGAGCCAGCCGAGGGCGAAGGGCTTGCCGGGCTTGATCGCCACCCCGTGGAAGGCGATGCCGCCCAGGCGTTCCAGCACCGGACGAACGTGGTCCTCCTCCCCCACCGAGACGCCGCCCGTACACACTACCAGATCGGCCTGCTCGCCTGCCCGGGCAAGGCATTGACCCAGGTCAGCTGCGGTGTCGGCGACGACGCCCAGGTCGAGGACCTCGCAGCCCTGCTGGGCGAGCAGGGCGCGCAGCATGGCGCCATTGCTGTTGTAGACCTGGCCGGGCACCCAAACCTGGCCGGGCTCGATCAGCTCGTCGCCGGTGCTGACCAGGGCCACGCGGACCCGCCGGCGCACCGTCACGGCATCGATGCCCTGGCTGGCCAGCAGGGCGACGGCCGCGGCGTTCAGCCGGGTCCCCGCGACCAGCACCACGTCACCGGTACGGCTCTCCTCGCCGCGGCGGCGGATATTGGCGCCCTCCGCCAGCTCGCCCTCGACGTGTATCCGCCCCGCGCCGTCCAGGCTCACCCTCTCCTGGGGCACTACGGCATCCGCGCCCAGCGGCACCGGGGCGCCGGTGAAGATGCGCGCACAGCCCCCCTCGGGCAGCCTGAGCACGCCGGCACCGGCCGGCACGCGCAGCGTCACCGGCAGGCCGGCCGGGCTCGCATCGAGCTCGCCGCGACGCAGGGCATAGCCGTCCATGGCGCTGTTGTCGACCCCGGGCAGGTCGAGGCCGGCCCGGGCATCCTCGGCCAGCACCCGGCCGGCGGCATCGGCCAGGGTGACCCGCTCGCGGCCGGCCACCGCCACGCCGGACGCCATCATCAGGGCACGGGCGTCGAAGAGGTCGAGCAGGCCGGGCGTGACGACCTCCGCGCAGCCGCAGTTCATGCCGAAGCCCCTTCCGTCATCTCCTCGTCGGCGCGCTCCTGCCGGGAGGCACAGCGCCTCGCCTCGGGCAGCACCATGGCGACGAAGTTGCAGGGCCTCGTGCGCGCGTCGAGCTGGGCGGCCAGGATGCCATCCCAGGCGGTGGCGCACGCCCTGGGCGAGCCCGGCATGGCGAACACCAGGGTACGCTCGATCAGCCCGGCCACTGCCCGGGACTGGATGGTGGAGGTGCCGATGCTCTCCCGAGAGAGCTGACGGAACAGCTCGCCGTAGCCATCGACCGCCTTGTCGAACAGCGGCGCCAGCGCCTCCGGGGTGGTATCGCGGACGGTGAAGCCGGTGCCGCCGTTGATCAGGATCACCTGGATGTCCTCGCGGACCACCCAGTCCGAGACCACCGCGCGGATGCGGTAGACGTCGTCGGGCACGATGCGCCGCTCCACCAGGGCGTGGCCGGCCTCGGTGAGGCGCTCGGAGAGCAGATCGCCGCTGCCATCCTCGTCGAAGCCGCGGGTATCGGAGACGGTGAGCACGGCGATGCCGAGCGGTGTAAAGGGGGTATCGGCATGAACATGAGCCATAGGAGGGGCCTCCTCGCCGCCCCCTCAGGGGCGGCGTGATCACAATGAGGGGAAAAGGGCTCCCAGGGGTCAGACCCCGGCCAAGCCACCGGGCCTTAGGTGGTGCACGGCTTCGGCCTTAACGCCACAGCCGGGGTCTGACCCCTGGCGGCTGCCACAAGGGAGCGTTACTGCATCAGGGCACTGGCGCTGTCGTCGTCGAGCGCGATGCCCTCGACCCCGATCTCGGCCTCCAGCGCCAGCAGGTAGTGGCGCAGGGCCCGGCGGGTGGCCTGCTCGCGCAGGCTGTGGCGAACGTGCTCGGCGACCTGCTCATAGGGCAGCTCGCGACCCTCGACGCGACGGTCGATGGTGACGACGTGCCAGCCGTAGCGCGAGGCCAGCGGGCGATCGTGGAGCCCCTCGGGCAGGTGCTGCAGGGCCCGGTCCAGCTCGGCCACGGTCTGGCCGGGGGCCAGCCAGCCCAGGTCGCCGCCCTCCTCCTTCGAAGGGCAGG
>NZ_JAVLBC010000171.1:0-6891 GCF_031581305.1 Halomonas sp.
CCGAGGCCGGCCTGGGGCATCAGCGCCTGGTGGGAAGCGCTGGCCACAGGCCCGGCGACGCTGGCGAAGATAGTGAGGCGATAGAGGATACGCGCCTCGAGGCGGTTGGCCACCGCCAGGGGCTCGGTGGCGCAGGCCTGAGCCAGCAGAGAGAAACCGGGCAGAACCACCACGCCGACATGCCGCGTCGGTGACGTCGGACGAGGAGGAGAAAGGGGCTCGGGCATGCAGATCTGGCCTTGGGATAGTGCCGGTAGACGCTGGGCGAAGGCACCATCTTACCCAAGGCCGGGCGGAACCACAGCCCCGCCAAGAAGACAGGGCAACGGCGTCAGGGGACCTATTCGGCGTTGCCGCTCAACAGCAACATGGCTGCCGCCAGAATGCCGATGACCACGATGACAATGGGCAGCACACGGTGCAGCCCGTTGGAAGAGCTTTTCGCCTCGGGCTGCTCGACATCCGGCTCGGGATGATCGAAGTCCTCGGGCTGGCTCACTTCCTTGAGATGCTGCAGTTCCTCTTCCGGCGTCTTGCTGTCCCGGGTATCCATGGTACACCTCCACTGACTGGAATCTGCGTCCCACGCCCCAGGCACCTGCCGGAAACGCGGGGGACCTACAGGTTCACGACATCGAAGTCGGCCACCGGGTTCACGTCGGCATCGTAGTCGACGTCATCACGCTCGAAACCGAACAGCTTCAGGAAGTCGTGCTTGTACCCAGCATAGTCGGTGATCTCGAAGAGGTTCTCGGTGGTCACCCGGGGCCAGAGCTCCTTGCAGGCCTGCTGGACATCATCGCGCAGTTCCCAGTCGTCCAGGCGCAGGCGGCCGGCCTCGTCGGTCTCGGCGCTGCCACCGTACAGGCGCTCCCCGAAGAGGCGGTTGAGCTGGTCAATGGTGCCCTCGTGCAGGCCCTTCTCCTTCATCACCTTGTAGACCATGGCGATATAGAGCGGCATGACCGGGATGGCTGCGCTGGCCTGGGTGACCACCGACTTGAGCACCGCCACATTGGCGCCGCCGCCCGATGCCGAGAGACGCTGGTCGATCTTGCCGGCGGCACGATCCAGATCCTCCTTGGCCTTGCCCAGGGCCCCGTGCCAGTAGATCGGCCAGGTAATCTCGGTACCGATGTAGCTGAAGGCCACGCTGCGCGCGCCCGGCGCCAGAACGCCGGCGCGGTCCAGGGCATCGATCCACAGCTCCCAGTCCTCACCGCCCATCACCGCCTTGGTGTCCTCGATCTCCTGCTCGGTGGCGGGCTCGACCTCCGCCTCGATGATGGCGTCCTTGTTGGTGTCGATGGCGGTGGCGCGGTAGGTCTCGCCGATCGGCTTGAGGCTGGAGCGCTTGAGCTCGCCGGAATCCGGCAGCTTGCGTACCGGCGAGGCCAGGGAGTAGACCACCAGGTCGACCTGGCCCAGGTCCTGCTGGATCAGCTCGATGGCCTTGTCGCGGGCTTCGTGGGAGAAAGCGTCACCGTTGATCGACTTGCTGTAGAGCCCCTCGGCCTTGGCGAACCGGTCGAAGGCGGCGCTGTTGTACCAACCGGCGGTGCCGGGCTTCTTCTCGCTGCCGGGCTTCTCGAAGAACACACCCAGGGTGTCGGCCCCGTAGCCAAAGGCCGCGGTGATGCGGGCCGCCAGGCCATAGCCACTGGAGGCGCCGATCACCAGCACCTTCTTCGGCCGCTGCTCCTCGTCACCCAGGGCCTTGTCCAGTCCGCGGGCGCGGGTGGCCTCGATCTGCTCGAGGACGTTCTTCTCGCAACCGACAGGGTGAGTGGTGGTGCAGATGAAACCGCGTACCTTGGGCTTGATGATCACGACAGACCTCGTTGTTGTCCGGCGGAGGGGGCAACCGTTCCCGTCCGCATGGGGAATGAATGTGCTGAATACATGGATCGAAAGAACAGTGGGGAACATTCTAGCGGCCCCGACAGCGGCTGTCCGCCCTTGAGGCCACCGCCCGGCTGGTGCAGGATGCTCGTCCCGGGCAATGAGTGTGGCAGGAGGGTAGCGATGGATGCACAGACGCTGGTCGACGAGCGCGGCGAGCTGTGGCTGGCCCTGGCCCCCCTATGGCTGGAACGGGAACCCCGCGAGACCGACTACGCGCACATGGTCACCGTCATACAGCGCCATGAACTGACCGTGCGCGAGCTGGAGTGGGTCTTCCGCCTGGAGCTGGCCCCGGTGCTCTCGCGCCAGCAGATGTCGGTGGCCGGCGAATGGCGCTCGTTCGACGACTACAAGCTGATGAAGCAGTTGGTGGCCCACAACCTGCGACTCAACGGCTGGCGGCGCAAGAGCTGGGCACTGTTCTCGGGACTGACCACCATGATGACCCGCCATCGCTGGAACGAGCTGATGGGACGGGTGCTGGTCGAGCGCGGCGAGATGCCCTGACCCTCAGGTCTCGTCCAGGGCCTTCTCCAGCGCCTCGCGCAACGCCACCTCGCCATCGCTGGGCGAGAACCGCTGGATGACACGGCCGTCACGCCCCACCAGGAACTTGGTGAAGTTCCACTTGATCATGCTGGTCCCCAGTACACCCGGCGCCTGGCGCTTGAGCTCCACGAAAAGCGGATGGGCGCCGCGTCCGTTGACCCTGACTTTCTCCAGCAGCGGGAATGACACCCCGTACTCGTGCTCGGCGAAACGACAGAAATCCAGTGCCGACTCCGGCGACTGGCGGGCGAACTGGTTACAGGGAAAGCCCAGCACGGTGAACCCCCGGTCACGATAGCGAACATAGAGGTGCTCGAGGTCACGTAGCTGGGAGGTGAAGCCACACTGGCTGGCCACGTTGACGATCAGCAGCACCTGGCCACGCAGGGCGCGCAGGTTGAAGGGTTCACCACTCGGGGTGCGGCATTCGTAATCATGGATGGACATGGGTCGGACTCGCTCTCTTGACCTCTACGATGACATGCCGGCTCCTCACACGCCAGCCCCACCCGACTCCCGCCGCTGCCGTGGCAGACGGCGGCGGACCTCGGCTACCCGGTTCGCCAGCCGGCGTCGGCGCTGGCGCCGCTCTTCCTCCTCGAGGGGCGCGTAGGCCAAGCGTTCGAGGTCCTGGGCACAGTCGTTGAGGGCGCGCTCCGCTGGCCCGGCCCGGGGAGCAATGCGCCGCAGGTGGGCGGCGGGAGACTCCCCCGGGTGGGCCGCCAGGCCGTGCCGAGTCAGCCAGGCCTGAAGGCTGCCCACCAGCCAGCGCTCGTCACGCTGCCGCTGCCGGTGCTGCCAGCCACGGCGAGCCAGCCAGGCGAGGCCCGCCGTCACGACCAGAACGGCCACCAGGCCCAGCGCGGTGGCCATGATACCCCTCCCGGGCAGCCGCGCATCCAGCCAGGCCCAGGCCTCGCGCCACCCGATGACCAGCTGCGCTATCAGGGAACGACGCGACTCGCGCTGGTAGCCGATCACCCCGCGCTGCCAGCGGTACTCCAGGCGTTCCCATTCCAGGCGCAGACGGTTCACCCAGCGCACTTCGCGCATGCGCAGCGGGGAGAAGCGGGCATCCGCCAGAAAGGCCTCCGCGCCGCCATCGACCGCCTGGGGGCCCTGTTCGATGCGCTCCGGGGCGATGACCGCGGTGGGATCCAGACGCTGCCAGGCACCGTCGCGCCACACTTCCACCCAGGCGTGGGCATCATAGTCGCGGACCGTGAAGTGGCCATCCGGGTGCCGCTCGCCGCCCAGAAACCCCGCCACTACCCGCGCCGGGATGCCGGCCATGCGCGCCATCACGGCGGCCGCCGAGGCGTAGTAGGTGCAGTAGCCGGCCTGGCTGTCGAACAGGAAGTCATCGACGCGGTGCTCGCCGAACAGCCGGGGCGGCGAGAGCGTATAGCGATAGGGGGCCTCGCCGAAGCGGGCCATCATGGCGTCGAGATAGGCATCCGGGTCCCGGCCACTCTCCCGCCAGAGTCGCTCGGCCAGGCGCCGGGTGCGGGGATTGGCGTCGTCGGGCAGCAGGCGGTGCCAACGCGATCCGGCGGGGTCCGGCTGGGTCGGCGGCGCCCCGCTGCTGGAAAGCCACAGCAGGCTGCGCGAGCTCAGCGGGGTCAGCCCCTCCAGGGTGCCGTCGGCCAGGTAACGCTGGCGGCTTTCGCTTTCCAGCGGCGTGCCCAGCGAGGGCCGCCAGGGACGGCTGTCGGGTTCCAGCAGCAGCTCGGCACGGAAGCGCGCGCGCTCCTGCCCCTCCCAGGGGGAACGCGACGCCTCACGGACGAAGGCATCGACCGGGCGCTCAAGAGTTGCCGCCAGCTGGTCGGGGGTAGCCCGCGACCAGCGGATACCGTCGAAATGCGACAGGGTGTAGACGCGCCAGTAGCGCTCCTCGGGGGCGGGCTCGCGGCCCTCAAAGCGGGCCCGGAAGGCACGCGCATCGCTGCGCGACAGCTCGGCGATGTCGCCCGGGGAGATCTCGTCGGTCAGGCCGGTAGAGGCCTGGTCCATCTGAGGCATGCTCCACAGTGGCCCCAGACGCGGGAAGGTGACGAACAGCAGCGCCATCAGCGGGGCCGAGAGCGCCAGCAGCCAGACCGTCTCCCGCCAGGCCTGGCGACGGCCGGTGGCACCGGAGAGCCATACCAGCGACTGCAGCAGCCAGGCCACCGCCAGCAGGGCACCCGCGGCCATGGGAATCCCCTGGTCATGCAGGAAGGCCACGGCCGTGGTCACCAGGCCGATCACCACCACCACTCTGGCATCCCGCTGGTCATGGGTCTCGATCAGCTTGAGCAGGTAGACGCCCAGCAGCAGGCCGACCAGCCCGTCCATGGTGCCCAGGGTGCCGAACTGCAGCCAGAGCGCCAGCACCAGGCCACCCACGGCGGCCAGACGCAGCAGGATGCCGGCACGGGACAGGCCGCGGCGCAGTTGCACGAACCGATAGCCGGCCACCGCCAGGGCCAACCCCACCAGCCAGGCCGGCATCCAGGCCAGGTGCAGGGCCAGCACCAGGCACTGGCCGATGAAAAGCTGGCGTAGCATGCCCCCACTCAGCCCCCGGCCATCCGCCAGCACCGCCAGCCTGGCAGGTCGCGAGGCGCTCATGCCACCCCCGCGGGCCGGATCGCCGGAAAGCGCGCCAGGGCCTCCAGCGCCCGGCGACGCTGGGCCTCCCCCTCGCCCGGTGCCAGGGTGAGGCCCGGCAGCCTGAGGCCATAGCGATCACCGGCACGATGGTGAGCCAACACCCGGGCGCAGAGCACCGACAGGCGCCGCTCCGGGTCGCCGCGACAGGCGTCGTAGTCCAGCCACAGCTGCTGGCGCGGCGGCACGCTGAATACCTTGGTGGCAAGCACGCCGGTGCGGCTCCACTGCTTCCAGGCTACCCGCCCGGGGCTATCACCGAGCTGGAAGCGGCGCAGTCCCGCGAAATCGCTGGCATCCAGGCCCGTACCGCCGTGGTGCATGACCGGCTCATCCTCCTCCACCGGATGCGGCCAGACCAGCAGCTCAACATCATGACGGACCCAGGCCACCACCCGAACCAGCCCCAGCGGCCAGCGCGTCTCGAGGCGCAGCCAGGGCAGCGGCTGAAGACCACGGCGGGGCGTCGGCAGCGCCAGCTCGGTCTCGCCGCGGCCATCGACGAGGTTCACTCGCCCCCGGGCACCGCCGCAGTGGAGATCCAGCGCCGTGCGATCGCGGCGTGCGCTCAGGATTACCCCCAGCCGCGTCTCGCCGCCGGCGAAGGCCTCCCGGGGCAATCGCAGCCCCGGGGTGACACCGAGCAGGTTGAGCCAGCCGCGCAGCAGCACCACCACACCGACGCTGAACAGCCAGAAGGCCAGCCCGTAGGCCAGGCTGTTCTGGTAGTTGATGCCGAACAGCAGCAGCACCACCACCAGCACCGCCCAGCCCAGGCCGAAACGGGTGGGGATCAGGAACAGCCGGCGCTGGGGCAGAGGATCCTCCATTGAAGCGGCCAGGCGACGCAGCCACCAGTGGCGTAACCGCTCGCGGTAGCTGGAACCGGCAGTGGCCACGCCAGCCACATTCATCTCATCACCGCCACGTGGGTCAGCAGGTGACGCGCCAGCGTCTCTCCGTCCTCCCTGGGGCCGCTGCTCAGTCGGTGGCCCGTCACCGGCACCCAGACCGCCTGGACATCCTCGGGCAGCACATGATCACGCCCTTCGAGCAGCGCCCAGCCCCGGGCCGCCTGCAGCAGGGCCAGGATCCCTCGAGTGGAGAGCCCCCAGGCCAGCTCGGAATGCTCGCGGCTGGCCGCGGCCAGGGCCTGGACATAGTCGAGCAGGGCGTCGGCCACATGGATCCCGTCCAGCCGCGCTTGCCAGCCGCGCAGGCGCTCGGCATCGAGCAGCGGCATCAGCGTCTCGAGCTTCACTCGCCCGGCCTGACCGCGCAGGATCTCACGCTCGGCCCGGGGGTCCGGATAGCCCAGCGAAAGCCGCATCAGGAAGCGGTCGAGCTGCGACTCCGGCAGCGGGAAGGTCCCGGCCTGCTCCTGGGGATTCTGGGTCGCGATCACGAAGAAGGGATCGGGCAACGCCCGGGTCTCGCCCTCCACGGTCACCCGGCCCTCCTCCATCGCCTCGAGCAGAGCGCTCTGGGTCTTGGGCGTGGCTCGGTTGATCTCATCGGCCAGCACCAGGCCATGGAAGACGGGGCCGGGATGGAAGCTGAAGCGCGCCTCCCGCGGGTCGAACACCGAGACTCCCAGCACGTCGGCGGGCAGCAGGTCGCTGGTAAACTGCAGGCGCTGCATGTCCAGGCCGGTGACCCGCGCCAGCGCCTGGGCCAGGGTAGTCTTGCCGAGTCCCGGCAGGTCCTCGATCAACAGGTGCCCGCGGGCCAGCAGGCAGCAGAGCGCCAGCCGCACCTCCCGCGACTTGCCGAGCACCACCC
>NZ_JAVLBC010000172.1:0-6866 GCF_031581305.1 Halomonas sp.
GAAGCACCGCCGCGATCGCCAGGCCACGACGATCGCCGCTGGCGTGCTGGCCCACCACACCCCGACCGACAACGCCGTGGAAGCGTTGCGCGGCCTGCGCACCAGCCTGCATTTCGCCATGCTGGAAGCCACCAACAACCGGCTGATGGTCACCGGCCCCAGCCCCTCTATCGGCAAGAGCTTCATCTCCATCAACCTGGGGGCGGTATGTGCCCAGGCCGGCCAGCGTGTGCTGGTGGTGGACGCCGACATGCGCAAGGGCCATGTGCACCACGCCTTCGGCGAGCGGGCCGAAGGGGGGCTCTCCGAGCTGCTCTCCGGCCAGACCCCGCACGACAGCATCCTGCGCCACAGCAAGGTCCCCGGGCTGGACTACGTCTCGCGCGGCAAGGCCCCGCCCAACCCCTCCGAGCTGCTGATGCATGCGCGCTTCACCGCCTTTCTCGAACAGGTGAGCCAGGCCTACGACCTGGTGATCATCGACACCCCGCCGGTGCTCGCCGTGACCGACGCCGCCCTGGTCGGCAAGCAGTGCGGCACCAGCCTGATGGTCGCCCGCTTCCAGCAGAACCCGGTGAAGGAACTGCAGATCGCCAACCGCCGCCTGGAAACCGCCGGTGTCAACCTCAAGGGCGTCATCCTCAACGCCATGGAACGCAAGGCCGCCACCTACTACGGTTACGGTTACTACAGCTACTCGTACAAGTAGGCGAAAGGGGTCTCCTTGACCCCTTGACCCCTTGATCCCTTGACTCCTTGACCCTACCCCATGCCCGTCGACCTGCAAGCGCTCTCCCCCAAGCTGATCCACCTGATGCTGGATACCGTCTTCGTGGTCGAGGGCAACAACCGGATCATCTTCGTGAGCAATGCCTGCGAGGCACTGCTGGGTTACCGCCCGGACGAGCTGGTCGGCACCATGATCACCGACTACATGCATCCGGAGGACCTGGCGGCCACGCAGGCCTCCATTCACCGGGTCATGTCGGGTGAGCCCCACCTCGACTTCCGCAACCGGTATATCCGCAAGGATGGCGGTGTCGTCCATATCCTGTGGTCGGCACAATGGTATGAGGAGGAGGGGGTACGGGTCGGCGTCGCGCGCAACGTGACGGCCCTCAGGCAGGCCGAAGCGGAGTTACGCTTCCTTGCCCATCATGATCCGCTGACGGAACTGCCCAACCGCTCGCTGTTCCATGACCGACTGGATTCGGCGCTGCGTGCGGCCCACCGTCACCGGAGCGGCCTTGCCCTGCTGTTTCTCGATGTCAACGACTTCAAGACCATCAATGATGACCATGGACATGCGGTGGGCGATCGCGTGCTCTGTGCGATTGCCCGGCGCCTGGAAGGGTGCGTGCGCGAGACGGATACCCTGGCCCGCATGGGCGGCGATGAATTCATCGTGCTGTTGACGGAGATCCACTCGGCAGAGGCCGTGTCCCGCAAGGTCGCGCAGATTCACGTGGCCATGGCCGAACCGCCGGGCCCTGAATTCAGCGGCATCACCATGCCGTCCTGCAGTATCGGCGTGGCCTGCTATCCCGCGGACGGCGAGGACGCCGATACCCTGTTGAGCCTGGCGGACGGCGATATGTACCGCATGAAACGCCGCCGTTCGGCGTCACGTCACTGATAGCCCCGGCGGCAGGCACCCAGCCACCCCTCGCGGGTCAGACCCCGGCAGCGAGCACGCACCCACTACGCGCACGCCCACCGCCCGGCCAACACAGCGGGGTCTGACCCAAGAGACCCCTTCAGCCAAGAGACCCTCCAGGCTGGCAGAGTCAGCCCGCAGCCCGCGGCTCGCCGCCCGCACCCCTGTAAGACATTGCCGACAATCCGGCCACAAGCGGCCTGTTCGCCTAGTGACCATTTACTTCGCGTGCTAGGCTTCCTTGCGATTGAACAGGGCGCTTTGTCAATATTGCGGTTCTCATCAAGGTGATAGCAAAGCGCCTCGGCACAGCGACCAGGAAGGTGGCCCAGCCGCGTGAAGCAGTTCGCCTGCCCGGCGGCAGGCGGCCCAACGGCCTCAGGGATGCGCCAATGACACCCTGGGGCGGTAGCGTGCCCGAACGCCGCGTGATCAGCGCCACCGGTCCGGTGAGCCGATACCGCGAGTTGAGCGCCACGCCTCGGGCGAGGCGAGATGACGCCCAGGGAGACCCCGCATGGAACGCCTGGCATCCTATCCCCACATCAGCCACCTCGGCGGCGCCGAGGGCGTCACCGGCAGCTGCCACCGCCTGCAGCTGGCCGAGGACCGCGCCCTGCTGGTCGATTGCGGCCTCTTCCAGGGCCAGGACGGAGACCCCGCGCTCAGCGCCCTCGAGCAGCATCGCGTGGATTTCCCGGTCGATGACGTGCTGGCACTGGTGGTCACCCATGTGCATATCGACCACATCGGGCGCTTGCCCTACCTGCTGGCGGCGGGCTACTCGGGGCCGATCCTCTGTTCGGTGCCCTCGGCCCGCCTGCTGCCGCTGGTGATCGAGGACGCGCTGAAGATCGGCTTCACCCGCGACCGCGCCCTGATCGAGCGCTTCCTCGAGGAAGTGGAAGGGCGCCTGGTGCCGCTGGACTACGGCCAGTGGCACCCCCTGGTCGATGATGCCCGCCACCGGGTGCGCGTGCGCCTGCAGCGCGCCGGGCATATCCTCGGCTCGGCCTACGTTGAGGTAGAAAGTCAGGAAGTGGATCACCAGGATCACCAGAGTGGCCAGGCACAGCGCACCGTATTTAGCGGTGACCTGGGCGCACCGCACGCGCCGCTGCTGCCGGCGCCCGAGTCACCGGAGCGCGCCGATGTGCTGGTACTGGAAAGCACCTACGGCGACCGCGAACACGAGGACCGCACCACCCGCCAGGCGCGGCTCAAGGCGGCCATCGACCGGGCGCTGGCCAACGGTGGCACGGTGATCGTGCCGGCCTTCAGCATCGGCCGCACCCAGGAGCTGCTCTACGAACTCGAGGACCTGATCATTGAGGCCCACGACGACCACTGGCGCGAGCTCGAGATCATCGTCGACTCCCCGCTCGCCGCGCGCTTTACCGCGGTCTACCGTGAGCTCAAGCCGTGGTGGGACGCCGAGGCCCGGGGCAGGACAGGGGAAGGCCGCCACCCGCTGGCCTTCGACAACCTCTATACCGTGGACAGCCACGCGGAACATGAGCAGACCGTCGACTACCTGGCCACGCACCACCGCCCCGCGGTGGTGATCGCCGCCAGCGGCATGTGCGCCGGCGGCCGGGTGGTCAACTACCTCAAGCGCATGCTCGGCGACGAGCGCCACGACGTGCTGTTCATCGGCTACCAGGGGGCCGGCACCCCGGGGCGCGACATCCAGCGCTACGGCCCCCGCGGCGGCTGGGTGGCACTCGACGGCGAGCGCATCAACATCCGCGCCCGCATCGACACCATCGGCGGCTACTCCGCCCACGCCGATCAGGCCGACCTGTTGCGCTTCATCCAGAAGATGGCCGAACCGCCCGGCGAGGTCCGCCTCGTCCACGGCGACCCGGACGCCAAGCAGGCCCTCAAGACCGAGATCGAACGCTGGGCCTGCGATGCCGGCCACCCCCGGCACGTCACCCTCTAGGCAGTCGTCTGCCTCGCGGGTCAGACCCCAGCGGAGAGCACACCGCCGGTATGGGCAACACAACGGGCATAGCAACATGGCAGGGGTCTGACCCAAGAGATCCCCCGAGGCCGAACCCGCCTCCCGGGTCTACCCAAAGCCTGGCACCCAGCCAGCCCTCGCGGGTCAGACCCCGGCGGCGAGCACATTACCGGTATGGGCAATACAACGGGCATAGCAACATGGCCGGGGTCTGACCCAAGAGCTGCACCCAGCCCCCGCGGGCCTGACCCAAGAGAGCCACAGTAGCCCGCGCGTCAGACCCAAGAGGTTCAGGAGGAAGGATCCGCCATGGCCCGTCGCACCAGTCACGACCAGAATTTCAAGAACCTGATCCTCGACTACCCTCGCGAGGCGGTGGCCTTCTTTGCCGCAGACGAGGCAGCGGATATCGATGCCGGTGTAACCATCACCCCGCTGCGTCAGGAGCAGCTCAAGGAGCGTCTCGGCGAGCGCTTTCGTGAGTTGGACGTACCCCTCCTGGTGGAATGGCCTGACGGCCGTCGCGAGGCACTGCTGTTCGTACTCGAGGAGGAGACAAACCCGCAGCGCTTCTCCATCCATCGCCTGGCCCACTACTGCCTGGACTTGGCCGAGATGCTGGCCACCCAGCGAGTGGTGCCGGTGGTGATTTTCTTGCATGAAAGCCCGGCGATCCCCCGCCAGCTGGCACTGGGCAGCGAACAGCACCGCTACTTGGCCTTCGACTACCTGGCTTGCGTGCTGGCGGCGACTCCCGCCGAGCGGTACCTTGATAGCAACAACCTGGTCGCTCGCCTGAACCTGCCCAATATGCAGTGGGCACCGGAACATAAGGTCGAGATCTACGCCGAGGCAATCAAGGGACTGCTAACGCTTGAACCGAATATCGAGAAGCAGATCAAATACCTGGATTTCGTCGATATTTACACGGGATTGAGTGATGCCGAGCGTCAGCTGTATGAATCCCGATACCCGCAGGAGAGCACCGCCATGACCGGACTGGCCGAACGTTTACGTACCGAAGGTATGCAGCAAGGCATGCAGCAAGGCATGCAGCAGGGCATGCAGCAGGGCATGCAGCAGGGCATGCAGCAGGGCATGCAGCAGGGCGAGCAGACCCTCATTCGCAAGCAACTGGTGCGTCGTTTTGGTCCACTCGATGAGAAGACGGAGCAGCGGCTGCAGCAAGCGACCACTGACGAACTGGAACAGTGGGCCGAGAACCTGCTGGACGCCCAGTCGCTGCCCGACGTCTTCGGGGAAGGCTAAGAGCACACTCAACCCTGCAGATCGTTGCTCAAAAGCGCGGCACTCAGCCAACCCTCGCGGGTCAGGCCCCGGCGAGTGGAGCCTGTCCCCTGCGGCAAGTACGGACCAGATCGCGCCGGGTCAGACACCGGCCAGGGATGGCCGGGGTCTGACCCAAGCGGGCCACCGTCCTCAAACGAGCCATTCCTTGATCCCTTGTCCCTTGCTCCTGATGTGCAGGTCTGACCCAAGAGATCCCCCGAGGCCGAACCTATCTCCCGGGTCTACCCAAAGCGCGGCACCCAGCCAGCCCTCGCGGGTCAGACCCCGGCGGAGAGCACACCGCCGGTATGGGCAATACAACAGGCATAACAACACGGCAGGGGTCTGACCCAAGAGCTGCACCCAGCCCCGCCTCCCGGGTCTACCCAAAGCGAGGCACCCAGCCAGCCCTCGCGGGTCAGTCTCCCGGCGGTGGGTGCTATACCGTCAACAGGCACCACCACAGCCCGATTACGAATTTAGTCCTTGCGGGGTCCATTGGGATGCCCTTGATGAAGACATTTCCATCGAGGGGTTATTGGCCGGTCGTGGCGACATGACCCACCGGCGTCAGGATGTCGCCTGAACTGGGTATCACCTTCGCAAGCGCGCGAAACGTCCCTTGCCCCGAAACACTCAACCCTGAGACTCTGGCCGCTGGGCAGGCCCTCGACCCGCTGAGTTCGCAATGCAGGGTGAAGTGGCTAGGCGTATACAGAATGCCTAAGGCATCACAAAAAGGAGCTAAGCCTATGAAACGCAAGGCCCCTCATTACAGCCTGCTGGTCGACTCAACCGATCAGGACATGGCCGAGGTTCTGCACACGGTCTCCCGCAAGGTGGGGCGTTCCATGGCGAAGGCGCAGGAAGTCCATCAACAGCGGCTGAAAAAAATTCACTCATCGAAGGCCGCCGAGCAAGTCACACAACATGCCTGACGCTCGCAGCCCGGTCTTGGCGGTCATCGCCGAGTCCAATGGTCCAGAGGGTGGGGACCACTGCAAAGTAAGCGAGGAAGCCTGCGATGAGGCTTAACGACAAAGAAATTCAAGTGATAAAATCCTCTGTAGAATCTGTCTTTGGCTCTGAGGCTCAGGTCTCACTGTTTGGGTCACGAACCGATGATGCCGCCAGAGGTGGCGATATCGATCTGCTCGTGAAAGTCGATAGTTTCGTTGAGCACCCTGCATGGGATGTCGCCAAGCTGCAGGCGAAAATTATCAAACAGCTGGGTGAAAGGAAAATCGATGTACTTCTGGATGCGCCCAATATGTCAAAATCGGCCATCCATCAGGTCGCTCGAGACCAAGGGATTGCTCTGTGAAAACCCCATCCGAGATGCGAGAACGGCTCAAATTTCTGAGACGCGTTGTGGATAAGGAAATTAAGCATCTGGACTACGCCGCCAGCCAGGTTTTTGGCAGCCCGTTAACCTATGAAGCCGTTGAGAAGTTGGACACAACGCCTGAGCTCGCTATGCGAGTGGAAGCGTTCACCAGCCGCTTTTGCCGATTGCAAGACACGCTGGGCGACAAGCTGTTACCGACACTGCTCAAAGCCCTGGGAGAGCCCGACCGAGCCCTTCTCATCAACCTGGAAAAGGCTGAGAAATACGGCTGGCTGGAGTCCTCAGAGCAGTGGATAGCGATCAGGCAGATACGAAACCAGATGATTCATGAATACATTGAAAACTCTCAAACACTCTTTGATGCTCTAATAACTGCTTATAATAATATAGATACCTTAAAGCAGTTCGCGGATAGCCTGGAAAAACAGGCTGTAAAGTTGTTGGCGTAAGCATTGCGTCGGCACCCGGGTCTACCCAAAGCGCAGCACTCAGCCAGCCCTCGCGGGCCAGCCCCCGGCGAGTGGAGCCTGCCCCCTGCGGCAAGTACGGACCATCACCGCGCCGGGTCAGACACCGGCCAGGGATGGCCGGGGTCTGACCCAAGC
>NZ_JAVLBC010000173.1:0-6839 GCF_031581305.1 Halomonas sp.
CAGCAGGTCCCGGCAATCGGTCATTTCGAGGGTCGGCGTGGCGGACATCAGGGATCCAGTGTTGTCAGGTCAAGGGGTCGGAGAGCAGCGCCTGACGCCGCTCGGCGGCGTCGAGCAGGTCGGCGGTGATGCGCTCATGGAGCCTGGCGACATCCTCGCCGTCGCCACCGGCCAGCCCATAGCATGACAGGTCGCGTATGCGGCCACGACCCACCCTCAACAGCTCCACCGCGCGGGAGAGCGGCGGTTGCTCGTCCCGGAAGCGGATACGATGACGGCGCAGCTGTGCCTCAAGACTCGCTGGATCAATGACCTCCAGGAATCGCCCGGCAACCTCGGCCCGCAGCCGGTCCAGCTCGGCCATGCGCCGGTGTCGCTGCTCACCGGACAGGGCCGGCCAGTCGCGGATCTCGCTGTCGACGCGCTGACAGCCTCGGCACACCCGGTCGCCCAGGGTGGTCGAGCAGAGACCCACGCACGGCGAAGAGATGCGCTCTCCCATGTCTTCTCCCGTTGACGTTAACATGCGTTGACAGAACGTCATGGTAACGCGGAGAGCGGCCGGATGGCATCCCGAAGGGGCCGCCGACCAAAGTTCAAGGCCCCAGCCACGGGCCTCACCTTAACATTGTCGACAGTTTCAACTAGAATCTCGACACCGCTGACACCCTGGTTATACCGGAAGGGTCTGCCAGACTTGTTTCCGTGCCGAAGCGTGCTGTTCGTCGATCCCTCGACAGGAATTGCCGGTTTCGGCCACCACCACCGATGAGGGCCCCAACGTGCTTGAAGCCTATCGCCAAGATGTCGAGGAGCGCGCCGCCGAAGGCGTGCCGCCGAAGCCGCTGAACGCCGAGCAGGTCGCCGCTCTGGTCGAGCTGCTGAAAAACCCGCCCACCGGCGAGGAAGAGGCCATCCTCGACCTGCTCACCAATCGCGTTCCGCCCGGCGTCGACGAGGCTGCCTACGTCAAGGCCGGCTTCCTCACCGCCATCGCCAAGGGCGAGGCCGAGTCGCCACTGATCGACAAGATCCATGCGGTAAAGCTGCTGGGTACCATGCAGGGCGGCTACAATATCGTTTCCCTGGTCGAGCTGCTCGATGATGACGAGCTGGCCAAGGAAGTCGGCGAACAGCTCAAGCACACCCTACTGATGTTCGATGCCTTCCATGATGTGGAAGAGCGCGCCAAGGCCGGCAACGCTGTGGCCAAGGACGTCATCCAGTCATGGGCCGACGCCGAGTGGTTCCTCTCCAAGCCTGCCCTCGAGGAGAAGATTACCCTCAGCGTCTTCAAGGTACCCGGCGAGACCAACACCGACGACCTCTCCCCCGCCCCGGATGCCTGGTCACGCCCGGACATTCCGCTGCATGCGCGTGCCATGCTCAAGAACGAGCGTGACGGCATCGAGCCGGAGGTGCCCGGCACCACCGGTCCGCTCAAGCAGATCGAGGACGTGAAGGCCAAGGGCTACCCGGTCGCCTACGTCGGCGACGTGGTCGGCACCGGCTCCTCACGCAAGTCCGCGACCAACTCCGTGCTGTGGTTCTTCGGTGACGACATCCCCAACGTGCCCAACAAGCGCGCCGGCGGCTTCTGCTTCGGCGGCAAGATCGCCCCGATCTTCTTCAACACCATGGAAGATTCCGGCGCCCTGCCCATCGAGATGGACGTCGAGAAGCTCGAGATGGGCGACGTGATCGACGTCTACCCCTACGAGGGCAAGGTGTGCAAGCACGGCACCGACGAGGTCGTCACGACCTTCGAGCTGAAGACCCAGCTGATCCTCGACGAGGTGCGTGCCGGGGGCCGCATCCCGCTGATCATCGGCCGCGGCCTGACCACCAAGGCGCGCGAGTCCCTGGGCCTCGCCCCCTCCGACGTCTTCCGCCTGCCCGAGCAGCCGGTCGACACCGGCAAGGGCTTTACCCTGGCGCAGAAGATGGTCGGCAAGGCCTGCGGCATGGACGGCGTGCGCCCGGGCATGTACTGCGAGCCCAAGATGACCACCGTGGGCTCCCAGGACACCACCGGTCCGATGACCCGCGAC
Organism: Halomonas sp.; assembly: GCF_031581305.1. Lineage (GTDB taxonomy): Bacteria > Pseudomonadota > Gammaproteobacteria > Pseudomonadales > Halomonadaceae > Halomonas. The sequence continues at coordinate 2,052 of NZ_JAVLBC010000173.1, forward strand.
GAGCTGAAGGATCTCGCCTGCCTCGGCTTCCAGGCCGATCTGGTGATGCAGTCCTTCTGCCACACCGCGGCCTATCCGAAGCCCGTGGACGTGGATACCCACCACACCCTGCCCGACTTCATCATGAATCGCGGCGGCGTCTCCCTGCGCCCGGGCGACGGCATCATCCACAGCTGGCTGAACCGCATGCTGCTGCCCGACACCGTGGGCACCGGCGGTGATTCCCACACCCGCTTCCCGTTGGGCATTTCCTTTCCGGCCGGCTCGGGCCTGGTGGCCTTCGCCGCCGCCACCGGTGTGATGCCGCTGGACATGCCGGAATCCGTGCTGGTGCGCTTCAAGGGCAAGCGGCAGCCGGGCGTCACCCTGCGTGACCTGGTCCATGCCATCCCCTACTACGGCATTCAGCAGGGCCTGCTGACCGTCGAGAAGTCCGGCAAGAAGAACGCCTTTTCCGGCCGCGTGCTGGAGATCGAAGGCCTCGAGGACCTCACCGTCGAACAGGCCTTCGAACTCTCCGACGCCTCCGCCGAGCGCAGCGCCGCGGGCTGCACCATCACGCTCGGGGAGGACAGCGTCGCCGAGTACCTGACCTCCAACATCACCCTGCTCAAGTGGATGATTGCCAACGGCTACGGCGACCGCCGTACCATCGAGCGCCGCATCCAGGGCATGGAAGAGTGGCTGAAAAACCCGAGCCTGATGCGTGCCGACAAGGACGCCGAGTATGCCGAAGTCATCGAGATCGACCTCGACGAACTCGACCAGCCGGTACTCTGCGCCCCGAACGACCCGGACGACGCTCGCCTGCTCTCCGAGGTGGCCGGCGAGAAGATCGACGAAGTATTCATCGGCTCGTGCATGACCAACATCGGTCACTTCCGTGCTGCGGGCAAGCTGCTCGAGAAGCAGCCGGCCGGCAGCCTGAAGACTCGCCTGTGGCTGGCGCCGCCCACCAAGATGGACCAGCACCAGCTCACCGCGGAAGGCTACTACGGCATCTATGGCCGCGCCGGTGCGCGCATGGAGATGCCGGGCTGCTCGCTGTGCATGGGGAACCAGGCCCGCGTTGCCGCCAAGAGCACTGTGGTTTCCACCTCGACCCGTAACTTCCCGAACCGCCTGGGCGACGGTGCCGATGTGTACCTCGCCTCCGCGGAACTCGCGGCCGTGGCTGCCGTGGAAGGTCGTCTGCCCAGCGTCGACGAATACCGTCGCTACATGAGCGAATTCGACGCCATGGCCGGTGAGATCTACCGCTACATGAACTTCCACGAGATCGAGGAGTATCAGAACGCCGCGTCCAACGTGATTCCGATCGCGCAGGAAGCCTGATACCCCACGTTCTGCTAGAATCAGGTTCGACTCCGATGCTCGCAACATCGAAGGCCGCCATCCACGGTGGCCGGAGCCGATGAACGAAGCGCCCCATCCGGGGCGCTTTTTTTGGGCCTGACCCTCCAACCCGCCCCTGCCATGGTCCGTCCCACCAAAGGGGACTTCCGTTCTGCCCGCACCGTGGCATCATCGAGGGATCACCCATGTCACGAGGAGCCCCATCGTGAGCCATATCGTTACGCCGGACATCTGCGATGCCTATCCCGAGGTCCAGGTGCTCGAGCCGATCTTCGTCAATGTCGGCGGACACGAGGCCTTCGCCGGCCCGATCCGCACCGTCAAGTGCTTCGAGGACAACTCCCTGGTCAAGCAGGCGGTGGCCGAGCCCGGCGACGGCGCCGTGCTGGTCGTCGATGCCGGCGGCTCCACCCGCTGCGCCATGCTGGGTGACATGCTGGCCGAACAGGCCGCCGGCCACGGCTGGGCCGGCGTGGTGATGTACGGCTGCGTGCGTGACATCGACGTGCTGGCCGAGACCGAGCTGGGCATCCAGGCCCTGGGGGCCCATCCGCGCAAGAGCGAGAAGCGCGGCGAGGGACAGCGCGACATCCCGGTCAACTTCGCCGGCGTCACCCTGATGCCCGGCCAGTGGCTCTACGCCGACAACAACGGCATCCTGGTCGCCGACGAGCAGCTGGATCTGGAGCGCTGAACCGCCAAGAGTCCTGCGCTGACAGGCCAGGGCTATCGCAGATGGAAGTAACGCTTGCGGCACTTCCGGCGACAGCTCTGCGGGGAGGCGCTGTAAACCCCTCCTTGGGCGCTACCGATGCCATCCCTGGCATAGGACCTCCCCTTCGACCTGTCCCCGGCGCCTCTCGCTTCGGGTAACTGCGATTGCCCTGGCTGCAGGCCGTTGCCGGTGGCGGGCAGGCGATGTCATGCTAATGTCACGCTCCCGTCATACGCCTGCCCATGCGCCACCTGTCACGACTGAGCGGCGACGTGCTGCGCACCCTCCGCGAGCACCTGCGTCCGCTGATCGCCTATCACCTCTTCTTCACGCTGCTGGCCTCGAGCCTGCTGCTGCCGGCCATGGGCTGGGCCCTCTCGGGCCTGCTCGCCCAGTTCGGTCGTCCGGTGATCACCAACAATGAACTGATCACCCTGCTGATGAGCCCCCAGGGCCTGCTCTGGCTGCTGGCCGCCGTGGGCCTGACTTTCCTGGTGCTCTACCTGCAGCAATCCGGCATGATCCTGGTGGCGGTCCGCCCCCGGGACCACCATGTACGCCTGGCCTTCGAGGCTCTCTGGGCCACGCTGCGCCGGCTGCCGGCCCTCTGCGGTCTGGTGGTGCTGCAGGTCGGTGCCCAGCTGCTGTTGCTGGCCCCGCTGGCCCTCAGTCTCGCCTGGCTACATGGACTCTTCCTGGGGGGGCTGGATCCCTACTTTGTGCAGAGCGTGCGCCCCCCCGCCTTCTGGGCCTTTCTCGGCAGCGGCCTGGTACCGGTATTGGCCTGGATCCTGCTCGCCGGCAGCCTCTATGTCCGCTGGCACCTGGCTCTGCCGCTGCTGACTTTGGAGGAACTCTCGCCGCCGGCGGCCCTGGCGCGCAGCATGCAGCTGACCCGAGGCCGCGGGCGCCAGATCGCCGCGGCGGTCGTCCTGCTGCTGCTGGGCATTGTCATGCTTCCTCTGCTGGCCACGGCGCTGTTCGATCGGCTCGTCACGCCGCTACTGTGGTGGCTGCCCGAGCGCAATGCGGTGCTGGTCCCGGCCATGCTCGCCTACCTCACCGCCTACCTGCTGATCGCCCTGGCCATCACCTTCGCCGGCATCGCCGCCAACGCCCTGCAGGCCACCTGCCTCTACCTACGCCTGGCCCATCGCGAGCCGAAGCCCCACCCCCCACCGCCCGGCACCCACCCCGGGCGCCTGGCCTGGGCGGTCGAGCTGGCCGTGGTGCTGTTCGCCATCGGCCAGGCGTGGCTGATTGTCAACCGCTTCGAGATCCGCGACGAGGTCACCATCATCGCCCACCGCGGCAGCTCGCTGCAGGCGCCGGAGAACACCCTGGCCGCGGTGGAGCAGGCGATCCGGGATCGCGCCGATGGCGTCGAGATCGACGTGCGCCTCACCGCCGACGGCGAGGTGGTGCTCTACCATGACGAGAGCCTCAGGCGGCTGGCCGGGGACGAGCGCCGGGTCGGGGAGCTGCCGCGATCGGACCTCGACGAGGTGGATGTCGGCAGCTGGTTCGGGGACCCCTTCATCGGCGAGCGCATCCCGGGGCTGGACGAGATCCTGGCCGCGGTACGCGGACGCGCCACCCTGATGATCGAACTCAAGCCCGACCCCGGCCGCGAGCTCGAACTGGTCGACGCGGTCATCGATACGCTGGAGCGAGAGAGGGAGCTGCGCCGCCGCTGCCGGCATCGCGCCGAGGATCGCGTGACCGCCCTGGCCTGTGGCGATCCCGATGTCATGGGCGAGATGCACGTGGCCGCTACATCGCCCTGGCTACTGCGCGAGGTCACGCTGCGCGTGCCTCGCCTGCGCACCACCCTGCTGGCCCAACTGGTGATGTCGGGCACCCTGGAACGACAGGGCTTCGAAGCCCTGGCCCTTCGCCATAATCGCATCGACGAGGAAGAGGTCCGCCTCGCCGGGTACTATGGCTACGAGCTGCATGCCTGGACCATCAATGATCGCACTCGGATGTCGCAGCTGATCGACCTGGGAGTGGACGGCATCATCACCGACCGGCCGGCCATGCTCGCCGCGCTGATAGACGAGCGCCGCCGCCTGGGCGACGGCGCCCTGCTGCTGGTAAAGCTACGCAACTGGTTGAGAACCTGAGGTCGAGATTCGAGGGGGGCTTCAGTCCCCCAACACCACCCCTTCACGGCGCGGGTCGGCGCCACCGAAGAAGCCCTCCGCGGTACGCTGGATCGCCTGCAGGCCGCTGGTGAGCTCGCGCTCCTCCACCTCGTGCCCCCGCGCGCGCAGGGCCTCCCGGGTGGACGGCGGGAAGCGTCCCGCCTCCAGGTAGACCGGCCCGCCCAGGGTGATGGCATGGGGCAGGTCCAGCGAGCGTTGGGCGTTCAGACCCCAGTCGAGCATCGCCACCAGCGAGCGGGCAGTGTAGTGGATGATGGCCGCGCCCCCCGGCGAACCGAGGCTCGCCACCAGGTCGCCGCTGTCACGATCGAAGACCAGTGTCGGGCTCATGCTGGAGCGTGGACGCTTGCCGGGCTCCACCCGGTTGGCAATGGGCGTCCCCTTGTCATCCGCGGGGGTGAAGGAGAAGTCGGTCAGCTCGTTGTTCAGCAAGAAGCCCCCCGGCATGCCGGTGCCCCCGTCGGAGAGGATGCGCGCGCCGAAGGCCTGCTCGATGGAACTGGTCATGGCCAGGGCGTTGCCGTGCTCGTCGACGATGCTGATGTGGCT
>NZ_JAVLBC010000174.1:0-6830 GCF_031581305.1 Halomonas sp.
GTTGCGGTTGATCTCGAATACCCGCTCGAAACCACCCACCACCAGGCGCTTGAGATAGAGCTCCGGCGCGATGCGCAGGTACATGTCGATGTCCAGCGCATTGTGGTGGGTGACGAAGGGACGTGCCGTGGCACCGCCGGGAATCGGCTGCAGCATCGGCGTCTCCACTTCCATGAAGCCGCGATCCTCGAAGAAGCGACGCATGGCGCTGATCACCCCGGCACGGGTCTCGAACACCTGGCGCGAATCGGGGTTCATGATCAGGTCGACGTAGCGCTGGCGGTAGCGCGCCTCCATGTCGGTGAGGCCGTGGAACTTGTCGGGCAGCGGGCGCAGGCTCTTGGTGAGCAGCTTGGCCTCCACCATCATCACGTAGAGGTCACCCTTGCCCGACTTGTGCACCGGCCCGCGGGCCGCCACGATATCGCCGATATCCCAGCCCTTGACGTCCTCCAGCACCTCGACCGGCAGCCCCTTCTTGTCGACATAAAGCTGGATCGTGCCGGACGGATCCTGGATGACGATGAAGGGCCCGCGCTTGCGCATGATCCGCCCGGACACGGCGGCACGGCGATCCAGGGTTTCCAGGTCAGCCTTCTCCCGGTCGCCGAGCTCGTCGTTCAACTCGGCCGACAGGCTGTCGCGGCGGAAATCGTTGGGGAAGGCGCTTTCGCCGGTCTCGGCGGCACGCTCACGGCGGGCGGCCAGCTTGGCACGACGCTCCGCGATCAGGCGGTTCTCGTCGTTCTGCGGGCTATCCGGTGAAGGGCTCTCGTTGGCCATAGGGCTACCTGTTAAAGAATGAGCTACGGGCTACGGGCTACGGGCTACGGGCTACGAGCGGGCTGGCTATCACTCGCGGCCCGTGGCTCGAAGCTCGGGGCTACAGTCCCTGCTTGAGGCTGGCGACGATAAACGGGTCCAGATCGCCGTCCAGCACCTTGTCGCAGCTGCTCGACTGCACACCGGTGCGCAGGTCCTTGATACGCTGGTCATCCAGCACATAGGAGCGGATCTGGCTGCCCCAGCCGATATCGGCCTTGGAGTCCTCGGCCTCCTGCTTGGCCGCGTTGCGCTTCTGCATCTCGTGTTCCCACAGCTTCGCCTTGAGCTGCTTCATGGCGAAGTCGCGGTTGGCGTGCTGGCTGCGCTGGCTCTGGCAGGCCACCACGATGCCGGTGGGCTCGTGGGTGATGCGCACCGCCGAGTCGGTGGTGTTGACGTGCTGCCCGCCGGCACCGCTGGAGCGGTAGGTATCGGTGCGCAAGTCCGAGGGATTGATCTCGACCTCGAAGCTGTCATCCACCTCCGGCGACAGGAAGACCGAGGCGAAGGAGGTATGCCGGCGGCCGCCGGAGTCAAAGGGGCTCTTGCGTACCAGGCGATGCACCCCGGTCTCAGTGCGCAGCCAACCGAAGGCGTAGTCGCCCTGGATGTGCACAGTGGCCGACTTGATGCCTGCCACATCGCCCGCCGACACCTCGATGATCTCGGCCTTGAAGCCGTGGTGCTCGGCCCAGCGCAGGTACATGCGCAGCAGCATGTTGGCCCAGTCCTGGGCCTCGGTGCCGCCGGAGCCCGCCTGGATGTCCAGGTAGGCGTTGTTCTCGTCCATCTCGCCGGAGAACATGCGCCGGAACTCGAGCTTCTCGAGGCTGGCCTGCAGCCCCTCGAGCTCCTTCTGGACCTCGGCGACAGTGCCCTCATCGTCCTCCATCTCGGCGAGTTCGAGCAGGTCGCGGCTGTCGCTGAGCCCCTGGTCGAGATCATCGATGGTGGCCACGATCGCCTCCAGGGTCGCCCGCTCCTTGCCGAGCTTCTGAGCATTGTCCGGGTTGCTCCAGACGTTCGGGTCCTCGAGTTCGCGGGTGACTTCCTCTAGCCGATCCTTCTTTTCGGCATAGTCAAAGATACCCCCTCAGGACATCTGTCCGCTCAGACAGGTCCTTGATCAGGTGGTGAATCGGGTTGGTTTCCAGCATGGGGCTCATCCGAGTCTGCGATGGAACGGTGGCCGCCGGGGCGCAGGCTCGATGCCAGGGCCCCGACGGCACGGAAAAGGCGCCTATTGTAGCGAAAGTGCCGCCGCGCCGCATCCATGCCCCACGCCGACGGCGTAGCAATCGCAGTGGATCATCGCGTTTTGTCGTGAAGGAGGCGGAGCTAGCTGTGGGAGCGCAGATTTTCTGCGCGAATGGCGCCGACAGGCGCCCCAGGCTGGGTGCCTGCCCAGGCCTGGGTGGCACCGCTATTCGCGAACTGAAGTTCGCTCCCACAGGGGGCTGTCCAGACCTTGGTGGCTCCGCCTTCGCGAACTGAAGCCGGAGCCTGACGCCGGCGGGAGCCCATGACGACAGGGCCCGGCCGAAGCCGGGTCTCGAGGTCGGGCGCGTGAGAAGGGAGGATCAGAAACGATAGTCCACCGAGAGGGCGAAGACATCCGCCGAGACCTCGTAGGTCCCCGAGAGGTTGCCCTTGCTCGCATTCTCGTTGCTGGGGGTCGCCTGCTGGTCGATGTCACCATCATCGGCGAAGACATGCATGTAACCGGCGGTAATGCCGAGCTCCGGGCTAGGCATCCAGGTGGCACCGAGGGTGGCCCACTGGCGATCAGTATCCGGCACCCGCGGGGTACGGAACTCGGCGCTCGGCACCGGGCTCTCGTCGAGGCCCAGGCCGGCACGCAGTAGCCACTGCGGGGTCAGCGCATAGTTGGCGCCCACCGAGAAGGCCCAGGTATCGTCCCAGTTTTCGGTCGTCGGGCTGCTGGAGCCATCCTCGAACTCGACCACCAGCTCATCGAAGCTGCTCCATTCGGTCCACTCGGCATTGGCCATCAGCGCCAGCCGATCGCTCAGCTGGTGATAGACCCCCAGATTGAGACTGGCAGGAGTCGTCAGCTCGGCCTTGCCGCCACGATCTACGATGCGGGGATCCACTTCCCCGACAACAGCGGCATCAGAAAATGCGGTTGTGCCTCGAAAAGACGTATCCCCTTCCAGCGTCAGGTCAATTTCGGAGCGGTAACTCGCGCCAAGGCGAGTCTGTTCGGTGACTTGGAAGAGAGCACCGAGCGTATAGCCATACCCCCAGTCATCACCCTCGACGGTACCTATCACATCATCAACACTCGGCATCCCCCCCATTTGTGCGGCCGCAGAGCCAAAATCGATAGCGTTGGACAAGGTGGCATCCGCATATTGCGCCCGAAGGCCGACGGCCAGGTTGAGACGATCCGATGCCCGGTAGTTGAGCGTCGGTTGGAAGTCGATGGTGGTGAGCTCGGTCTCGATGGCATGGTAGCGGCCGATCCAGTCCTCGTCGTACTTGGTGGAGAGCCCATAGGGCGCATAGATGGCCAGGCCCAGGTCGAACTGCTCATTGAGCTGCGTCTTGGCCGCAAAGGCCGGGACCACCGCCGTTTCTCCTCCCTGACGAGAGCCACCCCGATCATAGTCAACCACGCCACCGAGACTGCTGGCTTCGGCCTCTCTGAGTTCGAAGTCGGCATCGATATAGGCCACACCGCCGACGACCTGGTTGCCATCGATATTGCCGATGGAGGCCGGGTTATAGGCCATGAAGCTGGCGTCCTCGGCACCCGCGGTGGCGTTGGAGAGGGCATTGGCCAGCGTCTTGGCGCTCTGCTCGCGGACCTGGAAGCCGGAAGCGGACACCTGGCTGGCGATCAGCGCCGTGGAGGCAAGGGCCACGGCGAGGGAGAGCTTGTTGAACTTGTTGTGCATGGGCTCGACATCCTTTCGGGTAGCTGATGCTGGGTACGTGTCGTTGACCTTTCTGGCGTAACCGCAGTGTTTGCGAATCTTCCACTCGGGATCAACCACAAACGGCCGTTTGAAACCAAAAAATGCTAATCCTTTGGTCGTACATTCGTTTCATTCTTCGAACTTTCATCGACTTAGATAATATGCGCTCGCCGCAGCAGGCACGGTTCCATCACTCCTTGACCTATGGGTAACCCAAGGGTTTTACACTTACCGCATGACATCCTTGAGAGACCCCGACATGAAGGTCAGCGAATTGGCACGCCTCGCCGGCGTCACCGCCGAGACCGTACGCCACTACACCCGGGAGAGGCTGCTGCATCCCGAGCGCCATCCCGACAACGGCTACCAGTTGTTCGGGCAGGATGATCTGGACCGGCTGCGCTTCATCCAGCGCGCCCGCACCCTGGGGTTCGGCGTGGCCGAGATCCGCGACATCCTCGACCATGCCGACCATGGCGACTCACCCTGCCCCATGGTGCGCGACCTGCTGGCCAGCCGGCTGCCGCAGATCCGTGAACGGATCCGCGAGCTGCAATCCCTGGCCTCGCGCATGGAGCAGGCCCTGGCCGCCTGGGACGAGATGCCCGACGGCACCCCCGACGGCCATAGCCTCTGCCGCCTGATCGAGAGCTTTCCCGAACCGCTCAATGCCGGCCACGAGACCGGCGAGGAGACCCGATGAACGCCAGACAGCCCCTGGAGCGCCAGGTCCCCGGCATGAACTGCCAGGGTTGCGTGGCCACGATGCGCCGGGCCATACAGACCCGGGACGCGCAGGCCGAGGTCACCGGCACCCCGTCCGAGAAGCGCCTTGAGGTCACCACCACCCTGGCCGATGACGACCTGGACAAGGCATTGGTCGAGGCCGGCTACCCAGCAGTCGGTCAACGGCACCACGAGCGCCGTGTGCCGGACATGAGCTGCCAGGGCTGTGTCGGCAGGATGCGCAAGGCGATCCAGGCCGAGGACCCGGAAGCCGAGGTGGTCGGCTTCCCGGACGAGAAGCGCCTGGCGGTGGAGACGGCCCTGGAGGGCACCACCCTGGACCGGCTGCTGGAACAGGCCGGCTACCCACCCACTCGACCCACGGACGCTGCCGACGCAGAAGCCGAGGCACCGCCCGAGCCGGAGCCCGAGCACCCATCCTCTGACGAGACACCCGCAGAGGCCGCCGAGCAGGGCAGTGATCCGCAGGCGGAAGAGACGGCGGCGCGCGCGACCACCCAGCGGCTGTCGATCAGCGGCATGACCTGCGCCAGCTGCGTGAAGAGCGTCCAGCAGGCCCTGGAGCGTACACCCGGCGTCGTCAATGCAGAGGTCAACTTCGGCACCCATACCGCCCAGGTGCGCGGCCGCGCCAACCCGGATGCCCTGATCGAGGCCGTGCAGGACGTAGGCTACGGTGCCGAACCCATCGTCGACATGCGCGAGGCCGAACAGGCCCGTGCCGAGCGCGACGAGCGGGAATTCCGTCGTCGCCTGAAGGGGAGCGCCTGGTCGCTGGCCCTGGCCGTGCCGCTGATGGCCAGCATGTTCATCTACCATCCACACCCCGTGGGGGCCGGACGGCTCTACTGGCTGGTGATCGGCCTGTTGACGCTGGCCGTAATGGTGTTCCCGGGCCGCCACTTCTTCGTCAATGCCTGGAAGAACGTCCGGCACCATCAGGCCAACATGGATACCCTGATCGCCATGGGCACCGGCACGGCCTGGCTCTACTCCATGGCGGTGGTGGCCTTCGGACCCTGGCTGCCCGAGGTGGCCCGAGGCATCTACTTCGAGGCCTCGGCGATGGTCATCGGCCTGGTACTGCTGGGCAATGCCCTTGAGCTGCGAGCACGGGGCCGGACCAGCGATGCCCTCAAGCGACTGCTCGACCTGCAGAGCCGCACCGCGAGAGTGATACGCGATGGCGAGGAGCGCGAAGTCGAGATCGACGAGGTGCGCGAGGGCGACCACATTCGCGTGCGCCCCGGCGAGCGTCTGCCGGTAGACGGCAAGGTGACCGAGGGGCAGAGCCATATCGACGAGTCCATGCTCACCGGCGAACCCCTGCCGGTGTCCAAGGGCGAGGACGACGAGGTGAACGCCGGCACGGTCAACGGCAAGGGCTCGCTGGTCTACCGCGCCACCCGCGTGGGTGCCGACACCCGCCTGGGCCAGATCACCGAGCAGGTAGCCAGCGCCCAGAACTCCCGTCCGCCCATCGGTCAGCTGGCCGACCAGGTGTCGAGCGTCTTCGTGCCCTCGGTAATGATCATCGCCGTGATCACCGCGCTGACCTGGTTCAACGTTGGTACCGAGCCTCGGGTGATCCACATGCTGGTCACCGCCACCACGGTGCTGATCATCGCCTGCCCCTGCGCCCTTGGCCTGGCCACGCCGATCTCCACCATGATCGGCGTGGGCAAGGCGGCCGAGCACGGCGTGCTGGTGCGCAGCGGCGATGCCCTGCAGACCGCCAGCAAGCTCACCACCCTGGTCGTGGACAAGACCGGCACCCTCACCGAAGGCAAGCCCGAGGTGACGGAGTCTGAGGTGCTCGAGGGTGACGAGCGAGAGGTACTGGGCCTGGTGGCGGCCCTGGAGCGTGGCTCCGAACACCCCCTCGCGGCTGCGTTGATGGCACACGCTGAAGCGCGGCAGGCCGACCCCGGCGCGATTCGGGACTTCGACACCGTCACCGGGGGTGGGGTCAAGGCGACCAGTGCCGATGGCCAGACGCTACTACTGGGCAATGCTCGCCTGCTGGAAGAAGCCGACATCGACCTGGCCAGTGGCCGCGAGATCGCTTCCGAACTGGAGGAGAAGGCGCGCACCGTGGTCTATCTGGCCGTGGACGGTCAGCTGGCCGCGCTGTTCGGCATCAGCGACCCCTTGCGCCACGACACCATCGCCGCCGTGAAGCGCCTGCAGGCCGATGGCCTCAAGGTGGTGATGCTCACCGGCGACAACGCCCATACCGCCGGTGCCATCGCTCGGGAGGTCGGCATCGACGACTTCCGCGCCGGTCTCCTGCCCGAGGACAAGCATGCCGAGGTC
>NZ_JAVLBC010000175.1:0-6803 GCF_031581305.1 Halomonas sp.
CTATCAGCATACCCAGGATTCCTCCTCGGCGGCGGTACGCTGGGGCCTGGCCAGCGGTCGGCCGGTGGCCTGTACGCCGTTGGGCATCTTCGACGACGTGAGCGACGCCGTGGCCTTCCTGCCCGGCACGGCACCCGCCGAGCTGGCTCGTGGCATCCGCGGGCTGCTCGATGATGCCGAGCGCCGTCAGCAGCTACAGCAGGATGCCTCGGCCTGGTTGACCGCGCATGACTGGCCGCGCCTATCGCTGCGCCTGCGCGGGCTTATCGGTGCCCTCGCGCAACCATCCTTGCCATGGGTAACCTGACCCATGCAGCGCCCCTGGCAGTGGCTGTTCGCCCCCAGAGCGGGCAAGGCGCTCCTGCTGATGCTGCTGCTCGGGCTGGCGCTCTTCGTGGCGTCCTCGTCGAATCCCCTGCCGTTCGGCCGGCTATCCTGGCAGGTGTACGATGCCTACCAGCAGGTTGCGGAAACCTCGCCGCGCCGTGACCCGCGCATCGTCATCGTCGATATCGACGATGCCAGCCTGGCCGCTCACGGCCGCTGGCCCTGGTCGCGCAGCCAACTGGCGGAACTGCTGGATGCCATCCACCGCGCCGGCCCTGCCGCGATCGGTCTCGACCTCCTGTTACCGGAGCCTGGCCCCGCCGCCGAGGATCGCCGGCTGCGCGAGGCCCTGGAACGCACCCCAACCGTGCTTGCCACTGCCCTGGGCGACATCACGGTGTCGCCCGGCGGGGCGCGGGCCAAGCGCGAACTGGCGCCAGCCGACAGCCTGAACGACGCCGACTCACCGGTGCGTCTGGGTCACATCACGCCCCAGCTGGACGCCGATGGTCGTATACGTCACCTCTATCCGCAGCTATGCACCCCCAACGCCTGCCGTTACTCCCTGGCGGTGGCGCTGCTGTCCACCTGGGCGGGTCTGCCTCCCCGCGCCGACTCGGCCGGTGCGGGGCAATCACTGTGCGTGGCCGGCTTCTGCCTGAAAACCGCTCCTGACGGGCGATTTTACCTGCCGTACCATCACGCTCCCCGGTTCACCTACCTGAGTGCCGCCAGCGTGATGAAGGGGCAAGCCCGCGCCACGCTGGCTGACAAGTTTGTGCTGGTCGGCACCTCCGCTGCCGGGCTCGGTGATCTTATCGCTACGCCGCGCAGTGCCCTGACGCCGGGCGTTGAGCTGCACGCCATCCAGCTTGCTGCCATGCTCGACAACGTCGACTGGCGCCCGCTAGCGCATGCCCGCTGGAGTCACCTGCTGGGCCTGGCCTGGCTGGGAGGGCTGACTTTGCTGGGCATGCGCCGCGGGCATAATGCCTGGCTGCGGCGGGTGCGGTTCGTCAGCCTGTCCATTCTGCTGGCAGCGCCGCTGCTGGTCTGGTGGCAGGGGGCCTGGCTGGATCCATGGCCCGGGTGGCTGGCCGCGATGGGAGTGGTGCTGCTCTGGGATGCCTGGGAAGGCGCGACGCTATGGCGGCGCCATCGGCGTCTCTACCGTACCTTCGGTACCTACGTCCCCCATGCCGTGCTGCGTCGTCTGGTCGAGGAGGGGGGTGAGCAGCGCTTCGTGCCGCAGCGGCGCTGGCTGGTGGTGCTGTTCAGCGATATTCGTGGCTTTACCGAGATCAGCGAAGGGCTATCCCCCGAGGGACTGGCGACCCTGACCAATCATATCTTCACCGAGCTCACCAGTGTCGTGCATGCCCATGGCGGCACGCTCGACAAGTACATTGGTGATGCCATGATGGCCTTCTGGGGCGCGCCCCTCGCCAGCAACCAGGATGCCACCCGGGCGCTGGCCTGCGCCCAGGCCATGCAGCAACGCCTGCAGGCCATCAACCGGTGGAGCGAGCGAGAGGGGTTTCCCCCCATCACCATGAACATCGGGCTGGAGGCCGGCGAGGTCACGGTGGGTAACCTGGGGTCGCGACAGCGTCTCGCTTACACGGCGCTGGGCCACGCCGTCAATCTGGCCGCACGACTGGAGGAGCTTGCCGGTCAGCGTGAGGAGCCCATTCTTGTCGGCCCCGCGCTGGCGCAAGCTCTGGATAACGCGTCGTTGACGGCGCTGGGGAAGGTTCATGTCAAGGGAATCAGCCAGCCGGTTGTATTATGGCGACCAGGGGCAAAGTAATCGCAACGCAATGTACCACCGGATCGGCAGCCTGGGTGGCTGATATGCGACGCGATCAGTGTCACATCCGAAGTCGAAGACCTCCGGGTTGCAGGCGCGAACGTCGCAATCTACATTAGGTCGCATGTGGTAACAGCCTCACGTGCTTACCGTAGCCGTGACGTTGAGCACACGTCTTAATTTGTGCATGCGTGAGTGAGGGAGATGCTAGGTACGAGTTTTCACGAGCCAGGTTGTATTGCTTTTGCCACTGCGATACATCCGGATCGTTAAGACTGCTAGCCCAAGCTCCGATAGATAAAATCGGCTAGGCTCCGGTAGATAAAAAAACATCGCAATTCGGTGTGAAAACAGCTCATTACTCATTACTCATGTAGGCCAGATAAGCCGAAGGCGCATCTGGCATGCTGAGGGCGCCATCACCACGCCCGGTGCGCTGGCGCTTACCGGCCCTACGGGATTCGGTAGGAAAGCCGATATCGTGTCGTAAGGTTCACGCCAGTCAGCGAAGAACCAGAAATAATAGAAATACTAAGGAGTAAAAAATGAGTTTTAGTTATCTTGCTGGGATTAGCGCCGATGAAATGAGTGGTGCCAACAGGCTTACTTTTAAACCGTACGAGACCTCAAGTGAATTAATCGGATGGGACAATCACGCCTATGATGGCACTTCACAAGACTATGCACTATTGGATGATCTGTATGTAGCTGAGTTTCAGGAAGGTGCTACATATGACATATTTTCTCACAGTTACTTTGATCCTTTTATTTTAATTCTTTATGATAAAAATGGTGATGTTGTAGCGGTAGATAACGATGAAGGTAGCTATGGTACAGATATAATATTCGACTTTGAAGCGAAGTACACAGGTGACTACTATGTAAGTGCCAGCTGGGATCAAGGAGCGTACTATGATTATGTATCTATCTCTATATATGAAGATATAGACACGATACCATCTGATCTTGAGGATGTGAACGAGGCCCCGGCGTTTTCCGCGATCACGGAACAGGCGGTGAACGAGAACAGCCCCGCGGGCACGGTAATCGCGACTGTTGCGGCCAGCGATCCCGATGGCGACACGCTGACCTACAGTCTCAGCGGCGCGGATGCGAGTGCCTTTGCCATCGACACGGCGAGTGGCGAGATCCGCCTCGCCTCGAGCCCCGATTTCGAATCCCCGTCTGATGCCGATGGCGATAACCGTTACGCCCTCACCGTCACCGCTGAGGATCCCGATGGCGCCAGCACCACCGAGATCTTCGCGGTGGAGGTCCTGGATGTTAACGAGGCACCGGTACTTTCTGCGATCACGGATCAGGCGGTGGACGAGAGCAGCCCTGCCGGCACGGTCGTCATCACCGCGGCGGCCAGCGATCCCGATGGTGACCTGTTGACCTTCAGTCTCGGCGGTGATGATGCGGATGCCTTTACCGTCGATGCGGCGAGTGGCGAGATCGGCCTCGGCTTCAGCCCTGATTTCGAGGCCCCGGCCGATGCCGACGGCGACAACCGCTACGACCTCGCCCTCACCGCCACGGACTCCGGCGGCGCTAGCGATACTCAGAGCTTTACGGTAGAGGTGCTGGATGTGGCCGAGAACAGCTTCGCTGGCGCGATATTACCCCCAGCGTTGGTAGAAGATATGGCGCTGCTCTATGAGGCGGCACTCGATCGGCAGCCCGATGTTCTCGGCCTCAACTATTTTGTCGGCGATTTTCGTCAAGGTCAGTCCCTGCATGATGTCGCCAATACCTTCTACCGCTCCAGCGAATTTCGCAGCCAGTTTTCCGAATTCGATAACGAAAGCTACATAGACCAGCTCTATCAAAACGTGCTCGACCGTCAGGCGGATCAGGCAGGATTGGATTACTGGATAACCGACATCGAGGATCGGGGCCGAAGCCACGCCGATGTGCTGGTCAGCTTCGCTCGGTCGCAGGAAAACCGCGATAACGCCGAGTGGTTGAGCGGCCTATCCTACGATGAGAGCAGCGATAACTGGCTTATCTAATCCGTATAATGGTTTTGACAAACGTTTCGACCCGAGTGAGCTTCCTAGTGTAACACTTGGCGGCCAGTTGCGGCTGCCGCCAAGTGGGCCTAAAGGATGTCGCTCACTCTTGCCGGAAACAGCCAGCCGGGATGGGAAGAATTGGGAAATAGCCCCTTCAGCGAAGAAGGCCGGCTAGGCCTCTTGCCGCTCTTCCGGCTGCATCAATTCGCCCGATACCTGAATGCTGCGCCCCTGCACCTGCACCAGGCCATTGGATTCCAGTGCCTTCAGGGCACGTCCGGCCATCTCACGGGTACACCCCGCCATCAGCGCCAGTTCCTGGCGGGTGTAATGGATGGTCACGCCGTCGCACTTGGCCTTGGCGGCCAGGTGAGCCAGCTCTCTCAGGCAGCGGCGAATACGGCCGACGACATCGTGGAAGGCGAAGTCGGAAGCGCGCTGGGTGGTCTTGGTCAGGCGCACAGAAAGCTGCTGCCCCAGCGCATACAGCAAGGCAGGGTGCGCAGCGGCCAGCGTATGGAACCGGGCATAGGGCAGGCTGGCCACCTGGCAGTCACTATGTGCCACCACCCAGGCGGATCGGCGCGCCTCCGGGCAGAATACCCCCATTTCGCCGGCGAACTCGCCCGGCCCCATGTAGGTAATGATCATTTCCTGGCCATCGGCGTTGATCAGCATCACCTTGGCCACGCCCTTGACCAGATACAGCAGTGCATCGCTCTGCGCGCCGCCGTTGAGGATCACCGTCTTGCGCTGGTAGGGGTGCTGATGGCAGTGATGCAGCAGCAACGCTTCATGGTCAGCATCAAGATAGGGTGAATTCATGCTCGGCTCAATCCGGGTTGACCCAATGGGTGGCACCTACCGCATCCACGCCGTTGGCGACCTGGTGTTGGAACAGTAGCCCCGCCTCGGCCGCATCGGGAGACAGCACGCCCTCCATCCAGCTGGGGGAGTCGGCCTCGTTGCGCAAGTAACCATCCATCAGTGAGCCAGACCCCACCACCGTGACGGGCCCCGGCAGCGAATCGGCATGCACGTCCAGCCGCGAGGCGAAACGCTCGGCCTCGAAGTCCACCAGCAGGGCAGGGTGGCTGATCAGTGCGGTTTCCAGCTGAATGCCGCGCTTGATATAGGCCTCATAGCTATTCAGCGTAAAGTCGACCCGCCCCTGGGAAGGCAGTGGGCGGTTGTCTCTGTGCTCCACGCGTTCCAGCAGGGCGAACGCCTCGTTCAGGCCGGCAAACTGGTGCTGCTGGTAGATCAACTGGCTGATCCGGTTGGGCGATTGACGAGACCTTTCATGCGGCGCGTCCTGGCGCTCCAGATGGTTCCAGCGTCCCCAGGTAATGCTGGGAGACGCCACCAGGCCCGCCTCGCGGGGTTGCAGCTCGGGGCGCTGCTCGCCCGCCTGATAGGCATCCATCATCAGCTGCGAAGAGCCCAGGAACAGCTTGGCCTGCTGCACGCTCTCCTCGTAGGTTTCTGCGCCCGGCCCGGTGGATGGACGAAACAGCGCCCCGCGGGCTGCCTGTGCGCCGGGTCGCTTAACCCGCCACTGGTCTTCGCGAGGGTGGGGCGGCCGTACCCGATCGGGATGCAGGCCCTCGTAGATCAAGCGGGCGCGCGCATCGCCGGCGGCCACCTCCAGCAAGGCCCCTTCGAGTTCGGCACCCAGTGCGGTGGCCTCACCGTTGCAGCGCAGGCTAAGCCCGGCCGGACAGCCTGCAGAGAAGGGCGCCATCACGACTTCGCCCTGGCGAACGCCCACCCGGGCCAGGGATGGCCCGCTCAGGGTGCTGAAATCGGTGCCGCGAATGCCGATGGCCGCTACCGGCGTATCCAGGCGAAACCCTTCGGGATGGCGAGCGCCGATCTCGCCGCTGATCGATCGTGCCACGCCATGGTGCAGGGTCAGCAGGGCCTCGGACTGCGCCGGGGCATCCGGCGCATAGCGATAGCGCGCTATCGTCAAGGCGCTCTCGCTGCGCAGACTGAGCAGGGCGCCATCCATCATCCTCAGGTGAATGTGGCTAGCGGCACCGGTACTCAGGCGATCCCCCTCGCGAACGCTGTCACCAGTGCTGATCGGCAGGGCCTCTGCCTGGCGCTGCAGGGTAACCTCTCCGGTGACGAACAACACCTCGCCCACCGGCTGGCTGGCCAGCACCCCTTGAGCGGCTAGCAGCCACACGATGCCCAGCAGCGCGAACAGCCATTGACGGTGGCACGGCACGGCCCTTGGCGGAGTGTCGTCTGGCATTGCAACATGTCGCATATTGAATCCTTCGCGTTTACCCGACAGCTCTATTCTGCATGATACGCTACCCCATCCAGACCACCAATGACGTAAGCCCTTGACCCACATCCAACGCCTTCGTCGCCGCCCTTGCTGGCTGTTGCTGGGCTGGCTGGTGCTGGCCATGCCCACACTGGCCGCCACATCGCCGCTGGAAGCGGCCCTGGAACGGCGCCTGAATCAGGCTCCGCTGGCCGAGGTCTACGCCTGGCTGAGCGAGCTGCCACTGCCGGACGACCCTGCCCAGCTTGCCCAGCAGCAGCGCTGGGCCGGACAGATGGCGCTGCAGCTGGCGCGTTATAGCGATGCCATTGTCCACTTCGAACGGGTGCTACCGCTGGAACCCTAC
>NZ_JAVLBC010000176.1:0-6791 GCF_031581305.1 Halomonas sp.
GGCAGACCTCGAGGCCCCGCGCCAGGTGGGGCACCTCGAGTTGCTCCATAGCGATCAGACCGTCGTGGTGGTCGTGCGCCAGCTGCGCGACCATCCGGGGGATACCCGGCGCTGGCAGGCCTTCGCCCAGGCCCATGGCGTTTACCTGGCGCGCTGGCTGGGCCGCGAGGCCCCCGAGTTCGGCTGGCTGACCTCCGCACCGGTGCTCCGCTGTCGGGTGCCGGGGCCTGAAGGGGCGCTCTCCCTGGGTGTCGCCCCAGGGGACTTCCTGCAGGCCAATGCCGAGGTCAATGGCCTGATGGTGAACACGGCCCTGTCCTGGTTGTCGCCGCTGGCTGCCGGCGAGCGCGTGCTGGACCTGTTCGCCGGTGTGGGTAACTTCAGCCTTCCACTGGCCGTTGCCGGTGCCCGGGTGACGGCGGCAGAGGGCAACCCGGCGATGGTCGCGCGACTGGGCGACAATGCCCGCGACAATTCATCAGGGCGGCGCCTGGATGTCGAGGCGTGCCAGGTGGATCTCGCCGTGCCGTCGGCGGTGCGCGCCCTGCTCCAAGAGGCTGTCCCCGAGGTGGTGGTGCTGGATCCGCCGCGGGAAGGAGCCGAGGCCGTGAGCCGGGCACTGGTGGAACATCCGGTGTCGCGTCTGCTCTATATTTCCTGTGATCCGGCCACCCTGGCCCGGGATGCGGCACATCTTGTGCATGGTGGCTATCGTATCCGCCATGCGGCCGTGGCTGACATGTTCGTGCACACCTCACATCTGGAATCCATGCTGCTGTTCGAATACCCCGGCTCGTCGCAGCAGGCCCAAGGAGCATCATGCGATGGTTAAAGTGCGTGAAGAGCAGCCGCTGACGCGGGACGGGAGGGTCGATATCGACCAGTGGCTCGCGCGCCTGCAGGACGACGTCAAGCTGCGCGACGTCGATGAGATGCTTCGTATCTGCGAGCTGGCCCAGCAACTGGAGTTGTCGTCCGGCCGCCCGCACAAGGCCTGGCTCAAGGATGGCTCGAGCTTTCGCATGGGCCTGGAGATGGCCGATATTCTGGGCGAGCTCAAGCTCGACCAGCCGGCGCTGGAAGCCGCGGTACTCTACCGCGCCGTCCGCGAGGAGCTGATCGGCCTCAAGGAGGTCGAAAAGCGCTTCGGCCACGAGGTCGCCGGTCTCATCGACGGCGTGCTGCAGATGGCCGCCATCAGCACCTTCCAGGTGCCCAGCCAGGGGCTGAGCCAGCACGACCAACAGGACAACCTGCGCAAGATGCTGGTCAACCTCATCGATGACGTCCGCGTTGCCTTGATCAAGATTGCCGAGCGCACCTGCGCCCTGCGACAGGTGCGCGATGCCCCGCGCGAGAAGCGCCTGCAGGTGGCCCGTGAGGTCTTCGACATCTATGCCCCCCTGGCTCACCGTCTGGGCATCGGCCACCTAAAGTGGGAGCTCGAGGACCTCTCCTTTCGCTACCTGCATGAGGCGGAGTACAAAGCCATCGCTCGGCAGCTCGCCGAGAAGCGTCTGGACCGAGACCGCTACATCAGCGAGGTGGTGGAGACCCTCAAGTCGCTGATGTCCGCCCAGGGGATCAGTCGCTATCAGGTCGACGGGCGTGCCAAGCACATCTACTCGATCTGGCGCAAGATGAAGCGCAAGCGCATCGACTTCTCTCAGGTCCATGACATCCGGGCGGTGCGTATCCTGGTCCCCGAGGTGGCCGACTGCTACACGGTGCTGGGCATCGTTCATTCGCGCTGGCATCACGTCCCCAACGAGTTCGATGACTACATCGCCAACCCCAAGAAGAACGGCTACCAGTCGCTGCATACCGCGGTGCTCGGCCCCGAGAACAAGGTGCTCGAGATCCAGATCCGTACCTTCGCCATGCACGAGGAAGCCGAGCTCGGGGTCTGTGCCCACTGGCGGTACAAGGGCCACGACACCAGCGCACGCAGCGCGAGCTACGAGGAGAAGATCGCCTGGCTGCGACAGGTGCTGGAGTGGCATGAGGAGGTGGGCGACTTCGGCGACCTGCGCGAGGGGTTAACCAGTGATGTGGCCCCGGATCGGATCTATGTCTTCACCCCGGACGGCCATGTGATCGACCTGCCCCGGGTCGCCACGCCGATCGACTTCGCCTATCGGGTGCACACCGAGGTGGGCCATCGCTGTCGGGGGGCCAAGGTCAACGGCCGCATCGTGCCGCTCACCTATCGGCTCAAGACCGGCCAGCAGGTGGAGATTCTCACCGCCAGCAAGGGCGGGCCGAGCCGCGACTGGCTCAACCCCAACCTGGGCTATGTGCGGACTTCCCGGGCGCGGGCCAAGATACAGGCCTGGTTCAAGCTGCAGGCCCGCGACCGCAACCTCGAGGAGGGCCGGGCGCTGTTCGAGCGCGAGATGAAGCGTCTCGACATCGAGGACATGGACTTGACCCGCCTGGCCAAAAAAGTCAACTACCCCACCCCTGACGACATGTACGCGGCGCTGGGTGCAGGCGATCTGCGCATCGGCCAGGTGCTGCACCAGGCGCAGCAGCTGTTCGGCGAGAGCGATGACCAGGAACAGCTCGATCGCCTGCTCGCCAAGCCGCGCAAGGCCCCGGGCAAGGGCACCGCTAGCGACATCACCGTGCTCGGCGTAGGCAACCTCAAGACCAGCATGGCCAACTGCTGCCATCCCGTGCCCGGCGAGCCTATCGTCGGCTTCATTACCCAGGGGCGCGGCGTCACCGTGCACCGCCAGGACTGTCCCAATATTCTCCAGCTACAACTGGACGAGCCCCAGCGTATCATCGAGGTGGAGTGGGGCGAGCGCGCTCGCACCCAATACCCGGTGGACATCGAGATCCAGGCCTGGGACCGTTCGGGACTGCTGCGCGACGTCACCGGCGTGCTCAGCAATGACCGCGTCAACGTGCTCTCGGTGAATACCCTCACCGATACCGAGGATGGCATCGCGCGTCTGTCCATCACCGTCGAGGTCGACGGTCTGGAGACCCTGGGACGTCTCTTCTCGCGCATCCAGCAGTTGCCCAACGTCATTGAGGTGCGTCGCCTGCGCAGCGGAGGCGGGCAGGGCAAATCGGGCAAGCGCAAGAGGAGAACGACATGAGTGAGTCTCGCTATGACATCGACGACCTGCTCGAGCTGATGGCCGTGCTGCGCGACCCCGAACAGGGCTGCCCCTGGGACGTCAAGCAGGACTGGGACTCCATCGTGCCCCATACCCTGGAGGAGGCCTACGAGGTCGCCGACGCCATCGAGCGGAGGGCCTGGGACGAGCTGCCCGGCGAGCTCGGCGACCTGCTCTTTCAGGTGGTCTACTACAGCCAGTTCGGGACCGAGGAGGGGCGCTTCAACTTCCACGAGGTGGTGCATGTCCTCACCGCCAAGATGCTGCGCCGCCATCCCCACGTCTTCCCCGACGGCACCCTGGCCTCGCGCCGCCCGCCAGGCGTCAGCGTCGAGGAGATAGAGAGCCGGCAGGCCCCAGAACTTGAAAACATCCATGGGCGCTGGGAAACGTTGAAGGCCGAAGAGCGCCAGGCTCGCCGCTCCGGTGGCGAACCCGACGCCACCGGAGCATCGGTGCTTGATGATGTCCCCCGCACCCTGCCGGCCCTCTCCCGGGCCGCCAAGCTCTCCAAGCGCGCCGCCCGGGTCGGCTTCGACTGGCCCGATGCCAGCGGCGTGCTGGCCAAGATCCGCGAGGAGCTCGACGAGGTGGAGCAGGCCCTGGCAGAGGGAGACCGAGACCATGCCGCCGAGGAGGTGGGCGACCTGCTGTTCGCGGTGACCAACCTGGCGCGTACCCTCAAGGCCGATCCCGAGCAGTGCCTGCGTGCCACCAATGCAAAGTTCGAGCGGCGCTTCCGTCACGTGGAGGCGGCGCTGGCCGCCGCCGAGGTGCCGTTGCAGGAGGCCGGGCTGGAGGCCATGGAGCGCCATTGGCAGGCCGCCAAGCATCGCGACACCCCCGTTCAGGAACCGCCGCAAGGAGAGTTCCGGCCATGAGCCATGACCTGCACGAATCGCTGCGTGACAATGTCCGTATCCTGGGCGATAGCCTGGGCCGCACCATCGCCGATGACCTGGGACCGGGCTTCGTCGACCGCATCGAGACCATCCGAGGCTTCGCCAAGCGCGGTCGCCAGGGCGAGGATGGCAGCCAGCGCGCGCTGATCGAGTACCTGCGCAAGCTGCCCGACCGTGACCTGCTGCCGGTGACCCGGGCCTTCAACCAGTTTCTTAATCTGGCCAATATCGCCGAGCAGCACTATCGCGCGCGCTTCCGTCGGGTCGAGGACTACAAGCCCGGCTCCCAGCCGGTGCTCTCCGAGCTTCTCGAGCGGGCCAGGGGCGCCGGCCACTCGCCGCGCAAGCTGGTCGAGACCCTGGCCGGCATGCGCGTCGAACTGGTGCTGACCGCGCACCCCACCGAGGTCATCCGTCGCACCCTGATCCAGAAATATGACGCCATCGACGACTGTCTCACGGCCATCGAGTCTTCCGCCGACTACCCGGAGCGCGGGGCACGTGCCCAGGGTCGCCTGGAGGAGCTGATCAGCCAGGCGTGGCACACCGACGAGATCCGCCACGAGCGACCGACGCCGGTGGACGAGGCCAAGTGGGGCTTCGCGGTGATCGAGAACTCGTTGTGGCATGCGGTGCCCGACTTCCACCGTGACCTGGACAACCTGCTGCTGGAAACCGCCGGTGAACGGCTGCCGCTGGATGCCGCGCCGTTGCGCTTCGCCTCCTGGATGGGCGGCGACCGCGACGGCAACCCCAACATCACGTCGAAGGTGACCCGGGAGGTGCTGCTGCTGGGGCGCTGGATGGCGGCGGACCTCTACCTGCGCGACCTGGAGCAGCTCAAGGCCGAGCTCTCCATGTGGAAGGCCAACAGCGCGCTCAAGGCTGAGGTGGGGGGGGTGGCCGAGCCCTACCGTGAGCTGATCAAGCGCCTGCTGGCGAGGGTCGAGGCAACCCGCGACTGGGCCAAGGCCGAGCTCGACGGGCGCAGCCACGAGGGCGGTCCCATCATCGAGACTCGTGACCAGCTCTATGCTCCCCTGCTGGCCTGCTATCGTTCGCTGTGTGACGTGGGGTTGGACACCATCGCCAACGGCGTGCTGCTCGATACGTTGCGTCGCGTGGCGGTGTTCGGGGTGACCCTGACCAAGCTCGACCTGCGCCAGGAGGCCAGCCGCCACGCCCAGGTAATGGAGGAGCTCACCCATGACCTGGCGCTCGGCCATTACCGGGAGTGGGACGAGGCGCAGCGCCAGGCGTTCCTGCTCAATGAGCTTGCCTCGCGGCGTCCGCTGATTCCGCGGCGCTGGGAGTGCTCCGCCGAGTCCCGCGAGGTCATCGAGACCTTCCGGGTCATCGCCTCCGAGCACCGTGAGGCGCTGGGCACCTACATCATCTCCATGGCCGCCCAGCCCTCCGACGTGCTCGCGGTGGCGCTGTTGATGAAGGAGGTGGGCGGCACGGTCGGGCTGCCCATTGCACCGCTGTTCGAGACCCTCGATGACCTGGACCACGCTGGAGAGGTCATCGACCACTTGCTGGCGCTGCCGGGCTATCGTGCCCTGGTCGGCGACAGTCAGGAGGTGATGATCGGCTACTCGGACTCCGCCAAGGATGCCGGCCAGTTGGCTGCGGCCTGGGCGCAGTATCGGGCCCAGGAGACGCTGGTGGAGGTCTGCGATCGTCACGACGTCGACCTCACGCTCTTTCACGGCCGCGGCGGCACCGTGGGCCGGGGGGGCGGGCCCGCCCACGCCGCCATCCTTTCCCAGCCGCCGGGTTCGGTGAACGGCAGCCTGCGGGTGACCGAGCAGGGCGAGATGATCCGCTTCAAGTTCGGCCAGCCCGAGATTGCCCTGCGCTCCATGGAGATCTATGCCTGTGCGGTTCTCGAGGCGAGCCTGCTGCCGCCGCCGGCACCCCGGCCGGAATGGCGCGAGGAGATGGACCGCCTGGCCGAGGTGGCCCACGGCGCCTATGTGGGGGTAGTACGCGAGGATCCCGATTTCGTCCCCTATTTCCGATCGGTGACCCCGGAAGGTGCGCTCGGGCGCCTGCCACTCGGATCGCGACCCACCAAGCGTCGCCAGGACGGTGGGGTCGAGACCCTGCGAGCGATCCCCTGGATCTTTGCCTGGACCCAGATCCGCCTGATGCTGCCGGCCTGGCTGGGCAGTGGCGAGGCCTTCAGCCAGCGGCTGGAGGAGGAGGGTGGTCTCGAGGTGCTCCGCGAGATGCGCGACCAGTGGCCCTTCTTCGGTACCTACCTGGACATGCTGGAGATGCTGCTGGCCAAGGCCGACGTGGGAATCGCCGCCTACTACGAGCACCGGCTGGTCGACGAGCCGTCCCTCAAGGCACTCGGGGAGCGGCTGCGCACCCGCTTCGGTCGACTCCACGACGCGCTGCTGCAGGTCCTCGACCAGCAGGAGCTGCTGGAGAAGACGCCACTGATCCGCCAGGCCATCGAGGTGCGCAACCCCTATATCGATCCGCTGCACGGTCTGCAGGCCGAGCTCCTGCAGCGTAATCGCGACGCCGACGGCGCGATCGGCGCGGACCTCTCCCGTGCATTGATGGTGACCATGGCGGGGATTGCCGCCGGCCTGCGCAATACGGGATAGCCCGGCTACGCCGGGAGCTGGAAGCTATAAGCTGTAAGCTTTGAGAAAAACCGTTGCCACTGCGTAGCTCGGTGGCAAGATTCTGGCTTACGGCTTACGGCTTACGGCTTACGGCTTACGGCTTACGGCTTACG
>NZ_JAVLBC010000177.1:0-6721 GCF_031581305.1 Halomonas sp.
TCGAGCTTCGAGCTTCGAGCTTCGAGCTTCGAGCTTCGAGCTTCGAGCTTCGAGCCGCTCATAGCCCGAAGCTCGTCGCCCGTGGCCGGGTTATTGGCAGGCCTCGCAGCCCAGCTCGTCGATATCGCCCGCGGCGGGCGGACGTTGACCGCCCTTGCCCTGCAGGAAGTCCTCGATGCCCCGCGGCTCCCGGCCGGATTCCGCCGACGGCTGGCGGCTCGGCCCCGCAGAGGGCGCTGGCGCCGGCGCCTGGTCCGGGGCGGCATTGCTGACGGCATTGAGGGTGCCGCGGTCGACGGTGGACTTCTCCACCGAGGTGGCGCCCAGGGCACGCAGATAGTAGGTGGTCTTCAGGCCGCGGAACCAGGCCATGCGGTAGGTCACGTCGAGCTTCTTGCCGGAGACCCCCTTGATGTAGAGGTTCAGCGACTGCGCCTGGTCGATCCATTTCTGGCGCCGTGCGGCGGCCTCCACCAGCCACTTGGGCTCCACCTCGAAGGCGGTGGCATACTTGGCCTTGAGGTCGTCCGGGATGCGGTCGATAGGCTGGGCCGAGCCGTCGTAGTACTTGAGGTCGTTGATCATCACCTCGTCCCACAGCCCGCGCGCCTTGAGGTCGTTGACCATGGGCGCGTTGACCACCGTGAACTCGCCGGAAAGGTTCGACTTCACGTAGAGGTTCTGGTAGGTCGGCTCGATGGACTGGGTCACGCCACAGATGTTGGAGATGGTGGCGGTCGGGGCGATGGCCATCACGTTGGAATTGCGCATGCCCTGGCCGGCGATCTTGTCGCGCAGGCGGTCCCAGTCCTGGGTGGCGCTCTCGTCGACCTCGATGTACTTCTCGCCGCGCTCGGTCTTGAGCTTCTGGATGGAGTCGATGGGCAGAATGCCCTGGCTCCACAGCGAGCCTTCGAAGCTCTCGTAGCGGCTACGCTCGGCGGCCAGGTCAGAGGAGGCCTCGATGGCGTGATAGCTGACCAGCTCCATGGAGCGGTCGGCGAACTCGACGGCCGCGTCACTGGCGTAGGCGATGTCCTGGGCGTAGAGGGCATCCTGGAAGCCCATGATGCCGAGCCCCACCGGACGGTGCTTGGCGTTCGAGTGGCTCGCCTGGGGCACCGCGTAGTAGTTGATATCGATGACGTTGTCGAGCATGCGCACGGCGGTGCGCACGGTCTTCTTGAGCTTCTCGCCGTCGAGCCGGCCATCGACGACGTGCTGGGCCAGGTTGACCGAGCCCAGGTTGCACACCGCTATCTCGTCGGCCGAGGTGTTGAGGGTGATCTCGGTGCAGAGGTTGGAGCTGTGCACCACGCCGGCGTGCTGCTGCGGGCTGCGCAGGTTGCACGGATCCTTGAAGGTGATCCAGGGGTGACCGGTCTCGAACAGCATCGAGAGCATCCTGCGCCACATGTCCTTGGCGCGGACGCGCTTGTAGAGCTTGAGCTCCCCCGTGCGGGTCATCGCCTCGTACTCCTCGTAGCGCTGCTCGAAGGCCGCGCCGTAGAGGTCGTGGAGGTCCGGGCAGGTGGCGGGGGAGAAGAGCGTCCACTCGCCGTCATCGAAGACCCGCTTCATGAACAGGTCCGGTACCCAGTTGGCGGTGTTCATGTCGTGAGTGCGGCGGCGGTCGTCGCCGGTGTTCTTGCGCAGCTCCAGGAACTCCTCGATGTCCAGGTGCCAGGTCTCGAGGTAGGCGCAGACCGCCCCCTTGCGCTTGCCGCCCTGGTTGACCGCCACGGCGGTATCGTTGACCACCTTGAGGAAGGGGACGACGCCCTGGGACTTGCCGTTGGTGCCCTTGATCCAGGAGCCGAGTGCGCGCACCGGCGTCCAGTCGTTGCCCAGACCCCCGGCCCACTTGGAGAGCAGGGCGTTGTCGCGGATGGCGCTGTAGATGCCGTCGAGCTCGTCGGGCACGGTGGTGAGATAGCACGACGAGAGCTGGCTGCGCACGGTGCCGGCGTTGAACAGGGTCGGCGTGGAGGCCATATAGTCGAAGCTCGAGAGCAGCTCGTAGAACTCGATGGCCCGCGCCTCGCGGTCGTCCTCGTTGAGTGCCAGGCCCATGGCGACGCGCATGAACATCACCTGGGGCAGCTCGTAGCGCACCTCGTCGCGGTGGATGAAGTAGCGGTCATAGAGGGTCTGCAGGCCCAGGTAGGTGAAGGCGTTGTCGCGATGGTGGTCCAGCGCTTCGCCCAGGCGCTCGAGGTCGAACTCGGCAAGCCGAGGGTCGAGCTGCTCGAACTCGATCCCCTTGGCGATATAGGCCTTGAAGGCCGGCGCGTAGAGCTCGGCCATCTCCCCGTAGGTGGCCTCGTCGGCGATGCCCAGGAAGGAGAGTGCCTCGCGGCGCAGGTTGTCCTGCAGCAGGCGGGCGGTGACGTAGGTGTAGTCGGGATCCTTCTCCACCAGGGTGCGGGCGGTCATCATCAGCGCCTGGGAGACGCCGTCCACGGTGACCCCGTCGTAGAGGTTCTTCAGCGAGTCGTCGACGATCTTCTGGGCATCGACGTTGGCCAGCCCCTCGCAGGCATCCGACACCAGGGTCTCGATGCGGCCCAGGTCCAGCGGACGGGTGGTGCCGTCGGCGAGGGTGACGTTGAGGCTGGGGTGCGGCTTGACGATGTCACCACCGGCTGCGGCGCGGGCCCGGGCGTGCTCCTCGCGGTAGAGCACGTAGGCGCGGGCGACCCGCTGCTCGCCGGCGCGCATCAGCGCCAGCTCGACCTGGTCCTGGATATCCTCGATATGCAGGGTGCCGCCGTCGGGCATACGGCGCAGGAAGGCCTGCTCGATGCCGTCGGTGGCCTGGCGGACGAAGTCGCGCACCCGCGAGGAGGTGGCGGCGTTGTCGCCTTCCACGGCGATGAAGGCTTTGCTCATGGCGACGGCGATCTTGTCGGCATCGAAGGGCACGACGTCGCCGTTGCGCTTGATGACGCGCAGGGTCTTGGGTGCGGTGACCGAAACGGACGGCTCGTCCGGTGTGATGATGGTATCCATGGCGCCGGGGGTCCCTGACTGGTGAGTCTAATGGTCAATGGCCGCCTCTCGGGCGACGGTTGACAGGCATGCTGTCGGTTGCTATGGCACATGATGTAGTATCCGTGCCGGGTCGAGACACAAGATAGTGTGCTTTCCGGCCTCCAGCAAGTGGATAACCTGTGGACCGGCTGTGGTCATCCATGGGGCAGAATGGAGCCCTTCTCCGGGGCCCGTCGTTGGGCTCCGGAGACACTCCCTGTCGCCATGTTGCGACGGGAAGGCGGAGTGCCGGATTTCGGGTATCCTTTAGCCATTGGCGTTGGCTCCCCGTCGCGGGAGCGTCGCAACCGCTCATCGGCCCGTCAGGATGGAAAAGAGGATGGACGACAGCTTGCAAGCCCAGGAACAGGATCATGTGCTGATCATCGAGGATGACGAGCGGCTGGCCGGCCTGACCCGTGACTACCTGGAGACGAACGGTTTCCGGGTCACGGTGGAGGCCGACGGTGCCCATGGTGTGGAGAAGATTCTCTCTCTGCAGCCGGACCTGGTGATCCTCGACCTGATGCTGCCGGGCGAGGATGGCCTGTCGATCTGCCGTCGGGTGCGCAGCGAGTATCCCGGCCCGATCATGATGCTCACCGCCCGCACCGACGACATGGACCAGGTGCTCGGGCTGGAGATGGGCGCCGACGACTATGTGGCCAAGCCGGTACAGCCGCGGGTCCTGCTGGCACGCATGCGCGCTCTGCTGCGGCGCGCGGAGCCGGCTGAGGTCGGCGAGGAGACCCGCCTGACCTTCGCCGACCTGGTGATCGACAACGCCACCCGCGAGGCCTGGCTGGGTGGCGAGCGTATCGACCTGACCAGTGCCGAGTTCGACCTGCTCTGGCTGCTGGCCAGCAACGCCGGCCGGGTGCTGACCCGCGAGGAGATCTTCGAACGATTGCGCGGTATCAAGTACGACGGTCAGGATCGCTCCATCGACGTGCGTGTGTCGCGCATTCGCCCCAAGATCGGCGATGATCCCAACCAGCCGCACCGCATCAAGACGGTGCGCAGCAAGGGCTACCTCTTCGTCAGGGATGGCTGAGCCATGCGTCGGACCCTGGCCGACAGCACCTTCCTGCGCGTCTATGTCCTGCTGGCGCTGGCACTGCTGCTGACCTTCGGCCTGGCCCTGCTGGGGCTGGCCATGGTCGACCAGGTGCGCCGCGAGCACTATCGCGAGCAGCTGGTCGAGCCGCCCATGCGAGTGCTGACCGCCTGGGTCGACGCATTGCCCGAGGCCGGGCGCGAGGCGTGGCTGGCGAGTCGCGCGGAACAGCTCGACATGACCCTGCGTCTGGTGTCGGTTGATGACCTCTCCCTGAACTACTTCTCCCGCTCGCGTCTCGAGCGCGGCCACGTATTGGTCATGCCCCGGGGCGAGCATGGCTGGCGCCTGCAGCGTCTGCTGCCCGGACGCGAGCAGCTGCTGGAGGTCGACGTGGCGAGCCTCAGCGAGCAGCAATTGCGTGGGCTCACCGAGCTGCTCGCCGAGTGGCTCGCTCAGGTGTCGGGCGACGCGCGCCAGGCCAAGCTGGAGCGGGTCGCCGGTGATGGCATTCCCCTGCAACTGAGCGCGTCCCCGCCCGAGGGGCTGGATACCCGCCAGCTGACGCGCCTGGCCGAAGGGGAGGTGGTGATCCGCCTGCTGCCCGGGCGCTGGTCCATGGCGATGTACCGCCTGCTGCCCGGCAGCGACCCGCAGACCCGCTGGCTGGCCATCGGCCCGGTGAAGGCCTTCGAACCGCTGCCGGTCACGCTGCAGCTGCTGCTGCTGGTGTTGCTGCTCGGCGTGCTGGCGGCAATCATCTACCTGATCGTGCGCGGGGTGGAGGCCCGCATGGCGCGCCTGGAGCTGGCGGCGACCCGTATCGCTGCCGGGCGCCTGGATACCCGTGTCAAGGTCGAAAGCGGCGACTTCCTGGGGCGCCTGGGGATGGCCTTCAACGGCATGGCCGCCCAGGTACAGTCGCTGCTGCGCGCCCAGCAGGACATGATTCGCGCCGTCTCCCACGAGCTGCGCACCCCGGTGGCGCGTATCCGCTTCGCTGTGCAGATGGTCGAGGACATGACCGATGACCCGGCGATCCGTCGCCAGCTGGAGGGCGTCGATGGCGACATCACCGAGCTCGACGAACTGATCGACGAGATCCTCACCTACGCCCGGCTGGGTAGCGAGACGGCCAACGGTGCTGAACTCGAGACCTCTCTGGTCGATTGCCGCGCCATGGCCGAACGGGTCATCGAGGCGCTGCGGCCGCTGCATCGCGATATTCGCATCGAGCTGGACGAGGGACCGGAAGTGGAGGTGCAGGCAGAGCCACGCTACCTGCAACGGGCGCTGCAGAACCTGGTGGCCAATGCCTGTCGCCATGCCCGCAGCCGGGTCGCGATTCGCCTGCAGAGCGAACCCCGGCTGGTGCGCCTGGATGTAGAGGACGATGGCCCCGGCATTCCCGTGGCAGCGCGCACCGAGGTCTTCAAGCCCTTCGCCCGCCTGGACGATAGCCGCACTCGCCGCTCCGGCGGCTACGGCCTGGGGCTCTCCATCGTGCAGAAGGTCATGGCCTGGCACGGCGGCAGCGTGATGGTGGATGCCAGCGCCACGCTCGGCGGCGCGCGCTTCACCCTGCTGCTGCCGCGGCGCAACGCTACGCCGGCCTGATTCCCTCCAGCACCGCGAAGGAGGTCTCCCGGGCGGTGCGCAGGAAATCCTCCATCCAGGGTGCGCCGCGAGTCTCCTCGCGGATGGCCGCGAACAGCGTGCTCCATACGCCCTTCTCGCCCAGGGCCACGGCCTTGACGTAGTCGCGCTCCAGGTACTCGGTGAGGGCCCAGTTGGGCAGGGCGCAGACACCGCGTCCGCTGGCCACCAGTTGCATCATCATGATCGTCAGCTCGGCAGTACGCACTTCCTTCGGTCGCACCCCGGCGGGGTCGAGGAACTGGGTGAAGACGTCCAGCCGGGAGTGTTCCACCGGATAGGTGATCAGGGTCTCCTCGGCCAGCGCCTCGGGCGTGACGAAGGGGCGACCCGCCAGGGGATGCTGACGGGATATCGCCAGCAGGCCCTCATAGCGGAACAGCGGCTCGTAGTGGATGCCGGGCAGTGGCTGGGGGTCGGCGGTGATCACCAGGTCGAGCTGTTCGCGGGCCAGCGCCGGCAGGGGATCGAAGTGGTGTCCGCCGGGGATGTCGATCTCCACCTCCGGCCAGTGGTCGCGGAAGTGGTCGATGGTGGGCATCAGCCACTGGAAGCAGCTGTGACACTCGATGGCCATGTGCAGCCGACCCTGTTCGTTGCCGGCCAGCCGGGCCAGGTCGCGTTCGGCCATGCGTACCAGCGGCAGGATCTGCTCCCCCAGGGTCAGCAGGCGTGTACCGGCCCGGGTGAACTCTACCGGCTTGGACTTGCGCAGGAACAGCGGGCTGCCCAGGCGCTCCTCCAGGTCCTTGATCTGGTGAGAGAGGGCCGACTGGGTCAGGTGCACGCGTTCGGCCGCCTCCACCAGTGAGCCGGCATCGCGCAGGGCGACCAGGGTGCGCAGATGGCGAAGTTCGAGCATGGGGGTGAGCCTGATTCATCTTGAAGATTAGAAAGTTTAGTTTGATTCACCTCCCGTGGCCAGCGAGACTTACCAGCATCATTCATGAACAAAGGATGTCATCATGACGATGG
>NZ_JAVLBC010000178.1:0-6634 GCF_031581305.1 Halomonas sp.
GTAGCGGCTGTTGGGCCGGCGCTCGTGGCGGATCGCCGCCAGCCGCCGCGGGTCGATGGTCAGCCCGAACAGCTTGTGACGATGCGGGACCAGGGCCTTCGGCAGCTTCAGGGTGCCGTTCTCGTCCTGGTCGTCCTCGGTGAGCGGGTAGTTCGCGGCGCGGATGCCGAACTGCAGGGCCAGGTAGAGTGAGGTGGGGGTCTTGCCGCAGCGCGAGACTCCGATGAGGATGATGTCGGCCTTGTCGTACTGGTGGGTGCGGGCCCCGTCGTCATTGTCCAGCGCGAAGTGCACCGAGTGGATGCGGTCCATGTAGACGTCGTCGCGGCCGATGGCATGGGTGCGACCGACGCTGTAGGAGGAGTGGGCTTCCAGTTCCTCCTCCAGGGGCTTGAGGAAGGTCGAGAAGATATCGACCTTGAAGCCCTGAGCCTGACGGATCACCTCACGGATCTGTTCGTCGACGATGGTGTCGATGATGATCGGCTGTTCGCCGTCGCGTACCGCCGTGGCTTCGATGATCGCCACCAGCGTTCGGGCCTTCTCGAGAGAGTCGATGTAGGGCTTGGTGAGCATGCGGATCTCGACGCTCTCGAACTGCGCGAGCAGGCTGCGTCCCAGGCTCTCGGCGGTGATGCCGGTGCCGTCGGAGATGAAGAAGGCGGTGCGCGTCATGGCGGGTCGCTGTGGTCCAATGTGAAGGTCAGACCTATTGTCGGTGCTGGCCGGGAGTGGGACAAGAGGCGGGTTTGCTGTCCTCCAGCCTCTGGCTACTACAGATGCCTGGTCATTTGGCCCGCTGTTGTAAAAATCCTCCAGTGACTTCGATGTTAGACTAATGGCGAATATGGTGGGGTGCTGGTAAGGTCGCCACCATCCCTTCATGCCCGAGTCCTGCGTGGCCTGCCGGCATGATGCACCTGTCGTCGCTATCCTGGGAGGTCTCATGGACGATTACATTCAGTGGTTAGATCAATTGGGCATGGATGATGTCGAGCGAGTCGGCGGCAAGAACGCCTCTCTCGGCGAGATGATCTCCAACCTGTCCGGCGCGGGTGTCACCGTCCCCGGCGGATTCGCCACCACGGCCCACGCCTACCGCGAATTCCTCTCCCACGAAGGGCTCAACGAGCGCATCAACCGCCGGCTTGCCACCCTGGACGTCGACGACGTGGCCGAACTGGCGAGGGCCGGTGCCGAGATCCGCCAGTGGGTCATCGACACCCCGCTGCCGCCGACCTTCGAGCGCTACCTGCGCGAGAGCTACGAGACGCTCTCGGCGATGCATCCCAACCTCAAGGTGGCCGTGCGCAGCTCGGCCACCGCCGAGGACCTGCCGGATGCCTCCTTTGCCGGCCAGCAGGAAACCTTTCTCAACATCGAGGGTTTCGACAACATCAAGCGTGCCGTGCACGAGGTCTTTGCCTCGTTGTTCAACGACCGCGCCATCTCCTATCGCGTCCATCGCGGCTATGCCCACGAGAACGTCGCGCTTTCCGCCGGTATCCAGAAGATGGTGCGCTCCGAGACCGGTGCCGCGGGCGTCATGTTCACCCTGGACACCGAGTCCGGCTACCGCGACGCCGTCTTCGTCACTGCCTCCTGGGGGCTGGGCGAGACCGTGGTGCAGGGGGCGGTGAACCCCGACGAGTTCTATGTCCACAAGCCGACCCTGGCGGCGGGCCGTCCGGCGGTGCTGCGTCGCAACCTCGGCTCCAAGCTGATCAAGATGGTCTACACCGACGACACCAGTGCCGGGAAGTCGGTGGAAACCGTCGACGTACCGCTGGCCGAGCGCGTGCGCTTCTGCATCAACGACGAACAGATCATGGCCCTGGCCCGCCAGGCGATGACCATCGAGGCGCACTATGGTCGCCCCATGGACATCGAGTGGGCGCTGGACGGTGACGATGGCGAACTCTATATCGTCCAGGCCCGCCCCGAGACCGTGGTCTCCCAGCAGGAGGGCGGAAAGCTCGAGCGCTTCCAGCTCAAGGAGAAGGGGCGCACCCTGGTGGCCGGTCGGGCGATTGGCCAGCGCATCGGCCGCGGCGCGGTGAAGGTGGTGTTCACGCCGGACGACATGGAGAAGGTCAATCCCGGCGACGTGCTGGTCACCGACATGACCGATCCCGACTGGGAGCCGATCATGAAGCGGGCCTCGGCCATCGTCACCAACCGGGGCGGCCGCACCTGCCACGCGGCGATCATCGCCCGCGAGCTGGGCATTCCCGCCGTGGTCGGCTGCGGCGATGCCACCGAGGCACTGGATGACGGGCGCGACGTCACCGTCTCCTGTGCCGAAGGGGACACCGGCCACGTCTACGAGGGGCTGCTGGAGTTCGACCGTCGCGTGACCAGCGTCGACGCCATGCCCGAGATCCCCTTCAAGATCATGATGAACGTCGGCAACCCCGATCGCGCCTTCAGCTTCGCCAGCCTGCCCAGCGCCGGGGTTGGCCTGGCACGTCTCGAGTTCATCATCAACCGCATGATCGGCGTGCACCCCAAGGCGCTTCTCGAGTACGACCTCCTGCCCGCCGACCTGCAGCAGACCATCGACCTGCGGACCGCCGGCTACAGCGACCCGGTGGCGTTCTACGTCGACAAGCTGGTCGAGGGCATCTCTACCCTGGCGGCTTCCTTCTATCCGCAGCGGGTTATCGTGCGCCTGTCGGACTTCAAGTCCAATGAGTACGAGAACCTGATCGGCGGCAAGCTCTATGAGCCGGGCGAGGAGAACCCCATGCTCGGCTTTCGGGGCGCCTCGCGTTACATCTCGGAGTCGTTCCGCCCCTGTTTCGAACTGGAGTGCCGGGCGCTCAAGCGGGTCCGCGAGGTGATGGGACTCGACAACGTCGAGATCATGGTGCCGTTCGTGCGCACCACCGAGGAGGCCCGTGAGGTGGTCGACCTGCTGGCCGCCAACGGTCTGGCCCGCGGCGAGAATGGCCTCAAGGTGATCATGATGTGCGAGCTGCCGGCCAACGCCCTGCTGGCCGAGGAGTTCCTCGAGTACTTCGATGGCTTCTCCATCGGCTCCAACGACCTGACCCAGTTGACCCTGGGCCTGGACCGCGACTCCGGCATCGTCGCCCACCTGTTCGACGAGCGGAACCCGGCGGTGAAGAAGCTGCTGGCCATGGCCATTCAGGCCTGCCACGCCCAGGGCAAGTACATCGGCATCTGTGGCCAGGGTCCCTCGGACCATCCGGACCTGGCCAAGTGGCTGATGGAACAGGGTATCGACTCCGTGTCGCTCAACCCCGATGCAGTCCTCGAGACCTGGTTCATGCTGGCCGGCGAGACCCTGGGCTGACGCCCTTTCCTGCCAGCAGTGTTCGACGACACCCGGGCTTGCCCGGGTGTCTTGATTTGTGCACGGCCCTTGCACAATGCCGGACTAGACTGGGCGTACATGCCCCGACGAGGAGGTCTGCATGAAGACCCGTTTCCCGCTTTATCCCCTGGTAGTGGCTGGTGTCCTCGGCCTGACCCTGACTGCCTCTCCGCTGCTGGCGCAGCCTGGCAATGGACAGGGCAATTCTCAAGGGGCTGCGCCCTGGAAGGAAGAGGGCCAGCAGCGGCGTGGCCAGAAGGGCCAGAGTGCCCAGGGGTCGCGTGGCCAGGGACAGGGCCAGGATCAAGGCGAGCGCGACCGCCGGGAGTCCCGTGACCGGGAGCGCTATCGCGACGAGGCAAGGCGGCCGCTGATCGACGAGCGCGAGGTCCGCGAGATCTTTCGCAGCCGGCGCGAGGTTATCCGCCGTGACGATCGCGATAGCCTGCCACCCGGCATCCGCATGAACCTGGAGCGCGGTAAGCCCCTGCCGCCCGGCATTGCCAGGAACTTCGACGATCGCGTGCGCCGTGACTTACCCTATTATGAAGGCTATGAATGGCGCCGCGTAGGAACCGACGCCGTGCTGGTCGACCTCACCAACGACATCATCCACGAAGTGATCCGCGACATCCTGCGTTGATCGCCACCGGCGGGCGCGCCGTTGCTCGCCGACCCTCCTGCGCCCGCGCTCCTTGATCTCTATCAGGCATGAACCTTCGCTTTGTCTCATACTGTCGGTGTCTGCAAAGGAGAATTGCTATGGTGGAACCCCTTGGGGTGGCGCAGGTGTATCGGACCTGTCCGACCGATGCCTTCGGTTTCGAGATCACGAGCGAGCTGGAGTCGCTCGACCTGCTCGTCGGCCACGAGCGTGCCCGAGATGCATTGAGTTTCGGCACCGCGATCCGCAGCGACGGCTTCAACCTCTTCGTGCTGGGCCAGCCTGGGCACGACCGACACAACCTGGTGGGCAGCTTCCTCTCCGAGAAGGCCCGGGATGCTTCGCCCCCCCGGGACTGGTGTTACCGTTACAACTTCGATGATCCGGCCGTGCCGCTGGCTCTCTCGCTACCTCCCGGCCTGGGGGGGCAGCTGCGCACGGACCTGGAGTCACTGGTCGAGGAGCTGCGCAGTGCCATCCCCGCCATGTTCGAGAGCGAGGAGTACCAGAACCGCCTCCACGATATCAAGCAGGCCATGGGTGAGCGTCAGCGTGATGCGGTCGAGAGTGTGCGGCGCGAGGCCCGTGAACACGACATCCTGCTGCTCTCCACCCCCAACGGCTTTACCTTCGTGCCGGCCGATGGGGAAAAGAGGATGACGCCCGAGGCCTTCGAGAAGCTCCCGCAGGACGAGCGTGAGCGTATCGAGGCCAATGTCGAGATTCTTCAGCGCAAGTTGACCCAGGCGATTCGCCAGATGCCACGCCTGGCCAAGGCGCTGCGTGACCAGGCCAATACCCTCAACGCGGAAATGCTCGAGTCGGCCATCGGCGCCCCCTTGGACGAGCTCAAGGAGCGCTAT
This sequence comes from Halomonas sp., assembly GCF_031581305.1. Lineage (GTDB taxonomy): Bacteria > Pseudomonadota > Gammaproteobacteria > Pseudomonadales > Halomonadaceae > Halomonas. The sequence continues at coordinate 4,868 of NZ_JAVLBC010000178.1, forward strand.
GCCGAGCACGAGGGAATCCTGGCCCACCTCGACGCCATCCGCGAGGCGATCCTCTTCAATGTCGACTCCTTCATTGCCGACGAGCCCGATATCCCGGCGGAGGCGGTGTTCAGCCGTTTCCAGGTCAACCTGCTGGTGGACAACGCCGAGGCCCACGGGGCACCGGTGATCTACCAGGACCTGCCCACGCATCAACATCTGGTGGGGCGCATCGAGCACCATGTCCACAACGGTACCCTGCTGACCGATTTCTCGCTGATCCGGGCCGGTGCCCTGCATCGTGCCAACGGCGGCTATCTGGTGCTGGACGTGCGTAGCGTGCTCACCCAGCCGGGGGCCTGGGAGACGCTCAAGCGTGTACTCAGGGCCGGTGAGATCCGCACCGAGTCGCTGGAGCAGGCCTACGGCCTGATCAGCACCGTGACCCTCGAGCCGGAGCCGATCCCGCTGGACGTCAAGGTTGTACTGCTGGGCGAGCGCCTTCTCTATTATCTGCTCTGCGAGCATGACCCCGAGTTCCTGGCGCTGTTCAAGGTCCAGGCCGACCTGGAGGACGAACTCGACCGTGACCCCGAGCACGTGACCTTCTATGCCCGCATGGTGGCGACCCTGGCCCGCGAGGCGGCCTTGCGTCCACTGGACCGCAGCGGGGTGGCCGCCGTGATTGAGCGGGCCAGCCGCCTGGCCGACGATCAGCGCAAGCTGAGTGCGCGTCACCGCGATCTTCGCGACCTGGTCCTGGAGGCTGACCACTGGGCCGGCGAGGAGGCGGCCAAGGTGATCGCACGGCGCCATGTCGAGAAGGCGGTCAGTCAACAGCTCTGGCGGGCAGGGCGCATCCGCGAGCGTAGCCACGAGATGATCACTCGCGGCACCATGATGGTCGCTACCGAAGGATGTGTGGTCGGTCAGGTCAACGGTCTCTCTGTGCTGCAGCTCGGCGAGTACGCCTTCGGCCAGCCATTGCGCATCACCTCCACGGCGCGGCCCGGCAACGGCCAGGTGGTGGACATCGAGCGTGAGGCGCGCATGGGCGGGCGCATTCACTCCAAGGCGGTCATGATCCTGTCGCGCTACCTGGCCAGTCGTTACGCGGGGGAGGAGCCGCTCTCGCTCTCCGCGAGCCTGACCTTCGAACAGTCCTACGGCGGCATCGAAGGCGACAGTGCCTCGGTGGCCGAGATCTGCGCTCTGGTCTCGGCTATCGCCCGGGTGCCGCTCGATCAGGCCTTCGCCGTGACCGGCTCCATCGACCAGCACGGCCGTGTCCAGGCGGTAGGTGGCGTCAACGAGAAGATCGAGGGGTTCTTCGATGTCTGCACTGCCCGTGGCGACCTCGAGGGCCAGGCGGTGATCCTGCCGGCGACCAACGTCGAGCACCTGATGCTCAAGGACGAAGTCCGCGAGGCGATCGAGCAAGGGCACTTTCGCGTCTTCGCCGTGTCACGGGTGGATGAAGCACTGGAGCTGCTCACCGGCTTGCCCATCGGCGCGCCCGACGCCAGGGGACGCTTCCCCGAGGGCAGCCTCGATGCTCGTGTGGCCGAGCGGCTGACCCACTTCCGCGAGGTGGTGAAGCACGCGCGCCAGGAAGAGCGGGGCGGCAACGGCGACGAGCACAAGGAGCAGGACGATGAACGTTGACGCGTCCCGGTCAGACCCGGCAGGGCCGGCGGGGGATGACGAGATCCCGGTGATGCGGGTGCTGGCGCTGCTCGATGCGTCGCGCCACAGCCTGGCGGCCCTGGCCGCCGCGGTGGACCTCGC
>NZ_JAVLBC010000008.1:0-16111 GCF_031581305.1 Halomonas sp.
GCTGCCAAGCTGCCAAGCTGCCAAGCTGCCAAGCTGCCAAGCTGCCAAGCTGCCAAGCTGCCAGCGAGCAGCATGAGACAGCCTGGCAACAAGTAAACTCCGGAAAAATGTCTCGGGGTTACTTGTAGCTCGGTGCACGGCGCTTGTCGCTGGAATCAAAAAACCGGCTCCCCTTGAGGAGCCGGTTTGGCGTGCCACTGGCGGAAGGCCGGTCGAGGATCACTCCTCGGCGGCGGCTTCCTCGACGACCGGACGGTCGACCAGTTCGACGAAGGCCATGGGGGCGTTGTCGCCAGTGCGGTAGCCGCACTTGAGAATACGGACGTAACCGCCCGGACGCTCGGCGTAACGCGGACCCAGCTCGTTGAAGAGCTTGCCGACCGCTTCCTTCGAGCGGGTGCGGCTGAAGGCCAGACGACGATTGGCAACGCTGTCCTGCTTGGCCAGGGTGATGAGCGGCTCGATGACACGACGCAGCTCCTTGGCCTTGGGCAGGGTTGTCTTGATCACTTCGTGCTCGACCAGCGAGACGGACATGTTCTTGAACATGGCCTGGCGGTGCGAGCTGGTGCGATTCAGGTGACGACCACTCTTACGATGACGCATGGTTGTGATTCCTTACCAAACTGGGACTCGAGTCGAGGCTCACGCGGAGGCCTTGTCGTCCTTCAGGCTTGCCGGCGGCCAGTTTTCCAGCCGCATGCCCAGAGAAAGCCCGCGGGCGGCCAACACGTCCTTGATCTCGTTCAGGGACTTCTTGCCGAGATTGGGGGTCTTCAGCAACTCCACCTCGGTGCGCTGGATCAGATCCCCGATGTAGTAGATGTTCTCGGCCTTCAGGCAGTTGGCGCTGCGAACGGTCAACTCGAGATCGTCTACGGGGCGCAGCAGGATCGGATCGATGTGATCCTCTTCCTCCACCACTTCCTGTTCCTTGTCGGCTTCCAGATCGACGAAGGCGGCCAGCTGCTCCTGAAGGATGGTCGCACTGCGACGGATCGCCTCTTCCGGATCCAGGGTGCCGTCGGTTTCCAGGTTGATGATCAACTTGTCGAGGTCGGTGCGCTGTTCGACACGTGCAGCCTCGACGCTGTAGGAAACCCGGCGTACGGGGCTGAAGGTAGCATCCAGCTGCAGGCGACCGATGGCGCGCGACTCGTCGTCGGCACCGCCACGAACGTCCGCCGGCTCATAGCCGCGGCCGCGAGCGACCTTGAGCTGCATCTTCAGCTCGGCACCCTCGTTGACGTGGGCGATGACATGCTCGGGGTTGACGATCTCGACATCATGGTCGAGGGCGATATCCCCTGCAGTCACGACGGCCGGCCCCTGCTTGTTCAGCGAGAGCACTGCCTCGTCGCGGCTGTGCATCCGAAGCGCCACGTCCTTGAGGTTCAGGAGGATTTCGATGACATCTTCCTGGACGCCCTCGATCGCGCTGTACTCGTGTTCGACACCGGCGATCTCGGCCTCCACCACGGCACAGCCGGGCATGGACGAGAGCAGGATGCGACGCAGGGCATTCCCCAGCGTGTGGCCGAAGCCCCGCTCGAAGGGTTCGAGCACGATCTTAGCGTGGTGTGCGCTGATCTCTTCGACCTTGATGTCGCGAGGACGGAGAAACTCTGTCACTGAACGCTGCATATGAACACCTTTCAGGCTGCCAAACGGATTGTCGGTACTCTCGGCCGCTCCCGCGAGCGGGAGCGGCACGACGCGGGCGCCGCTTACTTGGAGTACAGCTCGACGATCAGGTTTTCGTTGATGTCGGCAGACAGGTCACCGCGTTCGGGCAGAGCCTTGAAAGTGCCTTCCATCTTCTTGGCATCGGTCTCGACCCACACCACGTCACCGCGGTTGGCGGCGATGGCCAGGGAAGTCTGGATGCGCGCCTGGTTCTTCGCCTTCTCGCGCACGGAGACCACGTCACCGGGCTTGACCTGGTAGGACGCCACGTTGACGGTCTTGCCGTTGACGGCGATCGCCTTGTGACTGACCAGCTGACGCGCCTCGGAGCGCGTGGAGCCGAAGCCCATGCGGTAGACGACGTTGTCCAGTCGGGATTCGAGAAGCTGCAGCAACAACTCGCCGGTCGCGCCCTTCAGGCGGGCTGCTTCCTTGTAGTAGTTGCGGAACTGCTTCTCGAGTACGCCGTACATGCGACGTACTTTCTGCTTCTCGCGAAGCTGCAAGCCGTAGTCGGAAAGACGCTGACGGCGCTGGCCGTGCACACCCGGGATCTGCTCGGATTTGCACTTCTTCTCGAAGGGAGTGACACCGCTCTTGAGGAAGAGGTCGGTCCCCTCACGACGAGACAGTTTGCACTTCGGTCCAATGTAACGAGCCATGAATCTGTCTCCTTAAACGCGGCGTTTCTTCGGCGGACGGCAGCCATTGTGGGGAATGGGCGTCGCGTCGGTGATGCTCTGCACGCGGAAGCCGGCGGCATTTAGCGCGCGCACGGCGGATTCACGGCCAGGACCGGGGCCCTTGACCAGCACGTCGACGTTTTTCACACCATACTCGGCTGCAGCGGTCGCTGCACGCTCGCTTGCCACTTGAGCAGCGAACGGGGTGCTCTTGCGAGAACCACGAAAACCCGAACCACCGGCAGTCGCCCAGGAAAGGGCGTTGCCCTGGCGGTCTGTGATCGTAATGATCGTGTTGTTAAAAGAGGCATGGATATGCGCGATGGCATCCACTACCTGCTTTTTAACCTTTTTACGGTTGCTACGCGGGTTAGCCATGTTGATGTCTATTCCTGTCTTTACGCCAGAACGTGCGTGTTATTTGCGGATCGGCTTGCGCGGGCCCTTGCGGGTACGCGCATTGGTCTTGGTACGCTGACCACGCAGCGGAAGACCACGACGATGACGCAGACCACGATAGCAACCCAGGTCCATGAGACGCTTGATGTTAAGCGTGACATCACGACGCAGGTCACCTTCCACGGTGTACTTGCCGATTTCACTACGCAGGGAGTCCACTTCCTCAGAGGACAGCTCCTGGATCTTGGTGGTCGGCGCGATGCCGGTCGCGGCACAGATATCCTGAGCGCGAGTACGGCCAATCCCGAAGATATAGGTCAGCGAGATCGCCGCATGCTTGTTGTCCGGGATATTGACGCCTGCAATACGGGCCATCAGCTTACTCCGAAATTTGAGCGGCTTGCTCGATTAATCATCTACAAAAGGCGCAACAGCATACCCCTTTCCTCGCTCGAGGACAAGGGACATGCCGGCACCCGGTTTAATGCAGCGTCGGGATCAACCCTGGCGCTGCTTGTGCCGCGGTTCGATGCAGATGACGCGCACGGCGCCATTGCGACGAATGATCTTGCAGTTGCGGCACATTTTCTTCACGGAAGCTCGAACTTTCATCGTTCCATCTCCAAAGTTGGCTCGCGCCGCGAGCCGAAACCCAGCTCGCGGCGCACCAAATCGCCAGCGACGCCTCAGCGCATGATGCCGCCGCTACCGTAGCCTTTCAGGTTGGACTTCTTCATCACCGACTCGTACTGGTTCGACATGAGGTGCGACTGCACCTGGGCCATGAAGTCCATGATGACCACCACCACGATCAGCAGCGAGGTACCGCCAAAGAAGAACGGCACGTTCCAGGCCACGATCAGGAACTGGGGCATCAGGGAAACCGCAGTGATGTAGAGGGCACCGAACAGAGTCAGACGGGTCATGACCTTGTCGATGTAGCGAGCGGTCTGCTCGCCAGGGCGAATGCCCGGCAGGAAGGCCCCTGACTTCTTGAGATTGTCAGCGACATCCTTGGGGTTGAAGACCAGCGCTGTGTAAAAGAAGCAGAAGAATACCACCGCCGCGCCGAAAAGCAAGATGTAAAGCGGTTGACCCGGCCCCAGGGCCTGGGACGCACGCTGCAGCCACTCCATGCCATCGCCGGCACCGACCCACTGGCCCAGCGAGGCCGGGAACAGCAGGATGCTGGAAGCGAAGATCGCCGGAATCACACCCGCCATGTTGACCTTGAGCGGCAGATAGCTGCTCTGGCCGGCATACATCTTGTTGCCGACCTGGCGACGTGGGTAGTTCACCGTGAGGCGGCGCTGGCCGCGCTCGATGAAGACCACGAAGGCCACGGTGGCCACACCCAGCACGGTGAGGGCCAGCAGCGGCAGGACGTTCCACGCCCCCTCGTTGCGAGCCAGCTCGAAGGCCTGCCCCACGGCGCTCGGCAGACCGGCAACGATCCCCGAGAAGATCAACAGCGAGATGCCGTTGCCAATACCCTTCTCGGTGATCTGTTCACCCAGCCACATCAGGAACACCGCCCCGGTGACGAACGTCACGATGGCGGTGAAATAGAAGCTGAAGTCGGCCGTGTAGGCGATCCCCTGACTGGCCAGGCCCACCGACATGCCGGTGGCCTGGACCAAGGCCAGCAGCACGGTGCCGTAGCGCGTGTACTGGCTGATCTTGCGGCGGCCGGCCTCGCCTTCCTTCTTCAACTGCTCGAGATGTGGCGAGACCGCGGTCATCAGCTGCATGATGATCGACGCCGAGATGTAGGGCATGATACCCAGCGCCATGATGCTCATGCGCTCCAGGGCGCCCCCCGAGAACATGTTGAACATGCCCAGGATGGTGCCCTGCTGCTCCCTGAACAAGGCAGCAAGCTGGTCAGGATTGATACCGGGAACGGGGATGTGGGCACCGATACGGTAGACCACGATGGCGAGGAGCACGAAGCGCAGACGCGCCCAGAGTTCACCCAGACCGCTGCCCGTCGCCGGCATGTTTCCTGACTTGGCCATTTAGTCCTCTACCTTGCCGCCAGCGGCTTCGATCGCGGCACGGGCACCCTTGGTGACCTTGATGCCGCGGACCGTGACCGCCTTGTTCAGTTCGCCGGACAGGATCACCTTGGCATGCTTGGTGGCATCCTTCAGCACATTGGCCTGCTTGAGGGTGTCCAGGGTGACCTCGTCACCCGCAACACGGGCCAGCTCGGCAAGACGCACTTCCTCGGAGACCAGGGACTTCGCGGAAGTGAAACCGAACTTGGGCAGGCGCCGCTGCAGCGGCATCTGGCCGCCCTCGAAACCGGGCTTCACGCTGCCGCCGCTGCGCGACTTGAGGCCCTTGTGGCCACGGCCACCGGTCTTGCCCAGACCGGAGCCGATGCCACGGCCGACGCGCTTCTCGGCGTGCTTGGAGCCCGGTGCCGGGCTCAGGCTATTGAGTTTCATGGATTACTCTCCCTCAACACGCACAAGGTAGTTGACCTTGTGGATCATGCCGCGGACGGCAGGGGTGTCTTCCAGTTCAACCGTGTGACCGATGCGACGCAGGCCGAGGCCCTTCATGGTGGCCTTGTGCTTGGCCAGTACGCCGATGGTACTGCGGGTCTGGGTAACCTTGATCGTTGCTGACATGAACCTTACCCCGTGATCGCTTCGACAGACAGACCGCGCTTGGCGGCCACGTCTTCCGGCGACTGCAGGGAGGCCAGACCATTGACGGTCGCCCGCACCACGTTCACCGGGTTGGTGGAGCCGTAGCACTTGGCCAGGACGTTATGCACGCCGGCCAGTTCGAGCACGGAGCGCATGGCACCGCCGGCGATGATCCCGGTACCCTCGGAGGCCGGCTGCATATACACCTTGGAGGCACCGTGACGGGCCTTGACCGGGTACTGCAGGGTGCCACCGGTGAGGTTCACCTTGACCATGTTGCGACGCGCCTGGTCCATGGCCTTCTGAATCGCGACCGGCACTTCACGCGCCTTGCCACGACCGAAACCCACACGACCGTTACCGTCACCCACGACGGTCAGGGCGGTGAAACCGAAGATTCGGCCACCCTTGACCACCTTGGCGACACGGTTGATCTGCACGAGCTTTTCCTGCAGATCGCCGCTTTGCTGTTCATTCTTCGCCATCGTAAAACCCTTTAGAATTCCAGGCCGCCTTCACGAGCGGCGTCGGCCAAGGCCTTCACACGACCGTGATACTTGAAGCCGGCACGATCGAAGGCCACCTGGGTGATGCCAGCCTGCTTGGCGCGTTCGGCAATCATGGCGCCCACCTTGGCGGCGGCGTCGGCATTGCCGGTCGTACCCTCGCGCAGGGCCTTGTCCAGCGTGGAAGCGCTGGCGAGGACCTTGCCACCATCCGGCGAGATGATCTGCGCATAGATGTGGCGTGGGGTACGGTTGACGCACAGGCGATACACGCCCAGCTCGCGGATCTTGGCGCGAGCACGGCGGGCACGACGGAGACGAGATTCTTTCTTCGCGTTCATAACCCTGCCTTACTTCTTCTTGGCTTCTTTGCGACGCACCTGCTCGTCGGCGTACCGGACACCCTTGCCCTTGTAGGGTTCAGGCGGACGGAAGGCGCGGATTTCCGCAGCACACTGGCCGAGCTTCTGCTTGTCCGCGCTTTTCAGCACGATGACGGTGTTCTTGGGCGTTTCCGCCGTGACACCTTCAGGCAGCGTGTAGTCGACCGGGTGCGAGAAGCCCAGTGTAAGATTGAGCGTCTGGCCCTTGGCCTGGGCACGATAACCGACGCCGATGATTTCGAGGCTCTTGGTGAAGCCCTCGCTGACACCGGTGACCAGGTTCTGGACCAGGGCACGGGTGGTACCGACCATTGCCCAGCTCTTGGCGGACTCGCTCGGCTGGAAGGTCAGCTGCCCCTCTTCCTGGCCGATCACCACATCGGGGTGAACGGTCAGGGGCAGGGTGCCCTGGCTGCCCTTGACGGACAACTGGTCACCGTCGAGCTTGACCTCGACGCCTGCGGGCAATTTGACCGGATATTTGGCTACGCGGGACATTCCAAACTCCTAGAATACGGTGCAGATGACTTCACCACCGACACCTGCCTGACGCGCCGCGCGATCGGTCATCACCCCATTGGAGGTGGTGACGATAGCAACGCCCAGACCTTCGGCGACCTTCGGCAGCGCGTCCTTGCCCTTGTACTGGCGCAGGGACGGCTTGGAAACCCGCTGCAGGTGCTCGATGACCGGTTTGCCTTCGAAATACTTCAGGCTCACGGTCAGCTCGGGCTTGGCGGTTTCGCTGACGGCGAAGTCGCTAATGAAGCCCTCTTCCTTCAGCACGCGGGCCACCTCGACCTTGAGCTTGGAGGACGGCATGGAAACCGTCTCCTTGGTGGCCATCTGCGCATTGCGGATACGGGTGAACATATCCGCCAGAGTGTCTTGCATGCTCATTTACGTTGCGCTCCTGATGATTCTACGTGGCGTTACCAGCTGGACTTCTTGAGGCCGGGCACGTCGCCACGCATGGCGGCTTCACGCAGCTTGTTGCGGCCGAGGCCGAACTTGGTGTAGTAGCCGTGCGGACGGCCAGTGATGCGACAGCGGTTACGCTGACGCACCGGGCTGGAGTCGCGCGGCAACTGCTGCAGCTTGAGCTGCGCGTCGAAGCGCTCTTCGTCAGTAGCGTTGACGTCCTGGATGACCGCCTTGAGCTCGGCACGCTTGGCGGCGTACTTCGCCACCAGCTTGGTGCGCTTGAGCTCGCGCTCTACCATACCTTTCTTTGCCATGATCCCACCCTTATTTCTTGAACGGGAAGTTCAACGCGCCGAGGAGCGCGCGACCTTCATCATCGGTTTTGGCGGTGGTGGTGATGGTGACATCCAGACCACGGATCCGATCGATCTTATCATACTCGATCTCCGGGAAGATGATCTGCTCACGCACCCCCATGGAGTAGTTGCCACGACCGTCGAAGGACTTCGGGTTGAGACCACGGAAGTCACGAACGCGGGGGATCGCGATATTCACCAGGCGATCGAGGAAGTCCCACATGCGCTCGGAGCGCAGGGTCACCTTGATCCCGATCGGCCAGCCTTCACGCACCTTGAAGCCCGCGATGGACTTACGTGCCTTGGTCACCAACGGCTTCTGACCGGAAAGCTTCTCCAGGTCGCCGATGGCGTTGTCGATCAGCTTCTTGTCGCTGGTCGCATCGCCGATACCCATGTTCAGAGTCACCTTGGTGACCCGTGGTACCTGCATCACGTTGGCGTAGCTGAACTGCTCTTGGAGTTGAGCCACCACCTCGTTCTGATAACGTTCTTTCAAGTTCGCCATTTTGCTATCCGACTCGCGTTAGGCGTCGATCTGCGACTGCGTCGACTTGTAGATACGTACCTTGGTACCGTCTTCCTGAACCTGGAAGCCGACGCGATCCGCTTTGCCGGTCTCCTGGTTGAAGATGGCCACGTTGGACGCGTGAATCGGTGCCTCGCGCTCGACGATACCGCCCTGGTTGCCCGCCATCGGGTTGGGCTTGGTGTGACGCTTGATCATGTTCACACCGGACACCACAAAACGGTTTTCGAGTACCCGCTTGACGGTGCCACGCTTGCCCTTGTCCTTGCCGGCGATGACGATCACTTCATCGTCACGTTTGATTTTTTGCATATCCGCCTCGCTCCTTACAGCACTTCAGGCGCCAAGGAAATGATCTTCATGAACTTCTCGTTGCGAAGCTCACGCGTCACCGGCCCGAAGATACGGGTGCCGATCGGCTGATCGTTGGTGTTGTTCAACAGCACAGCCGCATTTCCATCGAAGCGGATCAGCGAACCGTCGTTACGACGGACGCCACTACGGGTGCGAACCACCACCGCCTTGAGGACCTGGCCCTTCTTGACCTTGCCACGCGGAATGGCTTCCTTCACCGTGACCTTGATGATGTCACCGACGCGGGCATAGCGGCGGTGGGAACCGCCCAGCACCTTGATGCACTGCACCCGGCGCGCTCCGCTGTTGTCGGCGACATCCAGCATTGTCTGAGTCTGAATCATCGGTTTTCTCCAAACCTAATCTGACTGCACTGGATTGATCGGCGCGAGCCGATCAACCCTTGGCCTGTTCGACGACTTCGATCAGGGCCCAGGCCTTGTTCTTCGACAGCGGACGGCATTCCTGAATGGACACCGTGTCGCCAGCCTTGGCCTGGTTCGATTCGTCATGGGCGTGCAGCTTGGTGGAGCGCTTGACGTATTTGCCGTAGATCGGGTGGCGCTCACGACGCTCGATCATCACAACAATGGACTTGTCCATCTTGTCGCTCACCACCTTGCCGGTGAGCGTACGGGCTTTCTTCTCTTCGGCCATCTCAGTCACCTGCCTTCTCGTTGAGCACAGTCTTCACGCGGGCAATGTCCCGACGAACCTGCTTGAGCAGATGAGTCTGGCTCAGCTGACCGGTGGCCTTCTGCATGCGCAGGTTGAACTGCTCACGGAGGAGTTCGAAAAGCTGCTCCTGGAGCTGCTCGGCTGACTTCTCACGAATTTCCTGGGCTTTCATCACATCACCGTCCGTTTCACAAAGGTGGTGGAGACCGGGAACTTCTGGGCAGCCAGGGCAAATGCCTCGCGGGCCAGCTCCTCGGAAACGCCTTCGATCTCGTACAGGACCCGACCCGGCTGGATCTGTGCGACCCAGTACTCAACAGAGCCCTTCCCTTTACCCATGCGGACTTCCAATGGCTTCTTGGAAATCGGCTTGTCCGGGAAGACGCGGATCCAGATCTTGCCGCCACGCTTGACGTGACGCGTGATCGCACGACGACCAGCCTCGATCTGACGGGCGGTGACACGGCCCCGGCCAGTGGCCTTGAGGCCATACTCGCCGAAGCTAATCTTGCTTCCGCGATGCGCCAGGCCACGGTTGCGGCCCTTCTGCACCTTGCGGAATTTCATACGCTTGGGTTGTAACATCGACTCGCTCTCCCCTTACCTGGAACCTTTCTTCTTAGAGGGCGCGGCCTGCGGCTGTTTCGCCTTGGCGCGGACCTCCTCGATGCCCCCGAGGATTTCACCCTTGAAGACCCAGACCTTGACACCAATGATGCCGTAGGTGGTCTTGGCCTCGTAGGTGGCGTAGTCGATGTCTGCGCGCAAGGTATGCAGCGGGACGCGACCTTCGCGGTACCACTCGGTGCGGGCGATTTCCGCGCCACCGAGGCGACCGGAGAGCTGCACCTTGATGCCGCCGGCGCCCAGGCGCATGGCGTTCTGCACGGCACGCTTCATGGCACGACGGAACATCACACGACGCTCGAGCTGACCGGCGATGTTCTGCGCGACGAGCTTGGCATCGAGTTCCGGCTTGCGGACTTCCTCGATGTTGACGTGCACGGGCACACCCATCATCGCGGTAACGTCACGACGCAGCCGGTCGACGTCTTCGCCTTTCTTGCCGATCACGATGCCCGGACGGGCCGTGTGAATCGTGATGCGAGCGTTGTTGGCCGGGCGCTCAATGTGAATGCGGCTCACGGACGCATTCTTCAGGCGCTCTTCCAGGAAGCGACGCACTTCGAGGTCGCTGTTCAGCTTGTCGGCATAGGCGCCGCGCTCGGCATACCACACCGAGGTATGGTCCTTGACGATACCCAGGCGAATGCCTGTGGGATTGACTTTCTGACCCATCTGGTCGACTCCTACTTCTCGGCTACCTTGACGGTGATGTGGCAGGTGCGCTTCAGGATGCGATCCGCACGGCCCTTGGCGCGCGGACGGATGCGCTTGAGCGTCATGCCCTCATCGACGCAGATGGTCGAGACACGCAGCTCGTCGATATCCATGCCGTCGTTTTCTTCCGCGTTCGCGATGGCGGACTGCAGCACCTTCTTGACCAGCTTCGCGGCCTTCTTCGGGGAGAAGGTCAGCAGGTCGAGCGCCTCGGCGACCGGTTTACCGCGCACCTGGTCAGCCACCAAACGGGCCTTCTGGGCGGATAAACGAGCGCCACGCAGCTTTGCTGTGACTTCCATCTCTCAATCCTCTCTGGCTTACCGTTTGGCTTTCTTGTCCGCCGCATGACCGCGATAGAGGCGGGTAGCAGCGAATTCGCCCAGCTTGTGGCCAACCATTTCCTCGGAGACGTGCACCGGGACGTGTTGGCGACCGTTATGGACTGCAATGGTGAGCCCGACCATGTTGGGCAGGATCATCGAGCGACGCGACCAGGTCTTGATCGGTTTTCGGTCGCTCTTCTCCACTGCAGTCTCAACCTTCTTCAAAAGATGAAGGTCAATAAAGGGACCTTTCTTCAGTGAACGTGGCACAGCCGTTACCTCTTGATGTCTTGGCGTTGGATCTTATTTCCGGGCCTTGCGGCGACGGATGATCAGCTTGTCGGTGCGCTTGTTCTTGCGGGTCTTGTGGCCCTTGGTGGGGATGCCCCACGGGGAGACCGGGTGGCGGCCGCCACTGCTGCGGCCTTCGCCGCCGCCGTGCGGGTGATCCACCGGGTTCATGGCCACGCCGCGAACGGTCGGACGCACGCCTCTCCAGCGCTTCGCACCGGCCTTGCCAAGCTGACGCAGGCTGTGCTCGGAGTTGCTCACCTCTCCCAGGGTCGCGCGGCACTCGGCCAGCACCTTGCGCATCTCGCCGGAGCGCAGACGCAGGGTGGCGTAGTTGCCTTCGCGGGCGACCAGCTGGGCGCTGGTGCCGGCGCTGCGAGCAAGCTGGGCACCCTTGCCGGGCTTGAGCTCGATGCAGTGCACGGTGGAACCCAACGGGATGTTGCGCAGCGGCAACGCATTGCCCTTCTTGATGGGCGCGTTGACACCGGATTCGAGACGGTCGCCGGCGCTCACGCCCTTGGGCGCGATGATGTAGCGACGCTCGCCGTCGAGGTACTTGAGCAGGGCAATGTGTGCGCTGCGGTTCGGGTCATGCTCCAGGCGCTCGACGGTGGCAGGAATGCCATCCTTGGTGCGCTTGAAGTCGATGAGCCGGTAGTGATGACGGTGACCACCGCCCACGTGGCGGGTGGTGATGCGACCGTAGTTGTTACGGCCACCGGACTTGGACTGTTTCTCGAGCAGCGGCGCGTAGGCGCGGCCCTTGTACAGCTCCTCACCAACGATCTTGACGACGTGGCGACGACCGGCGGATGTGGGTTTAGTCTTGACGATTGCCATGATCCGTACTCCTGCCCTTATTCGGCGCCAGAGAAGTCTTCAAGCGTCTCGCCGGCGGCCAGTGTCACGTACGCCTTGCGATAACCCTTGCGGTGACCCAGACCCTGCGCGGTGCGCTTGGTCTTGCCCTTCATGTTCAGCACCTGAACACGGTCGACCTTCTTGCCGAACAGCTCCTGCACGGCAGCCTTGATCTCGGGCTTGGTCGCGTCGCCTGCCACCTTGAACACGTACTGGTTGCGCTCGGCGGCCATGGCGGCCTTCTCGGTCACGTGCGGACCGAGCAGAACCTTGAATACACGTTCCTGGTTCATGCCAGCTTCTCCTCGAATTTACGCAGAGCGGAGACGGTGACCAGCACCTTGTCGAAGGCGACCAGGCTCACCGGATCGGCAGCGGCGACATCCACCACATCCACGCTGGGGATGTTGCGGGCGGCGAGGTACAGGTTCTCGTCCACTTCTTCGGTGACGATCAACACCTTTTCCAGGCCCAGCTCTTCGAGCTTGGCAACCAGCTGCTTGGTCTTGGGCGCTTCGACAGCAAAACCGTCGACAGCCACCAGGCGCTCCTGGCGAACCAGCTCAGAGAGGATCGAGCGCATGGCCGCGCGGTACATCTTGCGGTTGACCTTCTGGGAATGGTCCTGCGGACGGGCCGCAAAGGTCACACCGCCACCACGCCAGATCGGCGAACGGATGGTGCCGGCACGGGCACGACCGGTGCCCTTCTGGCGCCACGGCTTCTTGCCCCCGCCACGCACGTCGGAGCGATTCTTCTGGGCACGAGTACCCTGGCGCCCACCGGCCAGATAGGCGGTGACGACCTGGTGCACGAGGGCCTCGTTGAATTCTTTGCCAAAGGTGGCATCAGATACTTCGACAGTACCGGCGCCTGCACCTGCAAGATTCAGATTCATCGGTAAGTTCCCCTTCAGCCTGCTTTGACGGCGCTGCGCACGATGACATCACTGCCGGTGGCACCAGGTACGGCACCCTTGATCAGCAGCAGATTGCGTTCGGCGTCGACACGGACGACTTCCAGGCTCTGCACGGTACAGCGAACATTGCCCATCTGGCCGGCCATCTTCTTGCCCTTGAACACGCGGCCCGGCGTCTGGCACATGCCGATGGAACCCGGCGCACGGTGGGCCAGGGAGTTACCGTGGGTGTTGTCCTGGGTGCGGAAGTTCCAGCGCTTGACGGCGCCCTGGAATCCCTTGCCCTTGGAGGTGCCGGTCACGTCGATCGTCTGACCAGCTTCGAAGAGGGATACGGTGAGCTCGCCGCCCACTTCCGGAGCCTCGTCGCCTTCTGCCAGGCGGAACTCCATCAGCGAACGACCGGCCTCGACACCTGCCTTGGCGAACTGCCCGGCCTGGGCTTTCGACAGATGCTTGGCCTTGCGGGAGCCGGTTGTCACCTGCACCGCGGCGTAGCCATCGGACTCGACGGACTTCACGCGTGTCACGCGGTTGGGCTCAACCTCGATCACGGTCACGGGCACGGATGCGCCATCTTCGGTGAAGACACGGGTCATCCCGGCCTTCCTACCGACTAAACCGATAGTCATTCTCAGTCTCCTATAGTGTACGGGGCTGTCACCCGCTATGGCTGCCCTTTCCAGAGCATTCCACTAGCACGTTGTGTGGCGCCTCACGGCGCGGCGGCTGCTGCGTGGCGCTGTCTTCGTGTCGACAGACCAGGCGCTGGGCCGCGAGTGTCTAGTGTGGTGTCAGTCGAGCTTGATCTGCACGTCCACGCCAGCGGCGAGGTCGAGCTTCATCAGGGCATCAACGGTCTTTTCGGTGGGCTCGACGATATCGAGCACCCGCTTGTGAGTACGAATCTCGTACTGATCGCGCGCGTCCTTGTTGACGTGCGGAGAGATCAGCACGGTATAACGCTCGCGATTGGTCGGCAGAGGAATCGGACCACGGACCTGGGCGCCGGTACGCTTGGCGGTATCTACGATCTCCGCGGCGGACTGGTCGATCAGGCGATGGTCGAAAGCCTTCAACCTAATGCGAATCTTCTGGTTCTGCATTTGCCCTAACTCCAATGGATTCTGACGGCGCGAGCCGTCAACCCACGCATTCAAAGGATGCGCATTATAGGCACGCCGGAAACGAGAGTCAAACACTCGCTTCCGGTGCGCAGAAAGGGGGCTCCTGGTGGAGCCCCCTTTGATCGATCAAGCGGCGAAACGCTTACTCGATGATCTTGGCCACGACGCCAGCGCCGACGGTGCGGCCGCCTTCACGGATGGCGAAGCGCAGGCCATCATCCATGGCGATCGGGGCAATCAAGGTGACAACCATCTTGACGTTGTCACCCGGCATGACCATCTCGACGCCTTCCGGCAGTTCACAGGTACCGGTGATGTCGGTGGTACGGAAGTAGAACTGCGGACGATAGCCCTTGAAGAACGGAGTGTGACGACCACCCTCGTCCTTGGACAGCACGTACACCTCGGCCTCGAACTTGGTGTGCGGCGTGATGGTACGCGGCTTGGCCAGGACCTGGCCACGCTCGACGTCATCACGCTTGGTGCCGCGCAGCAGCGCGCCGACGTTTTCACCAGCACGACCTTCGTCGAGCAGCTTGCGGAACATCTCGACGCCGGTGACGACGGTCTTGACGGTGTCCTTGATACCGACGATCTCGACTTCCTCGCCAGCCTTGACCACACCGCGCTCGACGCGGCCGGTGACCACGGTACCGCGGCCGGAGATGGAGAAGACGTCCTCGATCGGCATCAGGAACGGCTGATCGATGGCACGCTCGGGCTCCGGAATGTACTCGTCCAGGGCCTTGATCAGGTTGGCAACGGCAGTGGTACCCATGCCGTTGTCATCCTTGCCTTCCAGGGCCATCAGGGCGGAACCGGTGATGATCGGGGTATCGTCACCCGGGAAGTCATACTCGTCGAGGAGTTCACGGACTTCCATCTCGACCAGCTCGAGCAGCTCCTCGTCATCGACCATGTCGGCCTTGTTCAGGAACACGACGATGTACGGCACGCCGACCTGGCGAGACAGCAGGATGTGCTCGCGAGTCTGCGGCATGGGGCCGTCGGCGGCGGACACGACCAGGATAGCGCCGTCCATCTGGGCAGCACCGGTGATCATGTTCTTGACGTAGTCGGCGTGGCCCGGGCAGTCTACGTGCGCGTAGTGACGCGTCTCGGACTGGTACTCGACGTGAGAGGTGGCGATGGTGATACCACGCTCACGCTCTTCCGGCGCATTGTCGATGGCGTCGAACTCGCTCCAGTCGCCGCCGAACACCTCGGCGGAAACGCGAGTCAGGGCCGCAGTCAGCGTGGTCTTGCCGTGGTCGACGTGACCGATGGTACCGACGTTGATGTGCGGTTTGGAACGTTCAAATTTTTCCTTAGCCACTGCTATAACCTCTTTACGTTAGCTAACGGTTAACCGTTCTGGTTGATGACGGCTTCAACGACGCTGGACGGCGCCTCTTCGTAGTCCGCAAACTCCATCACGTAGCTTGCGCGGCCCTGGGTCTGAGAGCGCAGATCGGTGGCATAACCGAACATCTCAGCCAGAGGTACCGTGGCGCGGATGATCTTACCCATGGAAGAGTCATCCATGCCCTGGACGAGGCCTCGACGGCGGTTCAGGTCGCCCATGACGTCGCCCATGAACTCCTCGGGGGTCACGACCTCGACCTTCATCACAGGCTCGAGGAGCACCGCCTTGGCCTTCTTGGCACCTTCCTTGACCGCCATGGAAGAGGCCACCTTGAACGCGGTCTCGTTAGAGTCCACGTCGTGGTAGGAACCGTCGAACAGCGTGACTTTGACGTCAATCATCGGGTAGCCCGCGATGACACCGTTCTGCAGCTGCTCGTAGGCCCCTTTCTCGACGGCCGGCACGTATTCCTTGGGAACCACGCCGCCAACGATCTCCGAGGCGAACTTGAAGTGCATCTCCTCGTCTTCGCCCTTGTCCGCTGCAGTAAGCGGTTCGATGCGCAGCAGCACATGACCATACTGACCGCGACCGCCGGACTGGCGAACGAACTTGCCTTCCTGCTCGACCTTGGCACGGATGGTCTCGCGATAGGCCACCTGCGGCTTGCCGATGTTGGCATCGACCTTGAACTCGCGACGCATGCGGTCGACGAGGAT
>NZ_JAVLBC010000008.1:16211-33592 GCF_031581305.1 Halomonas sp.
ACGTCCTTCAGGCCGATGCAGGCGGCGATATCGCCAGCCAGCACTTCCTTGATCTCCTCGCGGGAGTTGGCGTGCATCTGGACGATACGGCCGACACGCTCCTTCTTCTCCTTGACGGAGTTGTAGACGCTGTCGCCCGACTTCAGCACGCCCGAGTAGACGCGGATGAAGGTCAGGGTGCCGACGAAGGGATCAGTGGCGATCTTGAAGGCCAGCGCGGCGAAGGGCGCCTTGTCGTCCGCCTCGCGAGTGGCGATGGTGCCATCCTTGTCGTCCAGCTCACCCTCGATGGCCTTGACCTCGGTGGGCGACGGCATATATTCGATGACGCCATCCAGCACGGCCTGGACGCCCTTGTTCTTGAAGGCGGAGCCGCAGGTGACCAGCACGATCTCGTTATCCAGGGTGCGACGACGCAGGCCGGCCTTGATCTCCTCGATGGTGAGCTCACCTTCCTCGAGGTACTTGTCCATCAGCTCTTCGGAGGCTTCGGCAGCCGCCTCAACCATCTCCTCGCGGTACTTCTCCGCCGTCTCCTGGAGATCCGCCGGAATGTCCACGAGCTCATAATTCATGCCGAGGTTGTCCTCATCCCAGACGATCGCTTTCATCTGGATGAGGTCGATGACGCCCTTGAACTCGTCCTCGGTGCCCCAGTTGATCTGAATCGGAACGGCGTTGGCACCCAGCTTCTGCTTGAGCTGGTCGACGACCATGAAGAAGTCGGCACCGGTGCGGTCCATCTTGTTGACGAACACCATGCGCGGCACTTCATACTTGTTGGCCTGGCGCCAGACGGTCTCTGTCTGGGGCTGTACGCCGGACGAACCACACAGCACCACCACGGCACCGTCGAGCACCCGCAGGGAACGCTCCACCTCGATGGTGAAGTCGACGTGCCCCGGGGTGTCGATGATGTTGATGCGGTGCTCGTCGAACTGCTTGTCCATGCCCTGCCAGAAGCAGGTGGTCGCCGCGGAGGTGATAGTGATACCACGCTCCTGCTCCTGCTCCATCCAGTCCATGGTGGCGGCACCGTCATGGACCTCACCGACCTTGTGGGACAGACCAGTGTAGAACAGGACGCGCTCGGTCGTGGTGGTCTTGCCGGCATCGACGTGCGCCACGATGCCTATGTTGCGATAGCGCTTTAGTGGAGTCTTGCGAGCCACGGTGGAACTCCCCTGTGGTTGGCGATGCGTGTATTAGAAGCGGTAGTGAGAGAAGGCCTTATTGGCCTCTGCCATGCGGTGCACATCTTCACGCTTCTTCACCGCGGAGCCCTTGCCATCGGCGGCATCGAGCATCTCGCCAGCGAGGCGCAGCACCATGGTCTTTTCACCACGGCGACGGGCCGCATCGACCAGCCAGCGCATGGCCAACGCATGACGACGCGAGGGACGTACCTCTACGGGCACCTGATAGGTCGCGCCGCCAACGCGGCGAGACTTGACCTCGACCATGGGCTGGATGGCTTCCAGCGCCTTGTCGAAGATCTCCAGCGGCTCTTCCTTGCTACGCTCGGCAACCCTGTCCAGCGCACCATAGACGATACGCTCAGCTACGGACTTCTTGCCGCCGATCATCAGGTGGTTCATGAACTTCGCCAGGCGTTCGCTTCCGAACTTGGGATCCGGCAGGATCTCGCGCTTGGCCGCTACTCTTCTTCTAGGCATGATAAGCCCTCATCAAAGGATCCTTCAGGTAAACCCGAGACTCCTGCCAGCGGCAGCGCTCGACCTTACTCTTATCAGACCGTGGTCAAAATGGGGTGACTGCTGCGTTCCGCGGCCGGTCAGACCTTCGGCCGCTTGGTGCCGTACTTGGAACGGCCCTGCTTACGATTCTGCACGCCGGAGGTGTCCAGGGCGCCACGCACGGTGTGATAGCGCACACCGGGAAGGTCCTTGACGCGACCGCCGCGGATCAGGACCACGGAGTGCTCCTGGAGGTTGTGGCCTTCACCGCCAATGTACGAGGAGACCTCGTAGCCGTTGGTCAGGCGAACACGGCACACCTTACGCAGTGCAGAGTTCGGCTTCTTCGGGGTAGTGGTGTAGACGCGGGTGCAGACGCCGCGCTTCTGCGGACAGGCCTGCAGCGCAGGCACGTCGCTCTTGGCGGCCTGGCGCTTGCGCGGCTTGCGCACGAGCTGATTGATCGTTGCCATGGTGTGTAGCTGACTCCAATGGGTTGCCTTGCCTTCCCAGCGGGTGCGGGCGCACCCACCCCACTGTTAAAGGCTGCGCATTCTAATGGCTGACACGGCGCGTCGTCAAGCACTGCGCCTCCCCGAAGGAGGCGCAGTGCCGAAACGCGGGTGTCAGATCTCGTCGTCGTCCGAGTCCAGGGCAGTGAGCTGGGCGCCCAGCTCCTGCTCGACGTCGTAGGCCGACGGGTGGAGCAGCCGCTCGGCGTCTTCACGCCTGCGGCGGCGCTCCGCGTGATGGGTCAGGCCGGTACCGGCCGGGATCAGGCGCCCCACCACCACGTTCTCCTTCAGGCCTCGCAGGTAGTCGCGCTTGCCGGTGACCGCCGCCTCGGTCAACACCCGCGTGGTCTCCTGGAAGGAGGCCGCGGAGATGAACGACTCGGTGGCCAGGCTGGCCTTGGTGATCCCCAGCAGCAACCGCTGGTACTTCGCCGGGAACTTCTCTTCCTTCGCCAGGCGGGCATTCTGCTCGAGCACACGCGCCAGTTCGGCCTGGTCGCCCGGGATGAAGTCGCTGTCGCCGGCATCGGTAATCTCCACCTTGCGCAGCATCTGACGCACGATCACCTCGATGTGCTTGTCGTTGATGCCCACGCCCTGCAGACGATAGACGTCCTGCACCTCGGTGGTGATGTATTTGGCCAGTTCGGCAATGCCCAGCAGACGCAGGATATCGTGCGGGTTGCTCGGACCGTCCGAGATCACCTCGCCTTTCTCGACCGACTCGCCCTCGAAGACCGCGATCTGGCGCCACTTCGGAATCAGCATCTCGAAGGGATCACCGTCTTCCGGCGTGATGGTGAGGCGCCGCTTGCCCTTGGTCTCCTTGCCGAAGCTGATCACGCCGCTGATCTCGGCGAGGATTGCCGGCTCCTTGGGCTTGCGCGCCTCGAACAGATCGGCGACGCGCGGCAGACCCCCGGTGATGTCCTTGTTGCCGGTGGCTTCTACCGGGATACGGGCCACGACCTCACCGACACCGATGTACGAGCCGTTGTCGACGGTGATGATCGCCTTGCCGGGCAGCGGATACTGCACCGGGGTGTCGGAGCCGGAGGCGGTGACTGGCTCGCCGGCCGCATCGGTCAGCTGGATCATCGGACGCTTGTCGCGACCGGCCATGGGACGCGCCGCCGACTCGATGACCTCGATGGAAGAGAGGCCGGTCATCTCGTCCACGCTGCGGTGCATGGTAACGCCCTCGTCGAGGTCGCTGTACTGCACCTGACCCTCGCCCTCGGCGATGATCGGGTGGGTGTGCGGATCCCACTTGGCCACCGCCTGGCCGGCCTCGACGCTGTCGCCGTCGCGCACGTCCAGCTCGGCCCCGTAGGGCAGCTTGTAGTACTCGCGCTCGCGGCCGTGATCGTCGGCCACGGCCAGGGCACTGGAGCGGGATACCACCACCAGCTTGCCGTCGCTGCGCTCAACGTACTTGATGTTGTGCAGGCGCACCTTGCCGCCGTGCTTGACCTGGACACTGTCCACCGCAGAGGCCCGCGAAGCCGCACCACCGATGTGGAAGGTCCGCATGGTCAGCTGGGTGCCCGGCTCGCCGATCGACTGCGCGGCGATGACGCCCACCGACTCGCCGATGTTGACCTGGTGACCCCGCGCCAGGTCGCGGCCGTAACAGGCCGAGCAGACGCCGTGGGCGGTCTGGCAGGTGATGGTCGAACGCACCACGATCTCGTCGACGCCCATGGTGTCGAGCTCGGCGCACCACTTCTCGTCGAGCAGCGTGCCGCGCGGGATCAACACCTCGTCGCTCGCCGGGTCGATGACGTCCTGGGCAACCACACGACCCAGCACGCGCTGAGCCAGGGAGACGATGATATCACCGCCCTCGATGACCGGGTGCAGGGTCAGGCCGTACTCGGTACCACAATCGGGCTCGGTGATCACCATGTCCTGAGCGACGTCGACCAGTCGACGGGTCAGGTAACCGGAGTTGGCCGTCTTGAGGGCCGTATCCGCCAGGCCCTTACGCGCGCCGTGGGTCGAGATAAAGTACTGGAGAACGTTCAGACCCTCGCGGAAGTTGGCGACGATCGGCGTCTCGATGATCGAGCCATCCGGCTTGGCCATCAGACCCCGCATGCCCGCCAGCTGGCGAATCTGAGCGGCACTACCCCGGGCACCGGAGTCGGCCATGATGAAGACGCTGTTGAAGGAGTCCTGCTCGACCTCCTTGCCCTCGCGATCCACCACGGTCTCCTTGGAGATCCCGGTCATCATCGCCTTGGCCACCTGGTCGTTTGCCCGGGCCCAGATGTCGATGACCTTGTTGTACTTCTCACCGGCGGTAACGAGGCCAGAGGAGAACTGGTCCTCGATCTCCTTCACCTCGTCCTCCGCACCCTCGACGATCTCGGCCTTGGCGTCCGGGATGACGAAGTCGTTGACGCCGATGGAAGCGCCGGACCAGGTCGCCAGGCGGAAGCCGGTGTACATCAGCTGGTCGGCGAAGATCACCGTCGGCTTGAGGCCGGCGCGGCGATAGACCTCGTTGATCAGCGCCGAGATGGCCTTCTTCTTCATCGGCTGGTCGACCAGATCGAAAGGCACGCCCTCGGGCAGAATGCGGAACAGCAGCGCACGACCCACGGTGGTGTCATAGATCCGGCGATGATGGCTCTTCTCGCCGGTCTCCTCGTCGATGTCCATCTCGTCGAGTCGCACCTTGACGCGGGCATGCATCGACACGCACTGGGTGCCGTAGGCACGCTCCACCTCGTCGAGGCCGGAGAACACCATGCCCTCGCCCTTGTCGTTGATGCGCTCGCGAGTCATGTAGTAGAGACCCAGCACCACGTCCTGGGAGGGGACGATGATCGGCTCACCGTTGGCTGGTGACAGCACGTTGTTGGTGGCCATCATCAGCGCCCGCGCCTCGAGCTGGGCTTCCAGCGTCAGCGGCACGTGGACCGCCATCTGGTCACCGTCGAAGTCGGCGTTGTAGGCGGCACATACCAACGGGTGCAGCTGGATCGCCTTGCCCTCGATCAGCAGCGGCTCGAAGGCCTGTATGCCGAGGCGGTGCAGGGTCGGGGCGCGGTTGAGCAGCACCGGGTGCTCACGGATGACGTCGGCGAGGATGTCCCACACCTCCGCCGTCTCGCGCTCGACCATCTTCTTGGCCGCCTTGATGGTGGAAGCATAACCCAGCGACTGCAGCTTGGAGTAGATGAACGGCTTGAACAGCTCCAGCGCCATCTTCTTCGGCAGGCCACACTGGTGCAGGCGCAGGGTCGGGCCGACGGTGATGACCGAGCGGCCGGAGTAGTCCACGCGCTTACCCAGCAGGTTCTGACGGAAGCGGCCCTGCTTGCCCTTGATCATGTCGGCGAGCGACTTCAGCGGGCGCTTGTTGGAGCCGGTGATGGCCCGGCCGCGACGACCGTTGTCGAGCAGCGCGTCCACCGACTCCTGCAGCATGCGCTTCTCGTTGCGCACGATGATGTCCGGCGCGTTGAGATCGAGCAGGCGCTTGAGGCGGTTGTTGCGGTTGATCACGCGACGGTACAGATCGTTGAGATCCGAGGTCGCGAAACGGCCGCCATCCAGGGGCACCAGCGGACGCAGGTCCGGCGGCAGCACCGGCAGCACCTCCATGACCATCCACGCCGGGTCATTGCCCGAGCCCTGGAAGGCCTCGAGCAGCTTGAGCCGCTTGGAGAGCTTCTTGATCTTGGTCTCGGAGTTGGTCTGCGGGATCTCCTCGCGCAGGCGACCGATCTCCTCGTCGAGGTCGATGTCCTTGAGCAGCGCCTGGACGGCCTCGGCCCCCATGCGGGCATCGAAGTCGTCACCGAACTCTTCGAGGGCCTCGAAGTACTGCTCGTCGTTGAGCAGCTGGCCGCGCTCGAGGGTGGTCATGCCCGGATCGATGACCATGAAGCTCTCGAAGTAGAGCACGCGCTCGATATCGCGCAGGGTCATGTCCAGGAACATGCCGATGCGTGACGGCAGGGACTTGAGGAACCAGATGTGGGCGACCGGCGAGGCCAGCTCGATGTGCCCCATGCGCTCGCGACGCACGGCTGCCTTGGTCACCTCGACACCGCACTTCTCGCAGATGATGCCACGATGCTTCATGCGCTTGTACTTGCCGCACAGACACTCGTAGTCCTTTACCGGACCGAAGATCTTGGCACAGAACAGGCCGTCACGCTCCGGCTTGAAGGTGCGGTAGTTGATGGTCTCCGGCTTCTTCACCTCGCCGAACGACCAGGAGCGGATCAGCGCTGGCGAGGCCAACGTGATCTTGATCGCATCGAACTCTTCGGACTGAGACTGCGATTTGAGGACTTTCACCAAATCTTTCATGGGGTCGGCTCCGTTGCGGAGTTGTCATGGGCGGGGGCGTTGCCGCCCCCGCGGACCGTCATTCTGTGAAGCGCAGGCGATGCAGCCTCAGCTTTCCAGTTCGATATCGATGCCCAGCGAGCGGATTTCCTTCACCAGCACGTTGAAGGATTCCGGCATGCCCGCCTGCATGACGTGGTCGCCGTCCACGATGCTCTTGTACATCTTGGTACGCCCTTCCACGTCGTCAGACTTGACAGTGAGCATCTCCTGGAGCGTGTAGGCCGCGCCATAGGCTTCCAGTGCCCAGACCTCCATCTCGCCGAAACGCTGACCACCGAACTGCGCCTTGCCGCCCAGCGGCTGCTGGGTGACCAGGGAGTAGGAGCCAGTGGAGCGGGCATGCATCTTGTCATCCACCAGGTGGTTGAGCTTGAGCATGTACATGTAGCCCACGGTCACCGACCGATCGAAGGCATCGCCGGTACGGCCGTCGTAGAGGGTCATCTGGCCCGAATCCGGCAGGTCGGCCAGACGCAGAAGATGCTTGATCTCGTGCTCCTGGGCACCGTCGAACACCGGCGTGGACATCGGTACGCCGCCCTTGAGGTTTTTCGCCAGGGCGATGACCTCCTCATCGGAGAGCGAGTCGATATCCTCGACACGCGTCCCCTGAGTGGTGTTGTAGACCTGGCCCAGGAAGTCGCGGATCTCGGCCACCTGCTGGTCGCGGGCGTCGCGCAGCAGCCCCTCGATCTTGACCCCGAGGCCGCGGGCCGCCATGCCCAGGTGGGTCTCGAGAATCTGGCCCACGTTCATCCGCGAGGGCACGCCCAGCGGGTTGAGCACCACGTCGATAGGCTCACCCTGGTCGTCGAAGGGCATGTCCTCGACCGGCATGATCGCCGAGATGACACCCTTGTTGCCGTGGCGGCCGGCCATCTTGTCGCCTGGCTGCAGGCGGCGCTTGATCGCCAGGTAGACCTTGACGATCTTCAGCACGCCGGGCGCCAGGTCGTCGCCCTGGGTGAGCTTGCGCTTCTTGTCCTCGAAGCGTTCGTCCATCTCCTTGCGACGATTCTCCAACTGCTCGTCGGCCTGAGCCAGCAGCTCATTGAACGCCTCGTCCTGCAGGCGCAGCTTGAACCACTGCTGACGCGGCAACTCTTCCAGGTAGCTGTCGGAAAGCACATCGCCCTTGTTCAGCTTGGGGCCGCCGTTGACGACCTGGCCGGAGAGGGTGCGCTTGAGACGCTCGAAGGTGGCATCCTCGGCGATGCGGTATGTCTCCTGGAGGTTCTTGCGCACCTCGTCGAGCTGCATCTGCTCGATGGAGAGCGCCCGGGAGTCCTTCTCCACGCCGTCGCGGGTAAAGACCTGAACGTCGATGATGGTCCCGGTCATGCCGGTGGGAGCGCGCAAGGAGGTGTCCTTCACGTCGGACGCCTTCTCGCCGAAGATGGCGCGCAGCAGCTTCTCTTCCGGCGTCAGCTGGGTTTCGCCCTTGGGCGTCACCTTGCCCACCAGTATGTCCCCGGCGCCGACCTCGGCACCGATATAGACCACCCCGGCCTCGTCCAGCTTGCCCAGCGCCGATTCGCCGACGTTGGGAATATCGGAGGTGATCTCCTCCGGCCCCAGCTTGGTGTCGCGGGAGACGCAGGTCAGCTCCTGGATATGGATGGTGGTGAAGCGATCTTCCTGGACCGACCGCTCGGAGAGCAGGATGGAGTCCTCGAAGTTGTAGCCGTTCCACGGCATGAAGGCGATGCGCATGTTCTGACCCAGCGCCAGGTCGCCCATGTCCACGGAGGGACCATCCGCCAGGATATCACCACGCGCCACGGTGTCGCCGGGGCGCACGATGGGCCGCTGGTTCATGCAGGTGTTCTGGTTCGAGCGCAGATACTTGGTGAGGTTGTAGATATCAACGCCGGCCTCGCCGCCGATGATCTCGTCCTCGTTGATGCGCACCACGATGCGCCGCGCATCCACGGAGTCGATCACCCCGCCGCGACGCGCTACCTCGCAGACGCCGGAGTCACGCGCCACGAAACGCTCCATACCGGTACCCACCAGCGGCTTGTCGGCGCGCAGGGTCGGCACGGCCTGACGCTGCATGTTCGCCCCCATCAGGGCGCGGTTGGCGTCATCGTGTTCGAGGAACGGAATCAGCGCCGCGGCCACGGAGACCACCTGGCGCGGCGAGACGTCCATCAAGGTGACCTGCTCGGGACGCATGAAGGTGGTTTCGCCGCGATGGCGCACCTGCACCAGGTCGTCGACCAACTTGCCCGATTCATCCACGGTGGCGGAGGCCTGGGCGATGACGAAGTCACCCTCCTCGATGGCCGAAAGGTGGACCACATCGTCTGTCACCTGGGCGTCCGCGACCTTGCGATACGGCGTCTCCAGGAAACCGTAGCTGTTGGTGTGGCTATAGGTGGCCAGGGAGTTGATCAGGCCGATGTTCGGGCCTTCCGGCGTCTCGATCGGGCACAAGCGACCGTAGTGAGTGGCATGAACGTCACGAACCTCGAAGCCGGCCCGTTCCCGGGTCAGGCCGCCCGGGCCGAGCGCGGAGACGCGGCGCTTGTGGGTGACCTCGGAGAGCGGATTGTTCTGATCCATGAACTGGGAGAGCTGGCTGGAGCCGAAGAACTCCTTGACCGCTGCCGCCACGGGCTTGGCATTGATCAGGTCCTGGGGCATCAGGCCTTCGCTCTCTGCCATGGAGAGACGTTCCTTGACCGCACGCTCGACGCGCACCAGCCCCACGCGGAACTGGTTCTCGGCCATCTCGCCGACGCAGCGGATGCGACGGTTGCCCAGGTGGTCGATGTCATCGACGTCACCGAAGCCGTTGCGGATCGCAATCATCTCGCGCAGCACATCGAGGATGTCCTGCTGATCGAGAACGCCAGACCCGGTATCGCTGTCGCGGCGCAGGCGGCGGTTGAACTTCATGCGACCGACGCCCGACAGGTCGTAGCGGTCCTCGCTGAAGAACAGATTGTTGAACAACGTCTCGGCAGCCTCCTTGGTGGGCGGCTCGCCAGGACGCATCATGCGGTAGATCTCGACCAGCGCCTCGAGCCGGGACCCGGTGGTGTCCAGCTTGAGGGTATCGGAGATAAAGGGACCACAGTCGAGGTCGTTGGTATAGAGCGTCTCGAGAGTGGTGATGCCCGCCTGGCCGATCTTCTCCAGCAGCTCGGGGGTGATCTCGGTATTGCAGGGGCAGATCAGCTCGCCGGTGTTGGGGTCGACCTGATCCTTGGCCAGGGTCTTGCCGAACAGGTAGTCCATCGGCACGTCGAGGCGCTCGAGACCCGTCTTTTCCAGCTGGCGGATGTGCTTCTGGGTGATCCGGCGGCCTTCCTCGACGATGACGTTGCCGTCGCTGTCCTTGATGTCAAAGGTGGCCGTCTCACCGCGCAGGCGCGAGGGCACCAGCTCCACGGAGAAGCCGGACTTCTCGATATGGAAGGTGCTGAGCTCGAAGAACTCGTCGAGGATCTCCTCGGCGCTCATGCCCAGGGCGCGCAGCAGCACCGTGGCCGGTAGCTTGCGGCGGCGGTCGATGCGCACGAAGACGCTGTCCTTGGGATCGAACTCGAAGTCGAGCCAGGAACCGCGGTAGGGGATCACCCGGGCAGAATAGAGAAGCTTGCCGGAGGAGTGGCTCTTGCCCTTGTCATGGTCGAAAAACACGCCGGGCGAACGGTGCAGCTGGGAGACGATGACGCGCTCGGTACCATTGATGACGAAGGTACCGTTCTCGGTCATCAGGGGGATCTCCCCCATATAGACTTCCTGCTCCTTGATGTCCTTGATCGCCTTGTTCGACGAGTCCTTGTCATAGATGATCAGGCGAACCTTGACGCGCAGGGGGGCCGAATAGGTGACGCCACGCAGTTGGCACTCCTTGACATCAAAGGCCGGAGT
Organism: Halomonas sp.; assembly: GCF_031581305.1. GTDB lineage: Bacteria > Pseudomonadota > Gammaproteobacteria > Pseudomonadales > Halomonadaceae > Halomonas. Next base: position 26,680 of record NZ_JAVLBC010000008.1, read on the forward strand.
GCCGAAACGGTAGCTGACATACTCCAGGGCAGCGTTGCCGGAGAAGCTCGCAATCGGGAAGACCGACTTGAAGGCGGCATGCAGGCCGATTTCCAGGCGTTCTTCGGGTGAGCGATCCTGCTGGAGAAACTCGTAGTAGGAATCAAGCTGGATGGCCAGCAGGTAGGGCACATCCATCACTTGGGGCAGTTTGCCGAAATCCTTGCGGATGCGTTTTTTCTCAGTGTATGAGTAAGCCATCTGTATTCCCCAGCTTGTTCACCATGGGTGACCGATGCGTGTCGGCGTCACCCGACGGATAAGGCTCCGTCAGGCGCTGACGGCAAGCCTCCACCAGGAGGCTCGCCGTCGGAGTTCGGCTAGCGGTGGCCCGAGGGCACCGGCTAGTGACAACAGAAAAAGGCCGGCAGCGGGTGTCCCGCCACCAGCCGTGGAAGCTTACGCAGCGCGTGAAGCCATGGGCACAAGGGTTACTTGAGCTCCACGCTCGCGCCGGCGTCTTCCAGCTTCTTCTTTGCCTCTTCGGCGTCGTCCTTGGACATGCCTTCCTTGATGGTCGCCGGCGCGCCGTCGACGGCACCCTTGGCTTCCTTGAGGCCCAGGCCGGTGATCTCGCGGACCGCCTTGATCACGTTAACCTTCTTGTCGCCGGCGCCAGTCAGCACGACGTCGAACTCGGTCTGCTCTTCCTCGGCAGCGGCTTCACCGCCACCCGGGCCAGCCACGACGGCAGCGGCGGCAGAGACACCGAACTTCTCTTCCATGGCCTCGATCAGCTCGGCCACTTCCATGACGGACATGTCGGCGACGGCGTTGATGATGTCTTCTTTGGTCAGTGCCATTGTCTAGATTCCTAACTTTGCGGGAGCCTCGGCATCGCGATGGCTCGGGGATTCAATGTTCGATTCAGGCTGAGCGCAAGAGTTCGCCGATCAGGCGGCCTCTTCCTGCTTCTGGTCACGCAGCGCCGCGAGGGTACGGACCAGCTTGCCGGCGGACGCTTCCTTCATGACGGACATCAGCTTGGCGATCGCCTCATCGTAGGTCGGCAGACTAGCCAGACGGTCGATGTCGCTTGCCGGGATCAGCTCGCCTTCGTAGGCCAGCGCCTTGACCTCAAACTCCTTCTGACCCTTGGCGAACTCCTTGAACAGACGGGCGGCAGCGCCCGGGTGCTCGTAGGAGAAGGCCAGCATGGTCGGACCGGAGAAGGTCTCATCCAGAATCTCCCAGGGAGTTCCGGACAGGGCGCGGCGTGCCAGGGTGTTGCGGACAACACGGATCTGCACGCCACTCTCGCGGGCCTGCTTGCGCAGGTCGGTCATCGCGCTGACTGCGACGCCACGAGAGTCGGCAACTACGACGGAGAGCGCATCCTTGGCCGCTTCACTGACCTCGGCAACGATTGCCTTCTTGCCTTCAAGTGCTAGTGGCACAGTGATCACTCCTTCGTGCCGGAACCTCGCGAGAGTGTTCCGGTGGTTACCATCTCTCCCGACCGGAGGTCGGGAGTCCTGGGTGATGGTGCTCACCAGATAGCTGGCGGCCACACCATCTGCGCAGGCCTTCCCGGAGGAAGATTAAGCCGCTCTCGCAAGAGGCACGGCACCTGCGGTCTTTGACGATGCCCCGCCGGCGAGGACAGCCCGGCACGGGGACCGCAAAGTTCCTGCAATCGTCTCGATCACCGCCCGATCAGACCAAGGCGGAATGATCGATGGTCAGCCCCGGACCCATGGTGGTGGACAGGGTGACCTTCTTGAAATAAATACCCTTGGACGTGCTCGGCTTGAGCTTCTTCAGATCGGCGACCAGCGCCTCCAGGTTGCCCTGGATAGCAGACGCATCGAAGTCGACCTTGCCCAACGTGGTGTGGATGATGCCGTTCTTGTCGGTACGGAAGCGCACTTGGCCGGCCTTGGCATTCTTGACGGCAGTGGCCACATCCGGCGTCACGGTGCCGACCTTGGGGTTCGGCATCAGGCCACGCGGACCGAGGATCTGGCCCAGCTGGCCGACGACACGCATGGCATCCGGCGAGGCGATCACCACGTCGAAGTCCAGCTGCCCTTTCTTGACCTGCTCGGCCAGGTCGTCCATGCCGACGATATCGGCACCGGCTTCCTTGGCGGCATCAACGTTGGCACCCTGGGTGAAGACTGCGACACGCACGTCCTTGCCGGTACCGTTGGGCATGACGGTAGCGCCACGCACGACCTGGTCGGACTTCCGCGGGTCAACGCCCAGGTTGACGGCAACGTCCAGGGATTCCTTGAAGTTGACGGTGGACAGCTCGGAGAGCAGGGCCACGGCCTCGTCGAGGGAGTAGGTCCGGTTGGCGTCGACCTTCTCGCGAATCTGCTGTGCGCGCTTGGTAAGCTTGGCCATGATCAGAGACCCTCCACGTTCAGGCCCATGCTGCGGGCACTACCGGCAATGGTACGTACCGCGGCGTCGAGATCGGCAGCCGTCAGATCAGGCTCCTTGGTCTTGGCAATCTCTTCAAGCTGCTCGCGGTTCACGGTCCCGACCTTGGTCGTGTTCGGCTCGCCGGAACCGGACTTGATGCCGGCTGCCTTCTTCAGCAGGACCGCCGCGGGCGGGGTCTTGGTGATGAAGGTGAAGCTGCGGTCAGAGTAGACGGTGATGACCACCGGCGTCGGCAGGCCCGGCTCAATCTCCTGGGTCGCTGCGTTGAACGTCTTGCAGAACTCCATGATATTGACACCGTGCTGACCCAGCGCGGGGCCCACGGGGGGACTCGGATTGGCCTTGCCAGCTGCCACCTGCAGCTTGATATAAGCCTGTACTTTCTTGGCCATGTTGGACTCCAGTTGGGTAGTAGCGCCTCGGAAAGCACTGCACAAATGTCTGCGCGGGTGAATCGCTGCGTTACGCGCTGCTCGACATCCTCACCTAGTACTGCATAGGCTCCGGTGTCTGCGCTGCGGGTGCCTTGCGCTTCATCCTGCTCGTCAATTTGTTCAGCACTCCCCTTGCGGCTCCCCGGGTTATACAGCCACCCGCAGGCAGCTGCCACGAAACAGAAAGGGCCGGAAGGTTATTATTCCTTCTCGACCTGTGCAAACTCCAGCTCGACGGGCGTGGAGCGGCCAAAGATCAGCACGCTGACCTGCACTCGGCTCTTGTCATAATTGACCTCTTCGACGACGCCATTGAAGTCAGCGAAGGGGCCATCGATGACGCGCACCGACTGACCCGGCTCGAACAGCGTCTTGGGCTTCGGCTTGTCGGTGCCATCCTTCACTCGACTGAGGATGGCATCAGCTTCCTTGCGGGAAATGGGGGCCGGCTTCTCCTTGGTGCCACCGATGAAACCCATGACGCGCGGGGTTTCGTTGACCAAGTGCCAGGTCTCGTCATCCATCTCCATCTCGACAAGCACGTAGCCGGGATAGAACTTGCGCTCACTCTTGCGACGCTTGCCGTCACGCACTTCGACGACCTCTTCGGTTGGCACCAGGATCTCGCCGAAGCGATCTTCCATGCCATACATCTTCACGCGCTCGATAAGCGAGCGCATGACATGCTTCTCGAAGCCGGAATAGGCGTGGACGACATACCAACGCTTGGACATGAAAACTCCTAACCGATGACGCCGGACATCGCCCAGCCAAGAAGGGTGTCGATCAGCCAGAGCATTAGCCCGACCACCAGCACGGCGACCAGCACGATGACGGTGGTCTGCACGGTCTCGGGGCGAGTCGGCCAGACGACGCGCTGGATTTCCTTCTTCGCACTCCTGGCGAGCTCGACCAGATCACGACCCTTGGTCGTGGTCAGCGCCACCAGCGCCGCCGCCACACTGAGCACGACGACACCGAGCACACGATAGAGGAGCGCCTGGTCGGCGAAGTAGGTGTTGCCGACCACGGCAAGAACCAGCAGAGTGACGACAACCGCCCACTTGAGCCCGTCGTGGCGCGACTCCTGCACCTCGGCGTTATGCTTCATGAAAACGAGACTCCTCAGGGCGCGGCAATCGAAACATGAAAGTATATGACATACTGCCAGCCTGGGGAAGACTGGCAGGCCAGGAGGGAATCGAACCCCCAACCTGCGGTTTTGGAGACCGCTGCTCTGCCAATTGAGCTACTGGCCTGTATCTGCTTCCGCGACCACCCTTTGCAGGTGGCCTTTACGACAGCGGGCGCCATGATAGCGAAAGCTACTCTCCCTAGCAACCCTTTCTCCGCACGAGACCATCACGAGGGAGAAAAAGAAAAGACGAGCCGCGGCTCGTCTTTTCGACATGGAGCTCATGGACGGATTTGAACCGTCGACCTCACCCTTACCAAGGGTGTGCTCTACCCCTGAGCTACATGAGCGCAACCTTGTGGCATCAGGCACTGATACCTGGAGCGGGCAGCGGGGATCGAACCCGCATCATCAGCTTGGAAGGCTGAGGTTCTACCATTGAACTATGCCCGCCGACCCACTCTTGCTTGCCATCACTCGACGCATCGGGTGCGGCTGAACCTGGTGGAGGGGGAAGGATTCGAACCTTCGAAGCTTTCGCGGCAGATTTACAGTCTGCTCCCTTTGGCCACTCGGGAACCCCTCCAACTGGCGATACATTCTACCGCCTTTGCTTCCGGTGTCAAGTGACTGTTTTCTTTGCCTCTTGATCCCGCGCGTCTGTCTTGTCGACCGCGCTTGTCCGGAACGCGGCGCATTGTGTCAAAGCAACATCGAGAATGCAAGCGCCGCGCGTATCTTTTCCAGCGTCACCGGTGCGGGCACCCTCGGCGCCCCGGACATACGCCCCGCCCGCTCGGCTGCGGTCAAGGGGTAGCAGGCCTCCAGCCCGCCATAGACCATGTCCGGCCAGACCGCATGGGGCACCTGGATGCCCCGCGACACCACCCGAGCATCGCCGCCGGTCAGCAGCATCGGCAGCGCCACTCCCTGCTGGTCACATACCTCGCTGTAGATGCGATTGACGGCACTCACTGCCGCCATGTAGATGCCATGGTTGACTGCCTCGACGGTACGCCTGCCGGGCTCCAGCAGCTCCTCTGCCTCGCTGTCCGGGTCGATGGCCACATTGCGGGTGCCGAGCTTCAGGCTCTCCTTCATCAGCCGAAGTCCGGGCAGTATGTAGCCACCCAAATGGCGTCCGCCGGGAAGCACGAAATCTACCGTAATGGCGCTGCCGCAGTCTACCGCGCAGCAGCCGCCGGCCAGCTGATAGCCCGCCAAGGCACCCATCCAGCGATCGACCCCCAGCCGACCGGGCTCCTCGTAGCCATTGGTAACTCCCATCGCCTCGGCGGTCGAGCGCGCCACATGGACGGTGCCGACTCGGCGGCGCAACAGCCCTACCGTTTCCTCCAGCACGGTCTTGCGCGCCACGCTGGAGATACGCACCGCCTCGACCACGTCGAGGTCCGGGATATCCGCCCCCGGGCGCCACTCCTCACGCGTCCAGACCGCTCCGCGGGATCGGATCTCGCTGCTGTCGGCGTCCTTGAGTCGCCACTTGGACAGGGTATTGCCGATATCGAGGTCCAGGATCATGCGCGTCCCCGCACGCTGATTTCGCCGCCGGAAAGCCGCACCGGCCTTCCCGCCTGCTGCACCCAGAGGTTACCGGCCTCGTCCACCTCCCCGGCGACCGCTGACTCACGCTCGCCTCGCTGCAGGACCTCCACCTCGCAGCCGTCGAACGCATGTCGGGCGTTCCAGTCGTCACGCCAGGCAGCAAAACCCTGCTGCTCGAATCCCGCCAGAAGGGGCAGCAACTCATCCAGCAGCTCGCTGGCCAGGGCATTGCGCGAGAGGCTCGGGGCCTGGTCATGGACCGCCGCGACGGCTTGGCCGATGCCCTCGCGAAACGCCGCCGGCAGGTCGACGTTGATGCCCATGCCCACCACTACCTCGCAGGGACCCGCGGCATCACCGCTGACCTCCACCAGGATGCCCGCCAGCTTGCCGAGCCTTCCTTCATCACCCTCCAGCAACACATCATTGGGCCACTTGAGGCGAGGTCGGACACCATGGCGCTCGAGCACCCTGGCGAGGGCGACCCCCAGGGCCAGGCTCATGCCTTCAAGGGACGCCACCCCTGCCTCGACTCGCCAGCCGATCGAGAGCATCAGGGTGCGTCCCCAGGGAGTCACCCAGAGGCGACCACGACGCCCGCGCCCCTCGCTCTGCTGTTCAACCAGGCAGACTTCACCATGCCCAGCTCCCTGGGAGAAGCGCTCCTGAAGAAAGGCGTTGCTGGAGGGCAGGCTCTCCTCGACGAACAGACGCGTCAGGTGGAGGCGTGCCTCTCGCGAGAGGCCAGCCACAATGGTGCTGCCATCCAGCAATTCCAGGCGCTCGACCAGGCGATATCCCTGGCCCTTGACCGCTTCCATGGGAATACCCAGGGACTCCAGCTTGCGCAACTGCTTCCACACTGCTGCCCGCGACACACCCAGCCGTTCACCCAGCTGCTCGCCGGAGTGGAACTCGCCATCGCTCAACAGGCGGATCAGGTCACCGATGGTCATGCTCATGCCCCTGACGGGAAATGTCACATTCTAGCGGATGCAGCAAGCCCCCGGGAACTGAACTGCACCCCGAAAGTCCTACCGCCGAACGAAAGAACCTCCAGACTCATTGAAGCTGGGGATTCTGAAATGAAAAAACCCCGTGCTCTTGCGAACACGGGGGTTTCTCGGGATAGGTGCCTGACGATGATCGCGCCGGGCTTCCGGGGGGCGGCGCTCCGCGACGCTTCATGGGGAGGCCCCCGGAACGACGAAACCCCGACCAATGGCCGGGGTTTCTGAATGAGTGCCTGACGATGACTGCGCCGGGCTTCCGGGGGGCGGCGCTCCGCTACTCTCCAGGGGAAGGCCCTGACATCACGTCCGTTTGGCTGACGCACATGAAAAGACCC
>NZ_JAVLBC010000179.1:0-6595 GCF_031581305.1 Halomonas sp.
CAGGCGCTGGACCTGCGCGTTGATGCGCGTGAGGGGGAGGCGCAACTCGTCGACGGAGCGGGGCGGGTCGGCCGCGAGCTGCATCAGGGCTCCGCTGGCGTAGTTGGCGATCGCCCCCAGCGGCTGGTTCAGCTCGTGGGCAATGTTGGAGGCGAGCTCGCCGGTGGTGGCCAGACGGTTGGCGTGGGCGATCTGTTCCTGATGGCGGCGCTCCTGGGCCTCGGCGGCCTTGCGCAGGCCGATGTCGCGGTTGAGCAGCGAGAGGTGGTCGGGTTCGGCACCGGGCGCCGAGTGGGCCATTACCACGCTGAGCACCGGCACGGGCCCGTGCGGGCCGCGCATCTCGAGCTCGCCGCTCCAGCAGCCGTAGCGCGCCACGGCAGGCAGCACGACCTCGCGCAGTATCGCCAGGGCGTCCGGGGTGTAGGCCTGATCGAGGGGTGCCTCGCTGCTCTCCCGGAGGCGTCGGGACGGTCGAGAGAGCAGCCGGCGAGCGGCCTCGTTGGAATAGAAGATGCGCTCGTGGCCGTCGACAAACAGCACATAGTCGGTGGTCGACTCCACGACCCGAGCCAGGCGCTCGCGGTGGGCCTCGATGCGGATGCGCCGACTCACGTCCCGGGAGACACAGAGGATATCGATCAGCTCGCCGGTGGTGGGGTCACGGCGGGTGCGGCTGGTGGTCTCGAACCAGACGTAGTGGCCGCCCCTGGCCCGGAAGCGGTAGGTCTGCTGGTAGAAACCGTCGTGGTAGTAGACTCGCGGCGATTTGTTGAGCAGGTCCTGGAGGTCCGCGGGATGGAAGAGCTCGTAGGCACAGACGCCGACCAGCTCCTCGGGCGCGTAGCCGAGTAGCGTCCGGCACGCCGTCGAGGCGTAGAGGAAGGTGCCGTCCCGGTCGTGGCGGGAGATCAGGTCGGTAGTGCTGTCGGCCAGCCACCGGTAGTGGCGCTTCTCCTGCTCCAGGGACGCGTTGTGCGCCTCGAGGGTCGCGTTGTGCTCGACGAGCGCGGCGTTGTCCGCCTCCAGCGCGGCGAGGCGCGCCCTGAGCCGCTCCTTCTCCGGTGTCCCGGCGTCGCCCGCCATCAGCGCGCCGGGTCCACCAGGCCGCCCAGCGAGGCGTTGCGCCGGAACCAGCCGGCGATGCTGGCCCGCGGCAGGCGGGTGGGCAGCACCTCATGGGGCACGCTGTCGGAGAGGAAGCAGGCGAAGGTGCCGGCCTCGGGCAGCACCCGCGCCACCTCGCGCTCCGGGTCGTCGGAAGTGAAGATCACCATCTCGCCTCCGCCGTCGTCGGGCCAGTCGGGGTTCAGGTAGCCCACCGTGGAGACCACCCGGTTGGCGCGGCCGCGGAAGCTGTCGATGTGGCGCCGGTAGAAGGCGCCGGGCGGGTAGTGGGCGAAGTGCGCCTCGTACTCGAAGAGGCCCAGGAAGAGCGCCCGGTTGAGCTCCTGCTGCAGCTCGCCCATGGCCTCCAGATACTGCCGCCTGGCCTGGCTCTCGCGGTCCAGCCAGCGAATGGCGTCGCCGCGGATGTCCCGGCGCAGGGCGTGCTCCTGGCCGCGGCCAATGCCGGCGGCCTCCAGCGCCTCCCTGTCGGCCATGGCGCCGAGCTCCTGGTACAGCTCGGCGCACAGCTCGGCGGGAAGGAAGTCCTCGCCGACGTACCAGCCCTTCTCCACCAGGGCATCGACCAGTTCGGCCAGGCGTTCGCGAGGCAGGGCGGTGGCGAGGGCGTCGCGTTGCATCATGGACGGGAGACTCCGCGTTCGGGGAGGTAGAGCAGCTCCCCCGGCGGGCGCTTGAAGAGGCTGATCGGCATCTCGAACCCCTCGGCGAGCAGCTCCACCAGCATCATGGCCGAGAGCCCCCAGATCACGTGACCGTCGGTGCGGTAGCTGGGCACGTAGTAGTCTCGGCCGTCCACCCGGATCACGTCGGTGTGGGTGCGCTGGTCCTCCAGGAAGTGCGACAGCGGCACCTCGAAGATGGCATCGAGCTCGCTGGGGTCGGGGGTCAGCGGCAGGTCGGGCGGGATCACCCCCACCCAGGGCGTGACCCGGAGGCCATGCAGCGAGATCACATCCGACAGCCGGCCGAGCAGCTCCACGCGCTCCGGCGGCAGGGCGATCTCCTCCCGGGACTCGCGCAGGGCCGTGGCCAGCAGGTCAGCGTCCTGGGATTCGCGCTTGCCGCCGGGAAAGGCCACCTGGCCGCTGTGGGTGTTGAGGTGACCGGCACGCCGTGTGAACAGCAGGGTCGGTTCGGGTCGGTCGACGATGGGCAGCAGCACCGCCGCCTCGGGCAGGCGCAGCCTGACCCGGCGCGGCCGGTGTGCTTGCAGGCGTTCGCGAAGGTTATCTAACATGGGGTTTCCATCGGGTTTGACTCCTTCTACTCGGCCGCCATGAGCGGCGTCAAGCCCTGACCGGGCGGCCGCCATGCCGCCCACCGGCCTGCCAGGGAGCGCCATGAACTTCTGCAGTCACTGTGGCCATACCGTGCGCTTCGCGATTCCTTCCGGGGACGATCGCCCCCGCTACTGTTGCGACGAGTGCGGGACCATCCACTACCAGAATCCGCGCATCGTCGCCGGGACCCTGCCGGTGAGCGGCAGCCGAGTGCTGCTCTGCCGCCGGGCCATCTCCCCGCGCAAGGGGTTCTGGACCCTGCCGGCAGGCTACATGGAGAACGCCGAGACCACCGTCGAAGCGGCGGCCCGAGAGACCCGCGAGGAGGCCTGCGCCGAGGTCGAGATCCACGGCCTCTACACCCTCATCAACCTGCCGCACATCAACCAGGTCTACATGATCTTTCGTGCCGACCTCGACGGCGGCTTCGAGGCGGGGGCCGAGAGCCTCGAAGTGGCGCTGTTCGAAGAGCACGAGATCCCCTGGGACGAGCTTGCCTTTCCTACCATCGAGCGTACCCTGCGCCATTTCTATGACGACCGGCGGGATGCCGCCTTCCCGCTGCACGTCAGCGACATCACTGCCGAGGATCGCGAGCGCTACCTCGGCAGTGCCTGAATGCCTCAGTCCCGGTCGATGGTGAAGGGGGACCAGGTCTGGCGCGTCGGCATCACCTCCAGCCGGTTGATGTTGATATGGTCCGGCAGGGTCGCCACGTAGAAGATCTGCTCGGCGATATCCTCGGCCTGCAGCGGCGTGGTGCCGTGGTAGAGGGCATCCGAAGCGGCCTGGTCGCCCTTGGTGCGCACCAGGGTGAACTCGGTTTCGGCCATGCCCGGCGAGATGTCGGTGACTCTGACCCCGGTACCCTTCAGGTCGCAGCGCAAATTGTAGCCGAACTGCTCGACGAAGGCCTTGGTGGCGCCGTAGACGTGGCCACCGGGATAGGGCCAACTGCCGGCCACCGAGCCGATGTTGATGATGCTCGCCCCGGCGCCGGTGGCGATCAGCTGCGGCAGCAACGCATGGGTGACGTTGACCAGCCCGGTGACGTTGGTATCGATCATGGTGTGCCAGTCAGCGAGGTCGACCTCCTGGGCCGGCTTGGGCGCCAGCGCCAGGCCCGCATTGTTGACCAGGCAGGTGACCTCGCGAAACTCGGCGGGCAGTTCCTCGACCGCGCGGGCCACTGCCTCGGCATCCCGAACATCCAGGGTAAGGGTCAGCACCGGGACCTCGTCGCCGAGCGCCTGCTCCAGCGCCTCCAGACGTTCACTGCGGCGGCCGGTGAGGATCAGCGACCAGCCGGCGTCGGCGAAGCGGCGGGCGGCGGCGCGACCGAAGCCGGAGGTGGCGCCGGTAATCATGGCGATGGGCATGGGGGAATTCCTCCTGAGCGGAAATGGCATGTCGGACCCCGCATCATAGGCCGAGCGTCGATGTGTCTCCAGTGTTGGCCGGGCGTGTCGGGACTGGATAGATGCTTGGGAGTGGCTGACGTTCAGAGGGTTTCCAGCCGCCACACGTCATACGCGGGCTCCTCATAGGGGTGAGCCGTCTTCAGGGCATCCACCGCCTGGCGGATCAGCCCGTCCTCGCAGACCAGTTCCACCTTCAGCTCCTCCACCTGCTCCAGGTCGCCGACCCGGCCGATGTGGGGGTCGGCGCCCTCGAGCGGCCGGAACTGTCCGGTGCCCCGGGTCTGGAAGCAGCACGCCTCGTAGTCGCCGATGCGCCCCGCCCCGGTGGCGAAGACGGCTTCCTTGACGGCCTCGGCCTCCGCCACGGGCACATAGAAGGTCAGCTTGTACATGGTCTCGACTCCTCTCACCTGCATGATCGTCCTGCCGTTGTGCCATATCACGACGCCGACGTCAGCCATGCTGCTGCTTCTCGACGGGGAGCATGTGGCCTGCATGGTGCCATGCAAGAGCGCTCGAGAAAAAATACTTGTCCAGTGTCTGTACATGATATATTTTGTGTATAGGTCGATGCCGAAGGCGGTTACTGACCTGAGCGACACACCCCACCGGACGCGTGGCGTCCGGGGTCAGCCAAAGAGGATAAGTGCCCCATGAAGACCTTCACCACTCCCGTTCCCCAGTTCATCGGCGCCGGCATGCTGAGCCTGATGCTTGTGGGCGGTGCCCAAGCCGACCACCATGGCATGAAGAAGGACATCGTCGACACCGCGGCGGGTGCGGGCCAGTTCGAGACCCTGGTGGCCGCAGTCGAGGCAGCCGGCCTGGTCGAGACCCTCAAGGGCGAGGGCCCCTTCACCGTCTTCGCCCCGACCGACGCGGCCTTCGGTGCGCTGCCGGACGGCACCGTGGCGTCGCTGCTCGAACCCGAGAACCAGGAGCAGCTGCAGGCGATCCTCACCTACCACGTGGTGCCCGGGAAGGTCATGGCCGAGGACGCCATGCCCGCCGACAGCGCCACCACCGTGCAGGGCCAGGACATCACCATCACCACCATGGACGGCAGCGTGATGATCGATGACGCCACCGTGGTCCAGGCCGACATCGAGGCCAGCAATGGCGTCATCCACGTGATCGATAGCGTGCTGATGCCCGAGTAATCCTGGCTCCCTGGCAGGCATAGCCCGCTGTCACTGCTTGAATGCCTCCTTTTTGGCCGCCTCCCGGCGGTCTTTTTTCGTTGCTGCTTTGACAGCCCCAACGCAGCTGGCGACCCTCGTGACATCGAGTGAAAGGAGCCTTGCCGCATGCCCATCAACGAGATTCTCGCATCACTGCTGACCGACGCCGGGCTGACCCCGCGCGGGCAGCCAACGCCTTTGGGAGGCGGCGATATCGCCGAGGTTTCCCGCCTCGTGACCGACCAGGGGGAGGTAGTGGTCAAGCGCGACGCCCCCGAGCGGCTGGCCGGCGAGGCCGACGGCCTGCGGGCGCTGCGCGAGGCCGGCAGCGGGCTGGTCGTGCCCGAGGTGCTGGCCGAGGGCGACGGCTGGCTGGTGATGGAGGCGCTGGAGATGGCGCCGCGCCGTCGCGATGGCGCGGCCCTGGGCGAGGGACTGCGGCGGCTGCACGGGGTGACCGGTGAGGCGCATGGGTGGCCGAGAGACAATGCCTGCGGGCACACGCCCCAGCCCAATGCGCCGCTGCCCGACGGCCGCGCCTTCCAGCGCGAGCGCCGCCTGCTGCCCCTGGTTGCTGCCTGCCAGGCGCGAGGCCTGATGGATCGTCGGCTGCGCGCTCGTGTGGAGGCCATCGCCCATGGCCTGGAGGCCTGGCTGCCGGATGCGCCGGCGAGCCTGGTGCATGGCGACCTGTGGTCGGGCAACGTGCTCTTCACCCCGAGGGGGCCGGCGATCATCGACCCGGCGGTCTACCGCCACTACCCGGAGGTGGACCTGGCCATGCTGACGCTGTTCGGCGCGCCCGGCGAGGCGTTCTTCGAGGCCTACTGGAGTGCCGGCGCTCCGGCGGACTGGGCGAGGCGTGAGACGCTCTTCCAACTCTATCCCCTGCTCAACCACCTGCTGCTTTTCGGTGGAAGCTATCGCGGTGCAGTCGAGCGGGCGGTGGCGAGGCTGGAGGCCGCCTGATCAGGGCGAGCCGCGGGCCATCTGCGACAGTGTCCAGTCGACCAGCTCGCCGGCGAGCCGGTCGGCGGCGCGACCGAAAGTCTCGACCACGGCGTCGAGGCTGTCGTCCTCGCTTGCCACCACTGCCTCGATGCGGCGGCTGGCCAGCACCTCGCGGGTGGCCTCGTCGAGCAACTGGACCTCGAGGCGCAGCACCACCTCAGGCGCGCCCTCGCGGTAGCGGCTGTGGAAGGCCCCCAGGTGGCTCGCCAGGGCAGCGTCGCTGCGCGCCCGGCTGGTGTCGTCCACCACGGCGGCCAGGCGGCCGTCGAGGCGGAAAGCCGCGATCAGGTGGTCGCGCAGCAGTTGTGGGGCATCGTCGCGCCAGCGGGCTCCGGCATAGGCCTGGAACTCCCCGGGAGAGGGCATGACCAGCAGGCGGGGGCCATTCAGCGGCGCCCCCGCGCTTGGCGTGTCGACCCGCAGGGTCAGGTCGCGGACGGCCTCATGAGACGCTGACCGCGACGGTTCGGGCAGCGTGAAGAGGCGCACCGGCTCCTGCGCGGGAAGCAGGCTGCAGCCCGCCAGTAGCACCGCCATCAGCAGGCCCGGCAGTGCCCTGACGAGTCGTGAC
>NZ_JAVLBC010000180.1:0-6555 GCF_031581305.1 Halomonas sp.
GATGCCAGCCGCGCACTCGGCTACTGAGCGGCGCCCCCGCGACCGCCGTCTCACCTTCAACCGACATGGGAACAAGCACATGCGTTGGCTAAAAGGCCTGATCCTGGCCATCATCCTGCTGGTGGTGCTGCTGATCGGCATCCTCTTTGCCGTCAACAACCAGCAGGCCCTGCCCCTCAACCTGATCTGGATCGAGCTGCCTGCAGCCTCGCTCTCCGTCTGGCTCCTGGCCTCGCTGGCCGTGGGCGTACTGCTGGGCATGCTCGCCATGAGCGGCGTCTACCTGCGCCTGCGCACCCTGCTGACCCGCGCCCAGCGGCACAACCAGCAGCAGCGCAAGGAGCTCGACCGCCTGCGCGTCCAGGAGATGAAGGAACTCCCCTAGAATGCCCGATGTTTTGCTGCTGGCCCTGCTGGTGGTGGCCGTCGCCATCGGTTGGTGGCTGGGTCGCCGGGAGCACCAGGGCACCGGCAGGGCATCACAGCCGCCGGCGCTGGCGCGGGACTACTTCGTCGGCCTCAACTACCTGCTCAACGACCAGCAGGACAGGGCCATCGAGACCTTCATCGGCGCACTGGAGGTCAACAGCGACACCATCGAGACGCACCTGGCGCTGGGCAACCTCTTCCGGACTCGCGGCGAAGCCGATCGTGCCCTGAAGATTCACCAGAATCTGCTCGCCCGCCCGACGCTGAGCGCCGGGCAGGGCGACAGGGTCCAGATCGAGCTCTCCCGTGATTTCCTCGCCCTGGGGCTGCTCGACCGCGCCGAGCGACTGCTTCAGAGTCTGGTGCGCGACAGCCAGGATGACGAACTGCGCGACTCTGCCAAGCGGTTACTGGTTGACCTGCTGGAGCGCGAGGGCGAGTGGCAGGCCGCACTGGATGTCGCCCTGCCCCGACTCGCCCGACAGCAAGACGACATCCGCCGCGCCGCGGCGCACTGGCTCTGCGAGCTAGCCGAGCAGGAGCGTCATTCGGCAAGCCCCGTGCTGGCCAGACGCCACCTGCGCCAGGCACTGGCCACCGATTCGTACTGCGTGCGCGCCAACCTGCTGTTGGCCGCCATGAAGCATGATACCGGCCAGTACAAGGCGGCCATCCGGCTGCTCAGGCGAATTCCCGACCAGGACCCCACCTTCACCCCTGCCATCCTCGACCCCCTGTCTCGCGCCTATCGTCTGCTGAATGACGAAGAGGGCCTGATCCGCTGCCTGCAAGAACTCCTCGAGCATGCGCCCTGCACCAGCATGATCACTCGGCTGGCCGAGTCGCTGCGCCACCACCATGGCGATGACCGGGAGGCCCTGGCACTGATCACCGGGCAGCTCGAGCGTGCGCCCAGCCTGGGGGCGTTGCATTACCTGCTGACCCTCTATCGTCGCAACGCCAGGGAAGACGAGGAGGAGCGCCTCGCGCTGCTGCAGCATCACACCCACACCCTGCTACAGGCGCTACCCCGCCACCGCTGCCGACGCTGCGGCTTCTCCGGCGAACGGCTGCACTGGCAGTGCCCCCGTTGTCGCAGCTGGGGCACCACCAAGCCGATCACTGGCATCGAGGGGGAGTGACCCCTCAGTCAGCGGCCAGCTCGGCCTCGATGGCTGCCAGGGCAGCCATCGGCTCTTCCGCCTGGGTGACCGGGCGTCCCACCACCAGGTGGGTACTGCCGGCGTTCAAGGCATCACCCGGGGCCATGACGCGACGCTGATCACCGGCCACGGCGAAGCTCGGGCGGATGCCGGGCGTGACCTTGAGGAAATCTCCTCCGCATAGCTCACGCAGGCGTGACGCCTCCTGCGCCGAGCAGACTACCCCATCCATGCCACTATCACGGGCCAATACGGCCAGGCGCTCGACCTGGTCAGCAGGCGACGCCTGGATGCCGATTTCGGCCAGATCGGCGGCCTCCATGCTGGTCAGCACCGTCACCGCGATCAGATGGGTCGCCAATCCCTGCCGGTCCAGGCGCTCACGCGCCGCCTCCATCATCCGTCGTCCACCGCTGGCATGGACATTGACCATCCACACGCCCTGCTCGGCGGCAGCCTGGACCGCCCCGGCCACGGTATTGGGAATGTCGTGGAACTTGAGATCGAGGAACACCTCGAAGCCGCGGCCATGCAGGGCATCGAGCACCTCGGGCCCGCTACGGGTGAAGAGCTCCTTGCCCACCTTGAGCCGGCACCGCGCCGGATCGAGGCGATCGGCCATGCACAGGGCGGCGTCCAGGGAAGCGTAGTCGAGCGCAATGATCAGAGGGGAGGCGGTGGTCACGAACAGGCTCCTGGCAGATGGATGGACCGGCCAAGTATATCAGCCATGACCTACAGCGCATGTCCGCGAAGTCGCCGGCCTTCTTACTGCAATCGCTGACATGACACGACCGCATTCGATGACATGGGCCCTGCCAGGAGCCCACTAGCTTGAAAGGGGCAGGCCGGCGCTTCGTGGTGTCGGCCACGACCATCCAGGAACTAAGGAGAGGGATCATGAAGACCATCATCATGCGACGCCTGCCCGGACTGCTGCTGGTCATGCTACTGGGCCTCGCCCCCTTCGTCGCCGGCCAGGCCCTGGCCCAGGAGATGGAGCCGATCAACATCAACAGTGCCGACACCGAGCTACTCGCCGAACTGCCCGGCATCGGGGAAACACGGGCGGCGGCGATCGTCGAGGATCGCGAGGCAAACGGCCCTTACGAAAGCGCCGACGAGCTGACGAGGGTCAGTGGTATCGGCGACGCCACCGTGGAGGGACTCGCCGACCAGGTCTCGTTCTGAACAGACCCGAGGCTTTTTCGCCAGGGGCGCCGGCCGCAAGGTCGGCGCCTTGCACTTGGCCAAAAAGCGGACGTTAACCGCTTACAGGCGCAGTCCGCCATCGCACTCGACCACACGGCCGGTGAAATAGTCGTTGGTCATGATGAAGGCCACGCTCTCGGCGATGTCCTCGGGCTGGCCCAGCCGCCTGAGCGGAACCCCGGCCGTCAACTTGTCGAGCATGTCCTGGCGCATCGAGGCGGTCATCTCCGTCTCGATGAACCCAGGAGCCACCGCCCCCACGCGAATACCGTAACGTGCCAGTTCCGTTGCCCAGGTCGTGGTCAGCGCCACCACGCCGGCCTTGGCCGCCGCATAGTTGCTCTGCCCCATGTTGCCGGCCCGCGAGATGCTCGAGATGTTGACGATGACACCATGGTGGCCCGCCTCGATCATCTGGACCGACGCCTCGCGCCCGCACAGGAAGACCCCCGTCAGGTTGACATCGATCACCTGCTGCCACTTCTCCAGCGGCAGGGTCTTCTCCACCTTGCCGTCCCTGGCCTTGACCAGCAGGCCGTCTCGCACGATGCCCGCGTTGTTGACCAGACCGTGAATCGGGCCCAGCGATGCTGCAATATCGCTGAAGGCCTGCGTGACCGACGCCTCCTCGGCCACGTTGACCACGAAGCCGCGCGCGTCGATCCCATCGGCGTGCAGGGCAGAGACGGCGCCGTCCAGAGTATCGCCGTCCATGTCCATGAGGGCGAGCCTGGCCCCCTGACCACCCAGCCGCCGTGCCATAGCCAGGCCGAGGCCACGGGCGCCACCGGTGATGGCGATAACAGTATTGTCGAGTTTCATGGGCATTTCTCCAGGGCATGGGGAATCATGCTGTCAGCGCGCTTGTCGAGCAGCTACCGGCAACGGAAATCCAGCGTCGGCATATCACTATTTTGATGCGCTGCACCATTACCATAGCGAATCATGGAAGCATATTCCATGACTCTGGAGTGACACGGCAATGGCTTGAATTCCACCGCTCCGCCCCCATCACCTGCCGAACTGTCATCCGCGGAGTCATCATGCCCTTTCTCGTCGTCTTCACCCTCTTCGCCCTGCTCGACTTCGTCATCCTCTTCTCGGTCGGCAGCCAGATCGGCCTGCTGAGCACACTGCTGCTGGTCCTGGCTACCGGATTCATTGGCCTGCACCTGATCCGCCGGGAAGGCGTGGCTACCTTCGCCCGTGCCCAGGAGCGCATGGCCGAGGGGGAGATCCCCTCCGGCGAGCTGCTGACGGGGGCAGCCCTGATCTTCGGCGGCGCCCTGCTGATGGCACCCGGCTTTCTCTCCGACGCGCTGGGGTTCATGTGCCTGGTCCCGACGGCACGCCGCCTGCTGGGCAGGCTGCTGGGCTGGGCGAGCGTACGCATGAAGGGCCTGCACGTTCATGCCAAGACCTATCGCCCGCGTCAAGGCACCGATGCCGACTGGCAACAGGCGGGCCCGCGCCGGGAATCCGCTGACGAGCAGAACAAGGGGCCGCGCGGCGGCCAGCAGGACGCGCCCCTGGAAGGCGAGTTCATCTCACGTGACGACTCACGCTGAGCGGGCGCAAAAAATTTTCATGCGGGGCCTTGAAAGCCCAATGCCGAGCCCCACTTATCCGACAGCATCAGAATTCGGCGCGGGGTAATCCCCACGCCAACGACAAGGAAGGCGAACCCCGCCTCCACCCCGCAGCATGATCGCGGGTTGATGATGAAAACCGCCAGGGCGATGCCCTGGCACAGCAAACCATCAGGAGAACGTGAGCAATGAACATCCGTCCCTTGCACGATCGCGTCGTGATCCGTCGCGTTGAAGAAGAACAGAAGACCGCTGGCGGCATCGTGCTTCCGGGAAATGCCCAGGAAAAGCCGACGCGTGGCGAAGTCCTCGCCGTTGGTAACGGCCGGATTCTCGACAACGGCGACGTCCGTCCGCTCGACGTCAAGACCGGTGACACCGTGATCTTCAAGGAGGGCTTCGGCGTCGAGAAGCAGAAGATCGATGGCGAAGAAGTGCTGATCATGAGCGAGTCCGACATCCTGGCTGTCGTCGAAGGCTGATTCCGGACACGACCCACAACTGATCGATTTTGACGTTCACGAACTCACAGGAAGTATACGAAAATGGCAGCAAAACAAGTCAAGTTCTCCGATGATGCCCGCAAGCGCATGGCGCGCGGTATCGATGTCCTGGCCAACGCCGTCAAGGTCACCCTGGGGCCGAAGGGCCGCAACGTGGTGCTGGAGAAGTCCTTCGGTGCCCCGACCGTGACCAAGGATGGCGTCTCCGTAGCCAAGGAGATCGAGCTCAAGGACAAGTTCGAGAACATGGGCGCCCAGATGGTCAAGGAAGTCGCTTCCAAGACCTCCGACGTCGCCGGTGACGGAACCACCACCGCGACCGTGCTGGCGCAGACCATCGTCACCGAGGGAATGAAGTCTGTCACCGCGGGCATGAACCCGATGGACCTCAAGCGCGGTATCGACCAGGCCGTGGCCGCCGCCGTCGAGGGGGTTCAGGAGCTGTCCGTGCCCTGCACCGACTCCAAGGCCATCGCCCAGGTCGGCACCATCTCCGCCAACGGCGACAAGCGCATCGGTGCAATCATCGCCGACGCCATGCAGAAAGTCGGCAAGGAAGGCGTGATCACCGTCGACGAGGGTCGTGGCTTCGAGGACGAGCTGGATGTCGTGGAAGGCATGCAGTTCGACCGTGGTTACCTGTCGCCCTACTTCGTCACCAACCAGGACACCATGGCGGTCGAGCTGGAAGACCCCTATATCCTGCTGGTCGACAAGAAGATCTCCAACATCCGCGAGCTGCTGCCGACGCTGGAAGCCGTCGCCAAGGCCGGCAAGCCGCTGGTGATCATCGCCGAGGACATCGAGGGCGAGGCGCTGGCTACCCTGGTGGTCAACAACATGCGTGGCATCGTCAAGGTCGCGGCCGCCAAGGCACCGGGCTTCGGTGACCGTCGCAAGGCCATGCTGCAGGACATCGCCATCCTCACCGGCGGTACCGTGATCTCCGAGGAGGTCGGCCTGACCCTTGAGCAGACTACCCTGGACCACCTGGGCACCGCCAAGCGCGTGACCATGTCCAAGGAGAACACCACCATCATCGATGGCGCCGGCCAGGATGGTGATATCGAGGCGCGTGTCGGCCAGATCCGCGCGCAGATCGAGGAGAGCTCCTCCGACTACGATCGCGAGAAGCTCCAGGAGCGCGTCGCCAAGCTCGCCGGCGGTGTGGCCGTCATCCGTGTCGGTGCCGCTACCGAGATCGAGATGAAGGAGAAGAAGGCTCGCGTCGAGGACGCCCTGCACTCCACCCGCGCCGCTGTCGAGGAAGGCGTGGTGCCCGGGGGCGGTACCGCCCTGGTGCGCGTGCTCACCAAGCTTCACGGCCTCAAGGGTGACAACGAGGACCAGAACCACGGCATCGCCCTGGCGCTGCGCGCCATGGAAGCCCCGCTGCGCCAGATCGTCACCAACGCCGGTCAGGAAGCCTCCGTCATCCTCAACAAGGTGAAGGAAGGCGAAGGCAACTACGGCTACAACGCCCAGACCGGCGAGTTCGGCGACATGTTCGAGATGGGCGTGCTGGACCCGGCCAAGGTGACCCGCTCGGCCCTGCAGTCCGCTGGCTCCGTCGCCGCCCTCATGATCACCACCGAGTGCATGATCGCCGACGACCCGGACGAGAAGGATGCCGGTGGCGCCGACATGGGCGGCATGGGC
>NZ_JAVLBC010000181.1:0-5509 GCF_031581305.1 Halomonas sp.
CTCCTTGAGCACCTCCTTGATGCTGGGGCGGCCCGAGGGTTCCTTCAGGAAGTAGTCGCGGGACACCTCCTTGAGGGGCAGGAAACCGTGACGGTCGGCGCCGAAGTCGACGAAGGCGGCTTCGAGGGAGGGTTCCACCCGGGTGATCTTGCCGCGGTAGATGTTGGCTTTCTTCTGTTCCCGGGCTCCGGACTCGATGTCCAGGTCGTAGAGGCGTTGTCCATCGACAAGTGCGACCCGCAGCTCTTCGGGCTGGGTCGCATTGATGAGCATCCGTTTCATGTCGTCTCGCAAATAGGGACGCGCCGGACGGCGGTCAACGACGGAGGCGAACCACTGGTTGCTGCGTGCTTGTGCTCAGCGCATGTCGCGGATGCGGTAGTGCGCCCGGCCGTCCCAGGTCATCCTTGCACGATGGAACCGACACGGCATGATCATGTTGAGTACGGGGCGGAGGCAGGACATGTCTCGGTGGGACGTCACCCATCCGGCCCTGCGGTCACCGCCAACACCTGGCATTCATCGATTCGCCTACGCCGGCCTCCGGCACGTTGTTGTACGTATCCCGTGGTCTTCGGTCGTGCTGCAGGGAGCGCGACCGAAGCCGGGCGTGGCGTTGTATCGCTTGCTTGTCGGCGGCGGGACCCCGGATTGGCGAGGATCGTCGCGGCCTGATCTTTTCGCTCCGGCCTGCGTGTCTGTCGTGCAGGCGCTCTGGCGGGTTGTGACAACCCATTGAAGCGAGTTGGTAATATAACAGCAAAGGGGGTGACCAGCAATTGGCGCAGAATGGCCTGCACTGCGGTAGAATGCGCCTTTCGAGCAGGTATCCAGTGGAGTGGCGGCATGGCCGAAGGGCGCGACGTGCAGTGGGTGGAAGTAACCGAAGGCCAGGTGGGGCAGCGGATCGACAACTTCCTGTTGACCCGCATGAAGGGGGCGCCCCGAGCACTCATCTATCGCATCGTGCGCAAGGGCGAGGTGCGGGTGAACAAGAAGCGGGTCAAGGCCGATACCCGATTGGCACTGGGCGACATGGTGCGGATTCCGCCACTGCGTCTGACGCCCCGGGAGGCGGTCCGCGAGGTGAGCGACAACCTGCGCAACCTGCTCGCCGGCAGCGTGCTGCTGGAGGGGCGCGACTGGCTGGTGATCAACAAGCCTTCTGGGCTCGCCGTGCATGGCGGCAGCGGTGTTAAGATTGGCCTGATCGAGGCGTTACGCCAGGTGCGCGAGGACCTCGACTTCCTGGAGCTGGTCCACCGCCTGGACCGTGATACCTCGGGCTGCCTGCTGCTGGCCAAGTCACGACCGGCGCTGTTGGCGCTCAACGAGTCGCTCAAGCAGCATCGCATGGACAAGCAGTACCTGGCCCTGGTGGCCGGACGCTGGCCGGCACGACGCGACTTCGTCAGCGCCCGGCTCGACCGTTTCGAGCTCGCCAATGGCGAGCGACGGGTGCGGGTCGAGCCGGGCGGCAAGGTGGCCCGGACGCGCTTTGCGGTGCGCGAGGCCTTCGAGAAGGTCACCCTGGTGGAGGCCGAGCCAGTCACCGGGCGGACCCACCAGATACGCGTACATGCCGCCCATGCCGGTCATCCGCTGCTCGGCGATGACAAGTACGGCAGCCGCGAGAGTCAGAAGCTTTCCGCGACACTGGGCCTGTCACGACTCTTTTTACACGCTGCGGCCCTGACCTTTCCCGAACCCAGCAGTGGTCGCCCGGTGAGGATCAGGGCGCCGCTACCCAGTGAGCTCGAGGCGGTGCTTGATCGTGCCCGCCAGTCCCGCTGACACGGAGGCTTCATGCGCTATCGACTGGCCATTTTCGACTGGGATGGCACCCTGATGGACTCCATCGCTCGGATCGTCTCCAGCATGCAGGCGGCGTCTCGAGAAGCTGGCTGGGGCGAGCTGGAGGCAGAGGCGGTCCGCAACATCATTGGCCTGGGGCTGCCCGAAGCCATCGCGGCGCTCTGCCCTGGTATCGATGCTGAGCGTGCCGAACTGCTGAGGGCGCGTTACGCCCATCACTTCGTCGAGGGCGATACCGGCCCCATGCGCTTCTATCCCGGCGTCGAGGCCGGCCTGGCCCGGCTGCGGGGCAGGGCGGACCAGCGCCTGGCCGTGGCCACCGGCAAGAGTCGCCGCGGGCTGGAGCGCATCTTTCGCGAGAGTGACAGCGGTGGCTGGTTCCATGCGAGCCGTACCGCCGACGAGACCCTCTCCAAGCCGAATCCCCGAATGCTCGAGGAGCTTCTCGTCGAACTCGATGTCGAGGTTGGCGAAGCGGTGATGATCGGCGATACCGAATACGACCTCGAGATGGCTCGGGCACTGGGCATGGACCGCGTGGCGGTGACCTGGGGCGTGCATACCTCGCCGCGCCTGGCCGCCAGCCGTCCGGTGCTCACCGCCGAGTCGGTGCCTGACCTCTTCGACTGGCTGCACGGCTAGCTGACCAAGGGACTGCATGACCATGAGTGATGACGACAAGCGCGACGATCGCTGGACGAGCGGACCCGAGCTGACCCCGGAGCAGGCGCGCAGGGAGCGTGAGGCGACATCGGCCAGCGCAGCTTCGCCGCTCACCGAGGATGCCGAGACGCTGCGCGAGCGCCAGCGCCTGGCCCAGCTGGAGATGATGGACCGCTGGATCGACGGTGTCCTGGTGGAGCAGCGGCGTTCCCGGCGTTGGAAGCTGTTCTTCCGCTTCTTCTTTGCGCTGCTGATCCTGGTCTCGCTCTCGGTCACGCTCTACGGAATCTTCGGTGTCCCGGGCACCGGGGCGCCTGCCCGGCCGCACCTCGGCGTCGTCGAGGTCAAGGGGGTGATCGACAGCGATTCGCCAGCCAGCGCCGAGCGCATCATCGAGGGCCTGGAGCGCGCCTGGAAGGCGTCAGAGGCCGAAGCGGTGGTGCTGCATATCGACAGCCCTGGTGGCAGTCCCGTGCAATCCCAGCGCATTTTCGAGGCGGTGATGCGGTTGCGCGAGTCGGGTGACAAGCCCGTCCTGGCGGTGATCGAGGATATCGGGGCCAGTGGCGCCTACTACGTTGCCGCGGGGGCCGACGAGGTCATCGCCGCACCGGCCAGCCTGGTGGGCTCGATCGGGGTCATCCACGCCGGTTTCGGCTTCGAGGAGGCCATCGGGCGCCTGGGCATCGAGCGTCGCGTCTTCACGGCCGGGGAGAACAAGGCGTTCCTCGACCCCTTCTTGGAGATCGCCCCGTCGCAGCGCGAGTTCTGGCAGGAAGTGCTGACCACCACCCACCGCCAGTTCATCGACGATGTGCGCGAGGGGCGCGGTGGCCGACTGGCCGACGACGAGCGGCTGTTCAGCGGACTGATCTGGAGCGGAGAGCAGGCCCTCGAGCTGGGTCTGGTGGACGGGCTCGATAGCCTCGATGGCGTGGCTCGCGCCCGGCTCGGTGAGGCGCGGCTGCGCGACTATACGCCACGTCTCGACCCCTTCGAGCGGATTTCCCGTCAGTTCGGCCGGGTCGCCATGGAGTGGCTCGGCCTGCCGCGAGGGGAGTCGCCGGTGCGCTACCAGCTCGCCCCCTAGGGGCGAGCTGGAGCAGGAAGAACGCCCGCTTCGCGGACTTAAGCTTGAAGCTGGAAGATAAACCTTGACCCCAAGGCTGGTGACATCATGTTGCCTTCCAGCTTCCAGCTTCCAGCTTCCAGCTTCCAGCTTACGGTTCGCCGAGCGGATCGAGCCCAGCCTCGCGCAGCATCTCGCAGAGCCGGATCAGCGGAAGGCCGATCAGGGTGTTCGGGTCATCCCCATCGAACTTCTCGAACAGGGCGATGCCCAGTCCCTCCATGCGGAAGCTGCCGGCGCTGTCCAGGGGCTTTTCCCTCTCCACGTAGCGAGCGATCTCGCCCTCGCTCAGGTGGCGGAACACCACGTCGTAGGCCTCGTGGCAGACTCGGTGGCGACCTTGCCCGGTGTCGAGCAGCGCCAGGCCCGTGAGAAAGCGCACCCGTCTGCCCGAGAAGCGGGCCAGCTGGGCCCTCGCCCCCGCGGCGTCACCGGGCTTGCCGAGGATCTCGCCGTCGAAAAGCGCCACCTGGTCGGAACCGACGATCAGGTGTGCAGGAAAGCGGTCGGCCAGTCGCTCGGCCTTGGTCAGCGCCAGGCGGTGGACCAGGACCTCGGGCGCCTCCCCCGGGCGCGGCGTCTCGTCGATGTCAGGGCTCTCCCAGGCATAGGGAACCTCCAGACGGTCGAGCAGCCGGCGGCGCCAGGGCGAGCCAGAGGCAAGGATCAGGTGGGGCATGGGCATTCTCCGGTAGAGTCGCTGGAAGCGTCGAGTCGGCAGCGCCGATCACAGCACATGCTCTCATGGTAACCCGGGGCGATGGCGGCTTTGACAGGGGCAGGGGGAGTGCCTATCATTGCGCGCCTATGTTGACCTCAAGACTCCCGAGCCGGGTCGAGCCCTACAAGCTCGTGGCCCGTGCCGAACACCTGGAAGGCCTGGTAGCACTCGCCGAAATGGCGCGGCTGGCCGAGGAAGTTGGCGCTCAGTCCGGCGACGCCCAGGTATGGCTGGATTTCGCCATCGACCCCCAGGGGCGACGGGAGATCCGTGGCCATCTGAAGGCTGAGCTGCAGCTGCCGTGCCGGCGTTGCCTTGAGCCCATGTTGCAGCAGGTCGAGAGCGACTTCCGGCTGGGAATGGTCACCAGTGACGCCCTGGCCGCGGAGCTGCCGAGCACCCACGAGCCGGTGCTGGTGGAAAACGAACAGCTGAATCTGCTGGCGGTGGTCGAGGATGAGCTCATCCTCAGCCTGCCCCAGGTGGTTTACCACGACGAGACCGAATGTCCGGTCTCGCGCGACCAGCTGAACAGTGGGGAGGCGTCCGACGCGTCGGACGCCTCCCCGGCGAGCCCGTTCGATGTGCTGCGGCAGATCAAGGGCAAACCCTGATACACCCTCGTTTCACTCTGGAGTGATAACCCATGGCAGTTCAAAAGAACCGCAAGACCCGTTCCACGCGCGGCATGCGCCGCAGCCACGACGCCCTCACCGCACCGGCTCTGTCTCAGGACAAGGAGACCGGTACCACCCATCTGCGCCATCATGTGGCGCCGGACGGCTTCTACCGCGGCCGCAAGGTCGTCGACGCCTGACGCGACGGCGTCCCGGATGTTGGTAGTGACTGGTCGTTGACGTGCGAATTGCCATCGATGCGATGGGCGGGGACCTCGGTCCCCGCCCGGCCGTCATGGGGTCCGCTTCCGCCGCCATTGCCGACCCTGATCTCGAGCTCTGCCTGTTCGGCCCTGCCGCCCTGCTGGAAGACGAGATAGCCCGCCTGCCGCGGCAGCTCGCCGCGGCGGCGTCGCGTCTGAGGGTCGGCGATGCCCCGGCAGTCGTCCAGCAGTCTCAGCGTCCCAGCGAGGCGCTGCGTCATGGGGGCGATACCAGCATGGCCCGGATGCTCGACTGTGTTGCCGGTGGTGACGCCATGGCTGGGGTCAGCGCTGGCAATAC
>NZ_JAVLBC010000181.1:5519-6555 GCF_031581305.1 Halomonas sp.
TTCATGCATCGGAAATTGTTGCTATGGACGAAGCGCCCTCACAGGCGCTACGCAAGAAAAAAGACTCCTCGATGCGCGTGGCCATTAATATGGTGTATGACGGTACTGCCAGTGCTGCAGTTAGTGCCGGCAATACCGGTGCCTTGATGGCCCTGGCCCGGCGTGCCTTGGGTACGGTGGCGGGGATTCCCCGTCCGGCCATCAGCACCGCCATTCCGACTCGTGACCTGGGTCGCTGCTATCTGCTCGACCTGGGCGCCAACGTGGAGGCCAGTGCCGAGCGGCTAGTCGACTTCGCCCTGATGGGGGAGGTGATGGCTCGCCATGTGGACGGCCTCGTCGCGCCGCGGGTGGCACTGCTCAATGTCGGCGTCGAAGGCACCAAGGGCACACACAGCGTGCGCGATGCCGATGCCTGGTTGCGCCGACATCCGGACATCGCCTACCTGGGCTATGTGGAAGGCGACGGGATCTTCAGCGGTGTCGCCGACGTGGTCGTCTGCGACGGTTTCGTCGGCAATGCCGTGCTCAAGGCCAGCGAGGGTCTGGCAGGGCTGCTGGTCGAACGGGTCCAGGCAACCTTCGAGGCCCACTGGGGCAGTCGGCTGGTGGGGTTGTTGGCCCGTCCGGCGTTGCGGCGCCTCAAGGGCGAGCTTGATCCGGTGCGCTACAACGGTGCCAGCCTGCTGGGGCTGGCCGGGATCGTGATCAAGAGCCATGGCAGCGCCGATGCCACGGGTTTTCGCTATGCGGTACAACGGGCGGGGAACGAGGTGAGGCGCGACCTGCCAAGTCGGCTGGCTGCCGAACTGGACCACCGCCGGTCCCCTGTCGATTCGGCCGTCCGCGGCCGAGCCGAGAGCGGATCCAGGCCCGCTGGGCCGACCGTGCCGGGCGCCACCGGCATCGACGACAGTCAACAAGTGCAAAGGTGATCGACATGACCCAACCCCTTGCCCTCATCTTTCCCGGGCAGGGCTCCCAGCAGATCGGCATGCTACGCGAGCTGGCAGAGCGCTACAGCGTGGTGCGCACG
>NZ_JAVLBC010000182.1:0-6537 GCF_031581305.1 Halomonas sp.
CTTGCGCGGGGCCAGGTTGGCGACCATCACCGTCAGCCGGCCCTCCAGGGCCTCCGGGGCGTAGGCGGCACGGATACCGGCAAAGACGGTGCGGGTCTCGCCACCCAGGTCCAGGGTCAGCTTGAGCAGCTTGTCGGCCTTTTCGACATACTCCGCCTGGGCGATGCGGGCGATGCGCAGGTCCACCTTGGCGAAGTCATCGAAGCTGATCTCGTCACCGATGGGATCCTCGTCCAGAGGGCCCTTCGCCGACTCCTTGAGTTTCTGTTCTTCCACCAGGTCCTCCTTCGATGCTGCCATCATGGCATCGATCTTGTCCCGTTCCACACGGGTCATCAGCGGCTTGAACTTGGCGATCTCGTGGTCCGCCAGCAGCGCGTGGCGACTGTGCCAGTCGAGGGTGTCCAGCCCGAGGAAGTCGCGGGCCTGCTCGGCCATGGCCGGCACCACCGGGGCCAGGTAGACCATCAGCTGGCGGAACAGGTTGATGCCCACCGAGCAGATCTCGAGCACTTCCTGCTCGCGGCCGTCCTGCTTGGCCAGCACCCAGGGCTCGGCCTCGGCGATGTAGGTGTTGGCCTCATCGGCCAGCTCCATCACGCGGCGCATGGCGCGGCCGAACTCGCGGACTTCAAAGTCCTCGGCGATCTCGTCCCCGGCGGCGATGAAGCGCGCCACCATCTCGGGCTGGCTGCAATGGCCGGCAAGGCGACCGCCGCCGAGCTTCTTGACGAAGCCGGCACAGCGGCTGGCGATATTGACCACCTTGCCGACCAGGTCGCTGTTCACCCGTGCCGCGAAGTCCTCCAGGTTGAGGTCCAGGTCATCGACCCCGGAGGTCAGCTTGGCGGCGAAGTAGTAGCGCAGGTACTCGGGGTTCAGGTGGTCGGCGTAGGTGGCCGCCTTGATGAAGGTGCCGCGGGACTTGGACATCTTGGCCCCGTTCACCGTCACGAACCCGTGGCAGTTCACGGCCGTGGGGGTGCGGAAGTCGGCCCCGTGCAGCATGGCCGGCCAGAACAGCGCATGGAAGTAGACGATGTCCTTGCCGATGAAGTGGTAGACCTCGGCGTCGGACCCGGGCGCCCAGTAGGCGTCGAAGTCGATCCCCTGGCGGTCGCAGAGGTTCTGGAAGCTGGCCAGGTAGCCGATCGGCGCATCGAGCCAGACATAGAAGTACTTGCCCGGCGCGTCGGGGATCTCGAAGCCGAAGTAGGGCGCATCGCGGGAGATGTCCCATTCGTTGAACCCCGACTCGAACCACTCCATCAGCTTGTTGCGGATCTGCGACTGGACATGGTCATCGTCGATCCAGGCCTTCAGGAAGTCGGCGAAGTCCGGCAACTTGAAGAAGTAGTGGGTGGAGCTTCTCACCTCGGGCACGGCACCGGAGATCGCCGAGACCGGGTCGATCAGCTCCGCAGGCGTGTAGGTGGCCCCGCAGGCCTCGCAGTTGTCGCCGTACTGGTCTTCGGTCTTGCACTTCGGGCAGGTGCCCTTGATGAAGCGGTCAGCGAGGAACAAGCCCTTCACCGGGTCGAACATCTGCTCGATGTCGCGGGTGGCGATATGCCCCTTGTCGCGTAGTCGGGTGTAGATCAGTTCGCTGAAGTGGCGGTTCTCCGGGGAGTGGGTCGAGTAATAGTTGTCGAAGGCCACGCCGAAGCGGGAAAAGTCGGTCTGGTGGTCGCGGGAGACCCGTTCGATCAGCGCCTCCGGGGTGATGCCCTCCTGCTCCGCACGCAGCATGATAGCCGTGCCGTGGGCATCGTCGGCACATACATAGTGGCATTCATGTCCGCGGCTCTTCTGGAAGCGCACCCAGATGTCGGTCTGGATGTACTCCAGCAGGTGGCCTAGGTGGATGGCACCGTTGGCGTAGGGCAGGGCGCTGGTGGCCAGGATCTTGCGCGAGGCGCGGGCGGTGTTCGACATGGCGTCACTGGGTATCCCGTTGAAAATCAGGCCACGATTGTAGCCATCTTCGCGCATGGCTGCATCTCCGCGCCCGCTCCTCTCCCCTGACTCAGGAGGCGTGGCGCAGGACGCCGAAGTGCCTCAAGCCGCGATCCTTGAGGTGGAGTGCCTGCATGCGGCTCATTACCCCCTGATCACAATAGAGCAGGTAGTCGCGGTTCCCGGGCAGGGTCTCCGCCTGGTTCTGCAGTTCGTAGAAGGGAATCGCCAGGCAGGGCACCTCGCAAAGCTCGAGCGGTGCTGCCTCGCGCTCGTCCGGGGGGCGGATGTCGATCACGCTGACCGCCGGCATCTTGGTCAGCGTGGCCAGCGAGTCGACGACAGTCACCTCGCCAGGCTGTTGTTGGCCTTCCAACAAGCGGTTGGCACGGGTCACGGTGGCAGCGTCGACGGCGGCGTCGAGCACCGTGAAATCGAAGTCGGCCTCGGCGGCGAGCACCTTGTCGGCGGGCGCCCGGGTGTGAGGGCGGCGCGAGATGACCCCGCAGTATTCGGGCATCTTTTCGGCGAAGCGCGCGGTATCGATCCGGCGGGCCGTGTCGATGATCTCCTGCTTGTCCTGCGTGACCAGCGGCCGCAGGATCGGCAGTTCACTGGCCGCGTCGATCAACGCCAGGTTGTTGAGGGTCTGGCTGGAGACCTGGGCGATGGCGTCCCCGGTGACCAGCACCGGGATGCCCGAGCGGGCGGCCACTCGGCTGGCCGCCCGGACCATCATGCGCTTGAGGATCACACCCATCAGGCCATCGGGAGAGCTGCGCAGGATTTCCGCGACCACGTCCTCGAAGGGGACCGAGGTGAAGTCGACGTTGTGGGATGCGCTGTAGCGCTGCCAGAGATGGTGAGTGACCTCCCGCACGCCGTTCTCGTGGGCCGGGCCGCCCAGGTTGAAGAACAGGTAGTGGGTCTTGACGCCGCGGCGCAGCATCCTCCAGGCCGCCACCGGCGAGTCGAACCCACCCGAGACCAGCGCCAGGGCCTGACCCTGGACCCCCAGCGGGTAGCCCCCCAGGCCCGGACGGCGCGAGCGGATCAACTGCAGCTGCCGGTGGGTCAGCTCCACCGACACCACAACCTCGGGGTGCTTCAGGTCGACCCGTGCCGAGGGCTCGGCCGCAAGTAGAGCGCTACCCAGATGACGCTCGAGATCCATGGAGGAGAAGTCGTGATCGCCGCGGCGCTTGGCCCGGACCCGGAAGCGACGCCCGGCGATGGCCGCCTTCCAGTGCGGCACGATCCAGGCGACAGCCTCGTCGAGCGAGGTGCAGGGCACTGCCTCGGTGGCCAGCACCTCGTGGATGCCGGGGATCCGGGTCAGGGTGTCCTCCATCTCTTCTACCCGTCTGGCGGGAAGGGTATCGGGCAGGCTCACGAGCAGGGCATCCCAGCCGTCCTTGACGCGCACGCCTTCATCCAGCTGGCGCAGGGTGTTGCGCACATTGCTGGCCAGGCAGCGAGTCATGTGCTGGCGAACGGAGCGGGACTTGATGGTGATCTCGGGGTGTAGCTTGAGCAGGAAGGTCATTTGACAGGAGCAGCAACAACAATGTGCGCGCTATTCTAGCAAGAGCAGGCGACCAAGGGCAGGCCCGACCCGTGCGGCACAGCAAAAGGGCTATTCCCCCTCCCGGCACGGTGCCGGGAGGGGGCGACGTCAACAGCGGAGGAGGGTTTTCAGTAGAGCGCCTGCTCCTCCTTGACCACCTCCCTGAGGAGCTCGAGAAAGAGACGATCGGCCTCGGAGTGCTCCTGGGGGTCCTCGGGGATGTGCACGCTGGTGGTGTCGGAGATATCGTTGGCGATCCGCGCCATCATGTCACCCTCTCCCGACGCTCCGAGCTGGCGGCGGGTAATCTCCAGTGATTGCTCGAGGATCTTCGGGTCCTGCAGAAGTTTCTTGATGAAGCCCCGCAGCTCGTTGATCACGCGGGTCTTCTGGATTTCCGATGAGGCCATAGACGTTCTCCTTGGCTGACCATGCCATGTCGGGGATCGGTCAAACGATAACATGGTTTGCCGATGGAGCGGTGAGCTTGGCGATTGGCATTTGGCTCATGGTCAGTGTCAGGGCATTGGCGTTGTCGGCCTTCCTTATTCGCACTTCCTGCTCGCTGTAGGTCCGGCATGAGCTGACCTCGATGAACGGACTGCAAGGGGGACTGGGCCGCAAATGCGAGAGGAGTGAGTGGGGGGATGTCGAGTAGCTCAGCCCTTGCCGGGCCCCAGCCAGATGCGCAGCCGGCCCACCCAGTCGAGGTCTCGGGCGGCCCGACGCAGCTCGTCGGCAGCGCCCTCGAGTGTCTGACCGTCGGGCAGGGCATTGATGTAGAGGGAGACATCCACCTGGTTATCCAGGTAATGGAGGTCAAGCGCGACGCGGGCATGCCAGATCGGCAGCGCGCGCCAGGTATCATCAAGGATCTCCACCACGTCGCTGCGCAGCGGCAGCCCGGGGCGCAGGCTGTGCTCGAGTTCGCCTGAATCGTCCTCGGGGTCGATGTGGAAGGTCACATCGGCGAGCTGCGTGAAGGCCTCGCGGAGGCGGCGGCTCACCTCGTTACCGATCTCGTGGGCCTCGGAGACGGTGACCCGCGGCGGCACCACGATGTGCAGGTCGAGGACCGCATCGCTGCCCAGCCTGCGTGTCCGCAGGTCGTGGACCCCCTTGACGTGGGGGACGCGCTCGGCGATGGCCTGCATATGGTCGCGCTGGGCACGGGGCAGGGCCGTGTCGATGAGCTCCTGGCTGGATTCCCACAGCAGGCGCCCGCCGACCTGGCCGACCATGATACCCACCACGATGGCGGCCACGGCATCCATCCAGCCGACCCCAAACTGGGTCGCCACCAGACCCACCAGCACCACCACGGTGGAGAGGGCATCGGAGCGCGAGTGCCAGGCGTTGGCCTCGAGCAGCCGCGAACTGACTCGCCTGGCCACGCGCAGGGTATAGCGGAAGATCCACTCCTTGGCGAGCAGGGCCGCCACGGCGATGCCGATGGCCCAGGGGCCCGGCGCGGGCACCGGCTCACCGCCCACCAGCCGCGTGATGCTCGCCCAGGCGATGCCCCCGGCGACGAAGATCAGCACGCTGCCCAGCCACAGGGTGGCCAGGGTCTCGATGCGGCCGTGGCCGTAGGGGTGGTTGCTGTCGGGTTCCTGACGGCCGAAGTGGGTGGCAGCGACGACGAACAGGTCCGTCAGGATGTCCGAGAAGGAGTGGATGCCGTCCGCCACCAGGGCCGCCGAGCCGACGATGAAGCCGGCGGCCATCTTGGCCACGCCGACCACGAAGTCGATGACGGCGCCGATCAGGGTGACCTTGTGGGCCTCGCGAGTCTGGGCGTCGCGGTCCGCGGCGGGCCCCTGCCGGTTGATCGCCTGAGCGTTCAAGCCGGGCTTCTCGTGCATCATGCCTCGTCCCTCAACGGCAGCGCCCCGCCTTGTGGAGCACCGGGTTGGCATACTGGGTCAGCCACCAGTCGCGAAGTGCGTCGGGCACCGCCTGCAAGCGCGCCTGGAAGCGGGTGCGATCGGCGTCGCTGACCTCGCTCAGGTCGAGCAGGTCCGGGGCCTCGCCCAGGGCCTCCAGGGCCAGGTAATGGCTGGGGAAAAGATGATAGCCGGCAAGCACCTGGCGGTCGATCTCGGCGGCCACGGCCTCGGGGTCGTCGAACGCCGCCGTGAGCGGGGTGCCGAAGGTGAGCTGCACCCGCCCCTTGTGGCCGGTGATGCCGGCGACGATGGAATTGATGTCCTCGAACTCGCTCTTCTCGTAGTTGCCACTGGTCTGCATGGCGTGCAGTTCTCTGGCCTTCTGCAGATCGCAGGGGTCGTACTCGTAGCTGATCGACACCGGCACCAGGCGCAGCTCGGCGATGGCTTCGCCGATGCTCGCCTGACGTTCCCGGCCGCGCCGGGCCATGGTCAGCATCTTGATGATCGCCGGGTCGGTGCGGTCGATGCCGTCCTTGGCGCGTCCCTCGCGCTGGGCCATCCAGATTGAGTGGTTGTCCTCGAGGATGGAGTGGCGAATGTAGGCGGAGAGGTTCTGGTAGGCGGCCAGCATGGCTCGCTTGCCGCGGGCGCTGCGCGGCACGATGAAGCTCT
Organism: Halomonas sp.; assembly: GCF_031581305.1. Lineage (GTDB taxonomy): Bacteria > Pseudomonadota > Gammaproteobacteria > Pseudomonadales > Halomonadaceae > Halomonas. The sequence continues at coordinate 6,088 of NZ_JAVLBC010000182.1, forward strand.
TGTTGAGGCGCATCAGATCATTGACGTAGGGCTTCTTGAGCAGGTTGTCGCCGATGGCGATGCGCACGGTGTCGCGCCCGGCCAGGTAAAGGGCGTAGTTGACGAAGGCCGGGTCCAGCGAGATGTCGCGATGGTTGCCGATGAACAGATACGCGCTGTCCGGGTCCAGCGACTCGAGACCCTCCACCCGGAAGGTGTCGGTGGAGGTTCGGATCATGCGCTGCATGTAGCTGGCGATGCGCATCTGGAAGTCATGCACGCCGGCCACGCCGCGCACCTCGCGGCGGATGGCGAAGCTGGCCAGGACGCGCGAGAGACGCGGCATGAAGTGGCTGAGCCGCGGCAGTCGATAGCGGGTCAGGGCATTGAGCAGCTCGGCATCATGGGCCAGGCGCGCGAGGACTTCGGCCACCTCGTCGTCCTGGTAGGGACGGATCTCGGCCCAGGGAT
>NZ_JAVLBC010000009.1:0-1218 GCF_031581305.1 Halomonas sp.
CCTGCACCTGGACCTGGAGGTGGGTGGCCTGCGGCTGTGGGGCTGGGTCGGGCTGCCGACCCACTCCCGGGCCCAGGCCGACCAGCAGTATTTTTTCGTCAACGGCCGCGTGGTGCGCGACCGCCTGGTCGCGCATGCCATCCGCCAGGCCTACCGCGACGTGCTCTTCCATGGCCGACACCCGGTGTTCGTACTCTACCTCGAGGTCGACCCCAAAGTGGTGGACGTCAACGTCCACCCCACCAAGCATGAGGTGAGATTCCGCGATGGGCGCATGGTCCACGACTTCCTGTTCTCGAGCCTGCACCGCGCGCTGGGTGAGGCCCGGCCCGGCGAGGGCGGCGAGCGCGACGATGCCCCCAGGGGGCCCGAGGCGGTGGACAGCGTGCGCGAGGCGGCGCCGGCCTGGCAGCAGCAGCCGATGTCGCTGCCCGGCCGCGAGGACGAGCGTGTCACCCCCAACCGGGTGCGGGCCTTTATGGAGGGCTACCGGGCGCTGCATCCTGAGCATGAGGAGACCCTGCTGACGCCACAGCCGGCGGCTCCTGCCCCTGGCGGCAGTGCCGCGGGCGTGGCCCTTGAGGAGCGTCGCGGCTCGTCGGCGACCCGGGCCCCGCGCCCAGCGATGCCCGAGGCGGATGCGACCCGCGCGCCGCCGCTCGGCTATGCGGTGGCCCAGCTGCACGGGGTCTACATCCTCTCGCAGACCGAGCGCGGCCTGGTGGTGGTGGATATGCACGCCGCCCACGAGCGCATCGTCTACGAGCGGATGAAGAACCAGGTCCATGGCGGCGCACTCCAGGCCCAGCCGCTGCTGGTGCCGGTATCACTGGCGGCGAGCCCCGCCGAGGTGGCCACCGCCGAGGCTGAGCATGATGCCTTCGCGCGCCTAGGCGTAGAGCTCGATGTGGCCGGTCCCGAGACCCTGCTGGTGCGCCAGGTGCCGGTGCTGCTCGCCGATGCCGACGTGGAGCCCCTGGTGCGTCACATGCTTGCCGACCTGGAGCGCTACGGGCGCTCCGACCGGGTCGAGGCGCGCATCAACGAGCTGTTGGCGACCATGGCCTGCCACGGCAGCGTGCGCGCCAATCGCCAGCTCGGCCTTGAGGAGATGAACGCCCTGTTGCGCGACATGGAGCGCACCGAGCGTAGCGGCCAGTGCAATCATGGCCGCCCCACCTGGACCGAGATGAGCATGAAGGAGCTGGACCGCCTCTT
>NZ_JAVLBC010000009.1:1318-32865 GCF_031581305.1 Halomonas sp.
ATCATGGCCGCCCCACCTGGACCGAGATGAGCATGAAGGAGCTGGACCGCCTCTTCCTGAGGGGGCAGTAGAATCCGCAACACTTCCACCTGCGTGGCGAGAAGCGCCGGGGGCAGGCCGAAGAGGAGGTCCTACGCCAGGATGGTGTCGGTAGCGCCCAGGGATGGGTTCACAGCGCCTCCTCGAAGGCATGCCGCCGGGCAAGCTTCTCAGCGCCAAGCCTGAGAGAGCCCGAGAACTGCATGCCCGATTCGCGCCCCCCTGCCATCCTGCTGATGGGCCCCACCGCCGCCGGCAAGACCGATCTGGCCATCGCCTTGCATGAGCGGCTTGGCTGCGAGCTGGTCAGCGTCGATTCGGCCATGGTCTATCGCGGCATGGTCATCGGCAGCGCCAAGCCTTCGGCGGAGGAGCTGGCCCGGGCGCCTCACCGGCTTATCGACATTCGCGACCCGGCCGATCCCTACTCCGCCGCCGACTTCCGTGAGGATGCCCTGCGCGAGATGCGCCGGATCAGTGACGCCGGCAAGGTGCCGCTGCTAGTGGGTGGCACCATGATGTACTTCAAACACCTGCTCGAGGGGGTGGCCAACCTGCCCGCTTCGGATCCGGCGGTGCGCGGTGAACTGGAGCGCATGGTGGTGCGTGGCGGCCTCACGGCGCTGCACGAGGCGCTGGCTCGAGTCGATCCGGTCTCGGCGGCACGGATCCATCACAATGACCCCCAGCGACTGATGCGGGCGCTGGAGGTCTACCGCTTGGCGGGCCGTCCCCTTAGCGAGTTGTGGGGCGAGCAGCGTCGGGAAACCTTTCCCTGGCGCACGCTGTCGATAGGTCTCTGGCCGTCTGACCGCAGTGTACTTCATGCGCGGATCGCTCAGCGCTTCGGGGCGATGCTCGATGCCGGTTTCATCGACGAGGTGGCAATCCTCAAAGCGCGCGATGATCTCGATGCTTCTCTGCCGTCCATGAAGAGCGTGGGCTATCGTCAGGTCTGGGCCTACCTCGACGGCGAGTTCGGACGTGATGAGCTCGGGCAGCGCGGCATCATCGCGACCCGGCAGCTGGCCAAACGGCAGCTGACCTGGATGCGCCGCTGGCCGGGACTACACTGGGTCGACGGGCTGGGTCCCGACCCCTGGGGTGAGGTATTGAAACTCGTGCGCGAATTCGGCACTTAGCGTAAGATGGGCCCTTCGGCGGCAGGGTGAACAGGCCCCCAGGTTATCCAGCGTTGCCCCATGGCGGGAGCGACGACGTCCGACATAACATAAACCCCCAGAGACACTTCAGGGAGAGCAACATGTCCAAAGGGCAGTCCCTTCAAGACCCGTACCTGAATATCCTGCGCAAGGAGCGCATTCCGGTATCGATTTTCCTGGTCAACGGCATCAAGCTGCAGGGCCAGATCGAGTCCTTTGACCAATTCGTCATCCTGCTGCGCAACACCGTCAGCCAGATGGTGTACAAGCATGCCATCTCCACCGTGGTGCCGTCGCGCAACGTGCGCCTCCCGGCCCCGGATGCGGTGGCGCAGCCGGAACATGACGCGTGAGGTATTGATTGTTTTTTGAACGTCCCGACGCCGGCGAAACGGCGATTCTCGTCCACGTAGACTTCCAGGACGAGCAGGAACGCGAGGATGTGGGAGAGTTTCTCGAACTCGTGCGTTCGGCTGGTGCAGAACCGGCCACCCTGATCACCGGCAGTCGCAAGCGGCCCGATTCTCGCACCTTCGTGGGGTCGGGCAAGCTCGAGGAGCTGCGCGAGGCGAAGGCCGTGCATCACGCCGAGCTGGTGATCTTCAACCATGGCCTGAGTCCCTCCCAGGAGCGCAATCTGGAGCAAGAGCTCAAGTGCCGGGTGATCGACCGCACGGGCCTGATCCTTGATATCTTCGCTCAGCGCGCCCGGACCCACGAGGGCAAACTGCAGGTGGAGCTCGCCCAGCTCGAGTACATGTCGACCCGACTGGTGCGTGGCTGGACCCACCTGGAGCGCCAGAAGGGCGGTATCGGCCTGCGGGGGCCGGGCGAGACTCAGCTCGAGACTGATCGGCGCTTGTTGCGGGCGCGCATCAAGGCGATCCACAAGCGGCTCGACAAGGTGCGCACCCAGCGCAGCCAGAATCGTCGGGCCCGTTCCCGGGCGGAAATCCCCAGCGTCTCGCTGGTGGGCTACACCAACGCCGGCAAGTCCACGCTCTTCAACGCCCTGACGTCCGCCAGGGTCTATGCGGCCGACCAGCTCTTCGCTACCCTCGATCCGACGTTGCGCCGTCTCGAGATCGAGGACGTGGGGCCGGTCGTGCTGGCTGATACCGTGGGCTTCATTCGCCATCTGCCTCACAAGCTGGTCGAAGCCTTCCGCGCCACTCTGCAGGAGGCCGCCGAGGCGTCGCTGCTGGTTCACGTGATCGATGCCGCCGATCCCGACCGTGAGCTCAACATTGCTCAGGTCGAAGCGGTGCTTGACGAGATCGGTGCCCTCGAGGTGCCGACGCTCAAGGTGATGAACAAGATCGATCTTCTCGATGCTGCACCGCGCATAGAGCGCGACGCGGAAGGTCGCCCCGAGGTGGTCTGGCTTTCGTCTCGTGAGGGGAAGGGTCTCGACCTGCTGGCGCAGGCCCTCTCGGAGTGCCTGGCTGATGACATCATCGACTTCGAGCTCTGCCTGGCGCCTGAGCAGGGCAAGCTGCGGGCCGCGCTGCATGACCTTGGTGCGGTGCGCGAGGAACACTTCGACGACGAGGGGCATACCTTCCTCGAAGTGCGCCTGCCACGTCGCGACTTCCTGCAGCTCATGGCGCGACTGGGCGAGCGTGCCGACGACTATCTGCCGTTGGCGCTGCAGGCGACGCCGGTGTGGGAAGCATGACGCGAGGAGAGCGGTTTGCTGGCGGTCAGGTCAGCAGCCACAACATGATGAGAGGGACGCCGGGCTGCGCTCAGGCGATACCCGCAGGTTCGCAACCGATGCCCGCCGCCGGCACGCCCGGTGGTGGAATGCAACGCATAGTGGAGACGACGTATGGCCTGGAATGAGCCTGGTGGTGGCAACCAGCACGACCCCTGGAGCGGGGGTGGCCGCGGTGGTAATGGCGGCGGTGGCAGTGGTGGTGGAGGTAAGGGCGGCGGCAATCAGGGCCCGCCCGACCTCGAAGAGGCCCTGAAGAAGTTTCAGGACAAACTCAACAATATGCTTGGCGGCCGCGGGGGCAAGAAAGGCGGCTCCGGTGGCAAGGGCGGTGGTGGCAAGTCGCGCAATGCCTTCACCCTGCCAGGCCTGCTGGTCGTGGTCGCCCTGGCCATCTGGGCGGCTTCCGGCTTCTACCTCGTCGATCAGTCCGAGCGCGGGGTGGTGCTGCGCTTCGGCGAGTTCCAGGAGATCGTCACGCCCGGTCTGCAATGGAATCCGCCGCTGATCGACGACGTGCGTATGGTCAACGTGACACGCGTGCGTTCGGTCACCCAGACTCAGTCGATGCTGACCCAGGACGAGAATATCGTCTCTGTCGAGATGTCGGCTCAGTATCAGGTCGCCGACCCTCGGAACTACGTACTCAACGTGCGCGACCCCGAGCTCAGCCTCGTGAACGCCCTGGACTCGGCGCTGCGTCACGTGGTCGGCGGTACCGACATGATCGATATCCTGACCTCGGGCCGCGAGATCCTCGGTAGCTCGGTGGCCAGTCGCCTGCAGTCCTATCTGGACAATTACGGCACTGGCATCCTGCTGCAGACGCTGAACGTCGAGTCCACTGCACCGCCCGACGCCGTCCAGGACGCCTTCGACGACGTTATCCGCGCCCGCGAGGACCGCCAGCGCACTATCAACCAGGGTATCGCCTACGCCAACGCCATCATCCCCGAGGCCCAGGGCCAGGCCCAGCGCCTCGTCGAGCAGGGGCAGGGCTATCGCGAATCCGTGGTCGCCGAGGCCGAGGGCCAGGCTAACCGCTTCAACGCGCTGCTCGGCCAGTATGAGGATTCGCCATCCATCATGCGTGAGCGCCTCTACCTCGATGCCCTCAGTGAGGTCTTTAGCAATACGTCCAAAGTCATGGTCGATGTCGCCGACGACAGCCCGCTGTTGTACCTGCCCCTCGACCAGCGTCCTGGCGGTGGCAGTGCCGGCAGCGGTGCCAGTGCAGGGGAGCAGGGCGAGCTGGATCCTCGCGTGCTCGAGCGTATGCGCTCAAGTCAGTCATCGAGCAGCAGCAACAGCAGCAACAGTGGAATCCGCAGGGAGGGCCGCTAAATGATCAACAATCGTTCCCTGCTCATCGTCGGTGGTCTGGCCGCCGTGGCCTGGTTGGCCAGCAATAGCCTCTACGTGGTCGACGAGACAGAACGCGCCGTCAAGCTGCGCTTCGGTGAGATCATCGAGGAGAACATCCAGCCCGGGTTGCATTTCAAGGTGCCGATCACGCAGACGGTGCGCACCTTCGACACTCGGCTCTTGACGCTGGATACCGATCCCAGCCGCTACCTGACCCTCGAGCAGAAGGCGGTGATCGTCGACTCCTATGTCCAGTGGCAGGTGGTCAATCCGACCCAGTACTACGAGGCCACGGCCGGTGACGAGCTGATGGCAAGACGCCTCATCCAGCCGCGGGTCGACGAGAGCCTGCGTAACGAGTTCGGCCGCCTGAACCTGCAGCAGATCATCGCCGAACGCCGTGACGACCTGATGACCGGCCCCACCAATGACCTCGATGAGCTGATGCGCGGGGAACTCGGTGTGGCGGTTCGTGATATACGGGTCAAGCGCATCGACCTGCCCGAGGACGTTTCTTCGGCAGTCTATGACCGCATGCGCTCCGAGCGGGAGCGCCAGGCTCGGGAATGGCGCGCCCAGGGGCAGGAGGAGGCCGAGCGCATTCGCGCCAACGCCGACCGCCGCCGCCAGGTACTGCTGGCCCAGGCCCGTGCCCGCTCGGAGACCCTGCGCGGTGAGGGTGACGCCGAGGCCGCTTCGATCTTCTCCGAGGCGTATGGCAAGGACGAGGAGTTCTTCAGCTTCTGGCGCAGTCTCAACGCCTATCGCGACAGCTTCGCGGGTGACGACAACATGCTGGTGCTGGATCCCACCAGCGATTTCTTCCAGTACCTCAAGAGCCCGCAGGGCACGAGCGACTGATCTCCCCGGCGGGCGGTGCGCCGCCCGCCGACCGGGGTTCAACCGGCTAGCAATCGTGGTAGAATCCATAAACCGGGCGTGGCCCGGTTTTTTTGTGGCCTCCCCACTCCCGGCGTTTCCGTTCGCCAGTACGCCTCGCGCGACACAGGCGTCGCCGCAGGCCAACCATCGTCTTGCAGGATGAACGACATGACCATCGCTGACCGCTGGCTGCTTCCCGACGGCATGGACGAGGTACTGCCGCCTCAGGCTAGCCGCATGGAGGAACTGCGCCGTGCGCTGCTCGACCTCTATTACCGCTGGGGTTATGACCAGGTGATGCCGCCCCCGGTGGAGTTCCTGGATTCCCTGCTCACCGGTACCGGCACCGACCTCGATCTGCAGACCTTCAAGCTGACCGATCAGATGACTGGCCGCATGATGGGCGTGAGTGCCGATGTCACCCCTCAGGTGGCGCGCATGGATGCTCACTCTCTGCATCGTCAGGGGCCGGTGCGGCTCTGCTACTGCACCAATGTGCTGCGCGCCAAGGCCGACCAGTTCCAGGGCGGTCGCAGCCCGGTGCAGGTTGGGGTGGAGCTGTTCGGCCATGCGGGCCTGGAGGCCGATCTAGAGATCCTGCGCCTGGCGCTGGCCAGCCTCGAGACGGCCGGTGCCTCGGAGATCCACCTGGCGCTGGGCCATATCGGCATCTACCGCAGCCTCGTAGAGGCCGCGGCTCTCGATGCGGATCAGGAACGCGCCCTATTCGACGCCCTGGCCCTCAAGTCGCCGGGTGAGTTGGCAGCGCGCGTAGAGGAGAGTGTGCGCGATCCGGGGCTGGCGGCGATGTTCCGCGCCCTGGGGGATCTGCACGGCGGGCTCGAGGTGCTGGAGGCGGCCCGCGAGGCCTTCGAGGAGGCTCCCCAGCCCGTAGGCGCGGCGCTGGACCAGCTGCGCGCCCTGGTCGATGGGGTGCTCGCCGAGCATCCCGAGGTTGAACCCTACTTCGACCTGGCCGAGCTGCGAGGCTACCAGTACCACACCGGCATGATGTTCGCCGCTTACGTGCCGCACTACGGCCAGGCCCTGGCCAAGGGGGGGCGCTACGACGACACCGGCCGCGCCTTTGGCCGCGCCCGCCCGGCTACCGGCTTTTCCATGGACCTCAAGTTGCTGGCCACCCTGGCCCCCGCGGAGCCAGAGCCAGACGGCATCTGGGCGCCGGCCGAGGGAGAGGGGCTGGCGGAGGTCCTCCAGTTGCTGCGCCAGCAGGGCGAGCGGGTCGTCCAGGCGCTGCCAGGGCAGCGCACCGGTCCGGCAGAACACCGCTGCGACCGCCGGCTGGAACGTATCGATGGTCGCTGGGAGCCGCGCCTCCTGGTGACTCCACAGGACCGGGCCTGAGGGCCTGCGGTCAATGACCTTGGCCCTGGGCCTGGACACGGGCGCGGTGCCGCAACGAGAGACGAGAGCACAATGGGCAAGAATGTAGTCGTACTGGGCACCCAGTGGGGTGACGAAGGCAAGGGCAAGGTGGTCGATCTGCTCACCGAATCCGCGTCCGCGGTGGTGCGTTTCCAGGGCGGACACAATGCCGGCCATACGCTGGTCATCGACGGCGAGAAGACCGTCCTGCACCTGATTCCCTCCGGTATCCTGCGTAACGACAAGATCTGCGTGATCGGCAACGGCGTGGTGCTGTCACCCGAGGCGCTGATGGAAGAGATTCGCGAGTTGGAGAGCAAGGGGGTACCGGTGCGCGAGCGCCTGCGTCTGTCGCCTGCCTGCCCGCTGATCCTGCCCTACCATGTGCGCCTGGACCAGGCGCGCGAGAAGGCCCGCGGCATCGCCAAGATCGGTACCACCGGACGTGGCATCGGCCCGGCCTATGAGGACAAGGTGGCGCGTCGGGGCCTGCGCCTCGGCGACCTGCTTCACCGCGAGCGCTTCGCGTCCAAGCTCGGCGAGGTGCTCGACTACCACAACTTCGTGCTGACCCAGTACCACGGCGAGAAGCCGGTGGACTTCCAGCAGGTGCTCGACCAGGCGATGGCCATGGCCGAGGAGTTGCGCCCGATGGTATGTGACACCGTGAGCCTGGTTCACGAGATGCGTCGCGCCGGCGAGAACATCCTCTTCGAGGGGGCCCAGGGCTCGCTGCTGGACATCGACCACGGCACCTATCCCTTCGTGACCAGCTCCAACACCACTGCCGGCGGCACTGCCACCGGCTCCGGCGTCGGGCCGCTCTACCTGGACTACGTGCTGGGCATCACCAAGGCCTACACCACCCGTGTCGGCTCCGGTCCCTTCCCCACCGAGCTGTTCGACGACCACGGTCGCCACCTGGCCGAGAAGGGCCACGAGTTCGGGGCCACCACCGGCCGCGCGCGCCGCTGTGGCTGGTTCGATGCCGTGGCCCTGCGACACGCCGTGCAGATCAACTCCGTCTCCGGTATCTGCCTGACCAAGCTCGACGTGCTCGACGGCCTGGAGAACATCCGTGTCTGCGTGGGCTATCGCAGCAAGGACGGCGAGGTGCTCGACACCCCGGTAGACTCAGAGGGCTATGAGGCCATCGAGCCACTCTACGAGGACCTGCCGGGCTGGAGCGAGTCCACCCTGGGGGCGCGTCGCGTCGAGGACCTGCCGGCCAATGCGCGCTCCTACATCAGCTTCCTGGAAGAGCGGGTGGGGACCTCCATCGACATCATCTCCACCGGGCCAGACCGCAACGAGACCATCGTGCTGCGTAATCCCTTCGACGGCTGACCGGCAGCACGGATAGTCGCGGATGGAAGTGTGAGATAAAAGGCCCCTCCTGAAGAGGGGCCTTTCGGTTTCTGGGCGGCGGTGGATCAGTAATCGATGCCTCGGCGGGCCTGGATGCCACTGTTGAAGGCATGGCGAACCTCCTGCATCTCAGTGACGGTATCGGCCATGGCAAGCAGTTCCCGGTGAGCATTGCGCCCGGTGATGATGACCGTCTGCTCGGCGGGACGATTGGCCAGCGCTTGCTTGACGGTGGCGATATCCAGGTAGCCGAACTTGAGCATGTAGGTGATCTCGTCTAGGACCACCAGGTAGACCGCCGGGTCGGCGAGCATCCCCTCGGCCTCGGCCCAGACCTCGCGGCAGGCCTGGGTGTCGGCCTCGCGGTTCTGGGTGTCCCAGGTGAAACCGGTGGCCATGATGGCGACATCGAGGTTGGGGTCCTCGACCAGCCGCTCGCGCTCGCCGCACTCCCAGAGTCCCTTGATGAACTGCACAACCCCGACCTTGTAACCATAGCCCAGGGCGCGGGTTACGGTGCCCCAGGCGGCGGTGGTCTTGCCCTTGCCGTTGCCGGTGAAGACCAGCAGCAGCCCGCGTTGCTCGGTGGCCTCGGCGACTTTCTCGTCGACGCGGGACTTGAGTTTCTGCATGGCCTGCTGGTGGCGGGTGTCGCGATCGCTCATCGGGGCTCCATGGTTTGTATAAGGCTTGTCCAGAAAAGCGACAGCATACGCCAGAACCGGGCGGTCGTCAGCCTCCCTGGGCTTACGCCCGTTCGCGCCACCGGGCCTCCATGTGGGCCAGGAAGAAGCATCTCGCTGAACCCCTCGCGAACAAGCTCCGTTTCGAGTGAAAAGATTTCATGGTCAACGGCGGTGACAGCGATATTCGCCATGATCACAATCGTCTCGAGATGTCGGGAGATTCGCGATGACCGTTACCCTGCGCCAGGCCCTCTGTCATGACCTGGATGCACTCTTTTGCCTGGAGCAGGTAGCCTTTACCGGCGACCGATTCAGCCGCCGTCAGCTCTGGCACCTGCTCTACCGTGCGCATGCCCTGACGCTGGTCGCGGAGTGTCGGGCACCCGACAGTGGGCCTCCACGCCTGCTGGGTTATGGCACCCTGCTGTTTCGTCGCGGCACCCGTCGTGCCCGGCTCTACTCCTTCTGTGTGCACCCTGACGCGCGCGGCATTGGTCTAGGAAGGCGGCTTCTGGAAGTCCTGGAGGTCGAGGCGCAAGCCCGTGATGCCGAGGTGCTGGGCCTCGAAGTGCGTGCCGACAACCGCGTGGCGCTGGGACTCTACCGGCGGATGGGCTTCCGCCTGGAGCGCTGGCTGGGCGACTACTACGAAGACGGCTGTGCGGGCTGGCAGATGGCCAAGCTGCTGTTGGGCGAACGGGAGGCCGCACCGGCCCGTGAGGGCTGATAGAATCATGCCCTTCGTACCGATCAGCCATCCACCAATCATCTACCGGGACATGCCCATGCCCTCCTTCGACATCGTTTCCGAGTTCGACAAGCACGAAGCCAGTAACGCCGTGGATCAGGCTAACCGAGAGATCCAGTCCCGTTTCGACTTCAAGGGTGTCACCGCGAGCTTCGAGCTCAACGGCGAGACCGTGTCCCTCGAGGCCGAGGTCGATTTCCAGCTCAAGCAGATGCTCGACGTGCTGCGCAACAAATTGATCAGTCGCGGTATCGATGCCCGCTGCATGGACACCCAGGAACCGGTGCTCTCCGGCGTCCGGGCTCGCCAGGAGGTGACTCTCAAGCAGGGCCTCGACCAGAAGGAGGCCAAGGACGTCGTCAAGCGCATCAAGGAGAGCAAGTTGAAGGTCCAGACCCAGATCCAGGGCGAGAAGGTTCGAGTCACCGGCAAGAAGCGCGATGATCTCCAGGCCGTCATGGCCCTGTTGCGCGGGGAGGGCGGCCCCGACCTGCCGCTGCAGTTCGATAACTTCCGCGACTGATAAGCGCCTTGACCTAGGTCAGTCCGATGACGTCCATAAGCGTTGGCGATTGGCACAGGGAGGCAGAATGCTCTTCAATGGGAGTCATATCTGATCACCGGAGTACGCGAGTGATGCCGGTCGTTCGTCGTATCGCCTTCCTGGCCGTGGCTTGGGTCAGTTTCGGGTTGGGCATGGTGGGGGCTTTTCTGCCGCTGCTGCCGACTACCTGCTTCATGTTGCTGGCGGTCTGGGCGGCCTCGAAGGGGTCGCCGCGCTTTGCCGCCTGGATCCGTGAGCATCCACGCTTCGGCCCTGCCATTATCGCCTGGGAGTGCGAGCGGGCGATTCCACGCCATGCCAAGTGGCTCGCTTCCGCCATGCTGGCTGTCTCGATACTGGTGCTGGCGCTCACCGTGAGCCTTTGGTGGCTCAAGCTGTCGTTCATCGCCGGGCTCTGCCTGGTGGGCGCCTGGATCCTGTCGCGCCCCGAGCCGGTTACCGTGCGCTGATCGAGGCTTGTCGCATTGCTTTGAGCTCCGGGCGCGGGGCGCCGTACAATGGATGGCAATCACCGAAAGGAGCCATCCTCGATGTCAGAACCGCAGCCGATCTACCTGAGTGACTACCGTCCGCCCGCCTACCGTGTGACCCGTACCGAACTGACTTTTGACCTCGACCCGAACGCCACGCGGGTCAAGGCGCGCCTGCACCTCGAACGCCACCCGGAGCGCGAGGCCGGATCCTCCCTGATGCTCGACGGCGAGCAGCTTGCCCTCAAGGCTATCGCCATCGATGGCCAGCCGCTGGAGCCGGACGAGTACGAGGTCGGCGAGGCCGGACTGGTCGTGCATCGAGTGCCAGAGGTCTTCCTGCTTGACACCGAGGTCGAGGTCGCGCCCGACGGCAACACGGCCCTGTCGGGGCTCTACCGCTCGAGCGGCATGTTCTGCACCCAGTGCGAGGCCGAGGGCTTCCGCCGCATCACCTTCTATCCGGACCGCCCCGATGTCATGGCGACCTTCTCCACCACGGTGATCGGCCGCGCGGAGCAGGAGCCGGTGCTGCTCTCCAACGGTAACCCGGTGGAGCGCGGCACGCTGCCCGGCGGTCGCCACTTCGTCACCTGGGAAGACCCACACCCCAAGCCCAGCTACCTCTTCGCCCTGGTGGCCGGCAACCTGAAGAAGGTCGAGGATACCTTCACCACCATGAGCGGGCGCGACGTTACGTTGCAGATCTGGGTCGAGGAGGAGAACCTCGACAAGACCGACCACGCCATGGCCTCGCTGAAGCGCGCCATGCGGTGGGATGAACAGGCCTACGGCCGGGAGTACGACCTGGACCTCTTCATGATCGTGGCGGTCAACGACTTCAATATGGGCGCCATGGAGAACAAGGGGCTCAACATCTTCAACTCGGCCGCGGTGCTGACCCATCCCCACACCGCCACCGATGCGGCCTTCCAGCGTGTCGAGGGCATCGTCGCCCACGAGTACTTCCACAACTGGTCGGGCAACCGGGTCACCTGTCGCGACTGGTTCCAGCTCTCCCTGAAGGAGGGCTTTACGGTCTTCCGCGACCAGTGCTTCTCGGCGGATACCAACTCGGCGCCGGTCAAGCGCATCGAGGACGTCTCCTTCTTCCGCACCGCCCAGTTCGCCGAGGATGCCGGCCCCACCGCCCACCCGGTGCGACCCGACCACTACATCGAAATTGGCAACTTCTATACCCTGACCATCTACGAGAAGGGTGCCGAGATCGTGCGCATGCTCTCGAACCTGGTGGGCAAGGAGGCCTTCCGCCGTGGCAGCGACCTCTACTTTGCGCGCTTCGATGGCCAGGCCGTGACCATCGAGGACTTCGTGGACTGCATGGCCGAGGCCTCGGGTCAGGACCTCGCCCAGTTCATGCTCTGGTACTCCCAGGCGGGAACCCCCGATATCGACGCCCATGGGGAGTACGACTACGCCAACGCCGAGTACCGCCTCATCCTGCGCCAGCGGACCCCGGCGACTCCCGGCCAGCCGGACAAGCAGGCCTTGCACATCCCTGTGCGCCTGGGCCTGGTGGGAACCAAGTCCGGTCGCGACCTGCGGCTGACCCTGGAGGGCGAAACGCTGGGTACCGATGCAGTGATCCATCTGCGCGAGGAAGAGCAGGAGTTCCGTTTCACCGATGTGAGCGAGGCCCCGGTACCTTCGCTCCTGCGCGGCTTCTCGGCGCCGGTCAAGTTGCACTTCCCCTATGGCCGCGAGGACCTGGCGTTCCTGCAGGCCCATGACTCCGACGGCTTCAACCGCTGGGACGCCGGGCAGCGCCTGGCTCTGCTGGCGCTGGACGACCTGATTGCGGCCCATCGCAACGGCGTCGAGAAGGTAATGGACCCGCGGGTGGTCGAGGCGTTCCGCGCCCTGCTGGCGGCGGAAACCGACGACAAGGCGGTACTGGCCCAGATGCTGACGCTGCCCTCCGAGGCCTACATCGCCGAACAGCAGCCGCTGGTCGACGTGGATGCCATTCATGCCGCTCGCACCTTCGTCAAGCAAAGCCTGGCCCTGGCGCTACGTGACGACTTCCTGCGGGTCTACGAGGCGCATTGTCTCGATGCCCCTTACGCCCCGGAACCCGAGCAGATCGCTGCGCGCAGCCTGAAGAACGTGGCGCTCTCGTACCTCATGGCCATCGAGGACGAGGCGGGGCTCGACCTCGCCTGCAAGCAGTTCGAGGCCGACCACAACATGACCGACGTGCGCCATGCCTTGACCTTGCTGGTCCACAGCTCGCGCGGCGACATCGCCGACCCGGCCCTCAAGGCTTTCGGCGAGACCTGGGCCCACGACCCGCTGGTAATGGATCAGTGGTTCGCCATCCAGGTCACTCGCCCGCAGCCGGACGTGCTCGACCGCGTCACGTTCCTGATGGAGCACCCGGCTTTCTCGTTGAAGAACCCCAACAAGGTGCGGGCGTTGATCGGGACGTTCGCCAACCAGAATCCGGTGAACTTCCATCGTGCCGACGGGGCAGGCTATCGGCTGCTGGCCGACACCGTGATCGAGCTCAACCGCCTCAATCCGGAGATCGCCGCCCGCCTGGTCACTCCCTTGACGCGCTGGGCTCGCTTCGACGAGGCGCGCCAGGCGCTGATGAAGGCCGAGCTAGAGCGTATCCGCGCCGAGGAGCTCTCGCCGAACGTCTATGAAGTGGTTGAAAAGGCCCTGGCCTGATGAGGGAAGGGTAATTTCCTGCTGCGCTCGGGCTCTTGATAAAAGAAGCTGGCCGCCGGCGGTGCCGGTGCGCCGGCCCGGTCGTCTCCTCATGTAGCGGGCTACACTCCGGCAGCTGCGCTCCGGCAGTGGCCAGCCTAACTTCGCTCGCAACGGAAATTCCTCCTTCCCTGATGCCAAAAGACGTGCCGCTAAAGGGCAGCATGTTGCATCAGGGAGGGGGTCAGTTGATCAGCCAACTGAGTACCGTCACCCCCAGCAGCCACCAGATCAGGGTGGCGACGATGGCCTGGCGCATCAGGGCAGCGACGCCCTTCCACAGCAGCCAAAGGCCGATCACCAGCACGACCAGGCTGATCAGCGTAGGGGGGATGCCCAGCGACTCGGAAAGGCCCTGCATGAAGCTGCGGGCTGCGCCACCGATGTTGGCGAAAAAGCCGGCAAGGCCATCCACGATGAAACGGATGAATTCTCCAAAGGCGTTGCCGATGAAGGCGAAGGCGTCGTCCATGGGGGGGTGAGTTCCAGTCTGATAGGGAGCGGTCGTTTTCCATGCCCCGCAGGGCCTGATTGAGGGGCATTCGGCATCACGCCAATGCCCGAGTATCGCGAGAAGCATCCCGGGGTGGCAAGTCATTCACCCCAGCTGGCTGGCTCGAGAGACGACCCCGGCTTCCTCGGCGGCGCTGTCGGCCAGGGCCCTGCCGGCCTCGTCATAGACGTGGAAGACCGCATTGGCACCCAGCTCGCGGATCGGCTCGATCTCCTCGGGGTATTCCACCACGGCGGTGATCTTGCCCGGGAACTTTCGGGAGCGCAGCTGCTTCAACGCGAAGAGGTTGCCCGCATGGTGCGGCATGGCCAGCACTACCATCTGGACCCCATGGGACATCAGTAGCTTGTCCCAGAAGTCCGAGTCGACGGCATCGCCCTCGAGGATATTGAAGCCCCGACCACCCAGCTTCTTGACACTCTGGGGGTTGCTGTCGATGCCCAACACGCGCAGCCCGTACTCCTTCTGCAGGCGACGGTAGACGCTGCGCCCGATGCGGCCCATGCCCAGCACCACGGCCTCAGCGTCGCCGACCTCGATCGGGCGGTCGCTCGGCGAGAGCTCTTCCACGGCGACCGGCGGGAGCCGGGGCTCCAGCCAGCGGTAGAGTCGCTCGCTGAAGCCGTTGAGTATCGACGAGAATCCGAAGCTCAGTGCCACCGCCATCGAAATCACCACCAGCCACTCTTCCGGGAGCCACTCGCTGGAGACCGCGATGGCGCCGACGATGAGGCCGAACTCCGAGTAGTTGGTCAGGCTGAGGGTAGCCAGGAGCGAGGTGCGATATCGCATCTTGAAACGCATGAAGATGAGCTGATAGATCAGGCTCTTGAGCGGCAGGATCAACACCAGCAGCATGGCGATGGCGAGCATCTCGGTGCTGGGCATCGCGGTCAGCCCGATGCTCAGGAAGAACCCCACCAGCAGCAGCTCCTTGAGGCTGAACATCGAGCGGGCCAGGGTCTGTGCCGCGGGGTGGGGGGCCAGCAGCAGTCCGATGATCAGCGCTCCCAGGTCACCCTTCACGCCCACCGATTCGAAAAGGGCGTAGCCCAGCACCAGCGCCAGCAGCATGCCGAAGAGCATCTGCATCTCGCCATGGCCGAGCCGGTCGAGCAGGGCACGCAGGGCGGGGGCCAGGGGAATCAGCAGCACCAGGCCCAGGGCCCAGGGGCTAGGCAATTCCCCGGTGGAGGCGGTGATGAAGATCACCGCAAAGATGTCCTGCATGATCAGCACGCCGATGGCCAGGCGCCCATAGGCGGTCTGTGTCTCGCTGCGCTTCTCCAGTACCTTGACCACGAAGACGGTGCTGGAAAAAGAGAGCGCGAACCCCAGCAGGCCCAGGGTGTGCCAGCCCGTGCCATCCAGCAGGCCCAGCCCCAACCACTTGAACAGCGACAGCAGCGCCACCATCAGCAGCGTCGATGCCAGCATGTGCAGGGAAGCGCCCCCCCAGACATCCCGGCGCAGCAGGGTACGCACGTCGAGCTTCAGGCCGATGGTAAACAGCAGCAGGGTGACCCCGATGTGGGAGAGGGTCTCGAGCAGCGGGGTCTTGTCATAGCCAAGGGCATTGAGCGCGAAGCCAGCGACCAGGAAGCCCACCAGGGGTGGCAGCCGGAGCCCCATTGCGGCGAAGCCGCCAACGAAGGCCGCCAGAAGATAGGCTGGTTCGATCATGCACGCTCCCTGTTCTGCACGCGTCGACAAGACAATTATTGTAGTGAAGTCGTAAGCTGATTGGCATTCATGATTGGGTGTGTGCCGTCATCCGGCAACGCTGTCATGTCCGGGATGGGACGACACAAGCGAGAGGAGCGCGAATGGCCAGGTTGATCCTCAATGGCAAGTCGGCGCAGCTGCCGGCAGTGAGAGAGGCGGTCTTCGCCCGGCGTGAGATGGGGGACGACATCGAGGTCAGGGTCACCTGGGAGCAGGGCGATGCTGTCCGCATGGCGGAGCAGGCCGGGTATGATGGGGTAGAGCGAGTGATCGCCGGCGGCGGTGATGGCACAGTCAACGAGGTGGTCAACGGCCTGATGAGGCTGTCACCTGAGCTTCGACCCGGCCTGGGGATATTGCCCCTGGGCAGTGCCAACGACCTGGCCACCTCGCTGGGCCTTTCGCTGACCGTTCCCGTCGTGTCCCTGGCTGCCCTGCTGGCCAGGCGGCCATCGGGACGGCATGATGAAGCATCCGAACATCTTGACCACCCTGACTACCCGGAGGACTGCATGATGCTCACTCCCTTTCATCTGGCCGTGCAGGTCCGTGACCTGGCCGAGGCGCGACGATTCTATGGTGAACTGCTGGGATGCCCGGAAGGGCGTTCCAGCGATACCTGGGTCGACTTCAATCTCTATGGCCACCAGTTCGTTTGTCACCTGAATCCTGCCCTGGGGGAGAAGGGCATCGACGATCACCGCAACCCGGTGGATGGTCATGGCGTGCCGGTGCCACACTTTGGGGTGGTGCTGGAGATGGCCGACTGGGAGGCCCTGGTCGACCGGCTCACCGCGGCGGGCGTGCGCTTCGAGATCGAGCCCTATATCCGCTTTCGTGGCGAACCCGGGGAGCAGGCCACCATGTTCTTCCGCGACCCCAGCGGCAATGCCATTGAATTCAAGGCGTTCCGTGATATCGCCGGCCAGCTGTTTGCCACCTGAAACGTGACGGCGCCTTGCGAGAGAGGGGGTGCTCTGGTGCAATGTCCTTCCTTTCGTCAGGAGCAAGAGAATGTCAATGAAACCCTGGATGCCGTTGGTTGCGGCCATGGCGCTGGCCACGGGACTCGCGGGTTGCGGCAACGGTGGTGACGAGCCTGCTCCGGCCGAGGTCGAGGAGACGCAGGAAGAGGCCACTCAGCCGGCCGCCGAGTCCGATGACACGTCAGTCCCCGAGGAGCAGGCGTCGTCCCCCGAGGCGCCCGTGGAGGAGCAACCTGCGGTACCGGATGAGGCAGACGGCAATCTCGAGGCCGAGGGCGAGCTGGACCTGGAGGCCGAGGGTGAGGTGGACGCCGAGGCCGAGACCCTGGGCGAGTCGCCGGCCGATACTCTGGATGAGGGCGCGGCCCTGCCCGGCGAGACGACCCGCTCCGATGTCGATGCCATCATCGAGGAGACGGAGCGGCGCTTCGATGAAGCCAGCCGTCGCATCGACGAGCAGTTCGAGAGTGCCGAGGAGGAGGCGCCCGAGTTGGAGCCCATGGAGGCGTCACCCGAGTTCGAACCCATGGAGTCTCCCGCGTACGAGTCGGATATCGATCTCGACGCGACCTCGGGCAGCGAGCTGGATGAACGGGAGGCATTGCCCGGGGAGAGTACCCGCTCGGATATCGAGGCCATTATCGAGGAAACCGAGAAGCGCTTCGAGGAGGCGAGTCGCCAGATCGACGAGCAATTCGAGGAAGCGGAACGCCAGGCCCCCGGGACGTCATCGGAGCTCGATGCGCTCGATGGCGACGACACGGAGACGGTTACTGACTGACGCGTCACCCCTGGCGCCGTGGCCGGGAACGAAAAAGGCCCACCAGACGGTGGGCCCTTCCCTGTGGTGACCGTGCGGGAGGGCTGCTCGGTCGCCTCCGGATCAACCGAGGATCAGTCGGCGGGCCGGATGTTGGAGGCCTGAAGGCCTTTCTTGCCTTGGGTCACTTCGAAGGTGACCTTCTGGCCGTCCTGCAGGGACTTGAAACCTTCAGCCTGAATCTCGGAGAAGTGAGCGAACAGGTCATCACCGCCGTCGTCCGGAGAGATGAAGCCGTAGCCCTTGGTATCGTTGAACCACTTGACAGTGCCAGTTGCCATCGTCGATTTCCTTAACTAACTAAATAATGGTGCTGGGTCTGGCAGGGAGTGTCCTGGACACAGACCCGTATTGCGTAGGCAAGGCAAGAAGGAAGTGCGCACCCGGTGTATCGAAGGAATCGAAGTACAACTGACGACTTTTCTGCTTGCTGACCAACGCAGCGGATAGTGCAACAGCGCCAGGGTTGCGTCAACAGGGTGGCACAAGGAGACTGGCGCTGCGCCCGCAAAGTCACTGTAGTTGCAAAGCCGGTGGGCGTCCAGCCTTCACCCCGCCCGTTTCATCCATGAAAGAGACCCCCATGACCCATACCCGAATCGCCTCCCGGGACACCCATAGCAAGCTTGTCGGCTACCTGCTTTGGCTGTTCGGTTTCCTTGGTGCTCACCGCTTCTACTACGGCAAGCCGGTGACCGGCACGATCTGGTTCTTCACCCTGGGGTTGCTGGGGATCGGCTGGCTGATCGACCTCTTCCTGATCCCGTCCATGGATCGCCAGGCCGACCTGCGCTTCCAGTCCGGCCCCACCAACTACTCTCTGGCCTGGCTGCTGCTTACCTTCCTGGGGGTATTCGGCCTTCATCGCTTCTACCTGGGCAAGTGGCTGACCGGTCTGCTCTACCTGCTGACCTTCGGGATCTTCGGCCTCGGGGTGCTCTACGACTTCTGGACCCTCAACGACCAGATCTCCATGCGCCATGCGCGTCGCGGCATCTTCAACGGTTAACCCCATGTACCTCGATGCACAGTTCTGGCCGTTCCTGGTGGCCATCACCCTGCTGAGCATGAGCCCCGGGGTCGATACCCTGCTGGTGGTTCGCAACACCGCCCGGGGTGGCTGGCGCGACGGCGTGGCGACCAGCCTGGCCATCTGCTGCGGGCTTTTCGTGCACGCCGCGGTCTCTGCCCTGGGCATCTCGTTGATCCTGCTGCAGTCGGCTTGGGCCTTCGGCCTGCTCAAGCTGGCCGGTGCCGCCTACCTGGTGTGGCTGGGCGTGAATAGCCTGCGCTTGGCCCGGCGAGGGCAGGGGCTTCCCGTGACCGGCGTCCAGGCCAACCGGCAGGCCGTGTCGCTGTGGCGCCCCGTGCGCGAGGGGCTGCTCTCCAATGTGCTCAACCCCAAGACAGTCGTCTTCTACATGGCCTTCCTGCCCCAGTTCATCGCTCCCGATGAGCCGGCGCTGGCCAAGTCGCTGTGGCTGGCCGGGGTGCACTTCGTGGTGGCCAACCTGTGGCAGATAGCCATCGTGGTGATGGTAGGAAGCGCGGGTCATTGGCTGGCGAGTCCGGCGTTCTCGCGTTGGCTCAATGGCGTCACCGGTGCGGTGCTGGTGGGCTTCGGCATCAAGTTGGCACTGACGCGACAGCCCGGCTAAACCGGACTTCTTCCGGAGCTGTAAGGCATAAGCTTGAAGCTATAAGAACAAACCATTGCCGTTAGCAAGACCGTAGGCAGCTTCTTGGCTTACGGCTTACGGCTTACGGCTTACGGCTTACGGCTTACGGCTTACGGCTTACGGCTCGCAGATCAGTTTCTGGCCAGCAATGAGCGATCATAGCGCACCGCCTTCTCCCTCGGGCTCAGCATCGTGACCCCCTTGCTCTCGCCGCCCCTGGAGAGGCTCTCGAAAATCACCCGGTAGGCGAGCACGGCCTGCACGTAGTGGCGGGTCTCGCGGAAGGGAATACTCTCGACGAAGAGGTCGAACTCTTCCGGCGCGTCGCGCAGCCAGCGGTCGACTCGGCTGGGGCCGGCATTGTAGGCCGCCGCGGCGGCGAGGCGGTTGCCGTTGTAGCGATCGATCAGCTCGCCCAGGTAGGTGCTGCCCAGGCGGATGTTCACCTCGGGCTCGAGGACGCCGTAGGGGCCGGGATCGCCGATCCCCAGGCGCTGGCCGAGCTGGGCCGCGGTGGCCGGCATCAGCTGCATCAGGCCGCGGGCTCCGGCGGGGGAGAGGGCCACGGGATTGTAGGCGCTCTCCCGCCGGGCGATGCCCATCAGCAGGTAGGGGTCGACCCCGGCCACGCCGCCCCAGTGCAGGAAGTCATCACGATAGGCCTCGGGGAAGCGCCAGGCCAGGGCGTCCCACATCTGGCCGACGATGGTGGTCTGCACCAACTCGGGTAGCCAGCCCCTCTGCGCCGCATAGTCGGCCAGGGCCCGGGCCTCCTCGGCGGTGCCGCGGGCCACGGCCCGGTACCATTCGCTGTTGGCAAGGCCAGGCTCGTCGATGCGGCGTAGCGCCTCGGTGCGCCGGACTGCCGGCCACTCGGCGACTTCCCGGCGGGTAGTCGCGTCGAGGGTGTTGCGCTTCAGGTTCAGGGCGTAGGGGCGACCCAGGCGGTCGGCGGCGGCAAAACCGAAGAAGTTTCGCTCTTCGGCCGCCGCGGCATAGGCCTTTTCCGCGGTGGCGGTGTCGCCCTGCTGATCCAGGGCCCGGCCCAGCCAGTACTGCCAGCGGGCCTCCCGGCGGGTCTCGTCGGGCATGCGATGCATCCAGTCGATGACCCCCGGCCAGTCCCTCGCGGCAAGGGCCCTGCGCACGCGAAGCTCCAGCAGCTCGGCGTCGCCGAGGCGTGCCACGACCTCGTCGCGCCAGCCACCGTGCTGGTCGATGTCGCGCACCATCGCGTAGAAGGCCAAATCACGCTCGATGGCATCTCGGTAGCGGGATTCCAGCGAGAGGTGAGGAGAGACCTTGCGCCAGGCCTCCAGAGCCGCCTCGGTGTCGGCGCGGGTGAAGCCGTGCATGGCCGCGGCGAATAGCGGCCCGCTGCCCCGGCAGCCCGGTCCCGTGCAGGCCGGGACCTCGGCTACGGCCGCGTAGTCCTTGCGCAGCCGGTCGAGGCTGGCCCTGGCGGATTGCCAGTCGGTGCTCAGCTGCCGGCCCAGGTAGTTCATCAGGCCGCTTTCGCCGGCTTGCCAGGCGAGCATCATGCGCTCCCAGACATGGGCCTGGCCGATCTCGCCCCGGGCTCGCAGGGTGTCGAAGAGGGTGTCACAGGCATCCGGCTGGGAGCGGCCGACGAGCCAGAGCTCGCGGCCGCCCCGGGCGGCGTCCTCCGGCGCGCGATCGAGCAGGGCGGTGTAGTAGTAGCACTGGCGTGCGGTGCCCTCGGGCACGCCGTCGGCGACCGCCAGCAGGCTGGCCGGGCGCCCGGCGTGGCCGTACTTGGCGATCGCCTGGCCGCGCATCCAGTCGCTGAGCGGGGAGTCCGCATGACGTTCGATGTAGGCCAGCACCTGCACGGGATCCACATCCGGCAGGCGCTGGCGCAGCCGATGATAGTCGACGTAGCCGACGAGGACATGATCCTCGATGGCGCCCCGGTCGATCTTTTCCCATTGAGCGTTGCGGGCGGCCTCCAGGGCATCCCGCATGGCGCGGTCGCCGGCCTGGCCGGCCAGGGGCAAGACGCACAGGGTGGCAGCGATCAAGGCCTTGCAGCGGCCGAATGACAGGAGCATATCGTGACCTCTTGCGGTTCGCGGTCCTCAATCTGCCATGGTGGCCGATGGCAGGGCACTTGAGTAGTGTCGCCGCTGCACGACAGGCAGCGGCTGTTCGTGAGGGAGTGGATATCTTATCGTGTAGCGGTATTCCCGCCTGTCGGCAAGGAGTTCGAGATGGCCAGATTCGGTGGCGGTGTCCTGATGGCGCGTCTGCGCCGTCGCACTCGCGTGCTGGGGCAGATGGGTCGCGCGCTGCGGCTGTTCCTGCCCATGACCCGTGATGTGCTGCTGGGACGCTACCGCCCGGTGCCGTGGGGGGCCTTCCTGTGGATGCTGGCAGCCCTGGCGTACCTGGTCTCGCCGCTTGACCTGATTCCCGACATGCTCGTGCTGCTGGGGCTGGTGGATGATGTGGTGATCGTCGGTTGGCTGCTGACCCGGGTTGACCGGCGCCTCGCGGGCTATCGTGCCTGGCGGGAGCGCCAGGAGGGCCATGATCCACCCTCCGGCGAAGGTCGAGGCGACGAGACGCCGCCGCCTTGATACGATCGTTTGACATCTTCGTTTCCCTGCTGCCGCTTGCGAGGCCCGGATGACCCATGGCCAGATCCCGAGCGATGCCGACTGGCGTCGCGCCCTGACGCGTTTCGTCACGGTGATTCCCCACACCCGCGAACTGGGCCTCGAGGTGCTCGTGGTCACCTCCGAGGTGACCACCATGCGCCTGCCCTGGTGCGATGACCTGCTCGGCGATACTGCCCGGGGCTTGGTGCACGGTGGGGTACTGTCCATGCTGCTGGATACCGTCTGCGGCTCGGCGGTGCTGCCGGCCCTGCCGGCGCCGGAGGTCTGTCCAACCCTGGACCTGCGGGTCGATCACTTCCGGCCAGGGGTGGTGGGGCGGGCCATCCTCGCCGAGGCGCGCGTGGTCCGGATCACCGAATCGGTGGTGTTTACCGAGGGCACCCTGTGGCAGGAAGCGGGTCGGCCGCTGGCCCGGGGCATCGGCAATTTCGTAAGGCTGGGGCCGCGTCATACGCCCGACGGCTTCGCCGAGGCGCTCTTCGCGAAGGAGAACGACCATGCATGAGGGCTTCGACAATGTCGAGTGGCTGGCGAGGACCCGTGCAGAGGGCGATGTCGAGGCCTGGCTGGCCCTGGTTCCCTATGCCCGGCGCATCGGGGTCTCGGCGGTCCCGGACCCGCAGGGCGAGGGTCTGCTGTTTCGCCTCGACCCTCGCGAGGGCAATGTCGGCAATGTCCTGCTGCCGGCCCTGCATGGCGGTGTGGTGGCTGCCTTCATGGAGACCGCGGCGACCCTGGACCTGATGCTCGCGGCGCGTACACTGTGCCTGCCGCGCATCATCGACATTTCCATTGACTATCTGCGTACGGCGCGGCTGGCGCCGTCCCTGGCCCGCTGCAGCCTGCAGCGCGAGGGGCGGCGCATGGGCAATGTGCGGGTCTGCGCCTGGCAGGAGAGTGAGGCGGTGCCGGTGGCCACTGCGCGCCTGCATTTCGTGCTCGGTGATCCCGCCGGAGCAGGTGCTTGAAAAACCCCATCTGGGCCCCATATCGACGACAGTCTTGAACCGGTGGCTTTTGCCATCATCGTCATGTCGAAAGAGGGGTTCCAGCCACATGACTACCGCGACTCATGAGGAAACCCTCGGTTTCCAGACCGAGGTCAAGCAGCTACTGCACCTGATGATCCACTCCCTGTATTCCAACCGGGAGATATTCCTGCGCGAGCTGATTTCCAACGGTGCCGATGCCTGCGACAAGCTTCGCTATGCGGCCTTGGATAACGACGCGCTATACGAAGGCGACAGCGAGCTGCGCATCGAGATCGACCACGACGCCGAGGCGGGCACCGTGACCGTGCGCGACAACGGCATCGGCATGAGCCGCGACGAGGTGATCGAGAATCTCGGTACCATCGCGCGTAGCGGCACCGCCGAGTTCCTCCAGCAGCTCTCCGGCGAGCAGCAGAAGGATGCTCGGCTGATCGGCCAGTTCGGGGTCGGCTTCTATTCCGGCTTCATCGTCGCCGACGACATCACTGTGCGCACCCGCAAGGCCGGCAGCGACGCAGGTGAAGGCGTTGAATGGCACTCGAAGGGCGAGGGCGAATTCACCGTCGCCGATATCGACCGTGAGGTTCACGGCACCGAGATCGTGCTGCACCTCAAGGAGGATGCCCGGGAGTTTGCCGATGACTTCCGCCTCAAGAGCTTGGTGCGCAAGTACTCCGACCATATCGAGGTGCCGGTGCGCATGCCGAAGGTCGAGACCGCCAAGGACGAGGACGGCAACGACATCGAGGGCAGCGAGACCGTTACTTGGGAGACCGTCAACGAGGCCACTGCCCTCTGGGTGCGGCCCAAGAGCGAGATCTCCGACGACGAGTACAAGGCCTTCTACAAGCATGTGGCCCATGACTTCAGCGACCCGCTGACCTGGAGTCACAACAAGGTCGAGGGCAAGCTCGAGTATACCAGCCTACTTTACGTGCCCGGTCGCGCGCCCTTTGATCTTTACGAGCGAGATGGCGCCCGGGGCGTAAAGCTCTATGTGCAGCGCGTCTTCATCATGGATGACGCCGAGCAGTTCCTCCCGCTCTATCTGCGCTTCATCAAGGGCGTGCTGGACACCCGCGACTTGTCGCTCAACGTTTCCCGCGAGTTGCTGCAGAAGGACCCGCAGGTCGACAAGATCAAGGCGGCCCTGACCAAGCGCGCGCTCGACATGCTCAAGAAGCTGGCCAAGGATAATGAGGCCTACCAGACCTTCTGGAACACCTTCGGCAGCGTGCTCAAGGAGGGGCCGGCGGAGGACCACGCCAACCGCGAGAAGATCGCCGGCCTGTTGCGCTTCTCCACTACCCATACCGACAGCGCCACCCAGGACCAGTCGCTGGCCGACTACGTCTCGCGCATGAAGGAAGGGCAGGAGAAGATCTACTACATCGTCGCCGAGGGTTTCAATGCGGCCAAGTCGAGCCCGCACCTGGAGATCTTCCGCAAGAAGGGCATCGAGGTGCTGCTGCTGCACGATCGCATCGACGAGTGGCTGATGAGCCATCTCGACGAGTTTGAGGGCAAGCACTTCGTCGACGTGGCCAAGGGTGAGCTCGATCTCGGCGACGTCGAGGACGAGGAGGAGAAGAAGGCCCAGGAGGAAACGGCCAAGGCCAAGGAGGACCTGGTCAAGCGCGTCCAGGAGGCGCTGGGCGACGAGGTCCAGGAGGTCAAGGTGACGCATCGCCTCACCGACTCGCCGGCCTGTGTGGTGTTGCCCGAGCACGAGATGGGTTTCCAGATGCGCCGTATCATGGAGGCGGCTGGCCAGAAGATGCCCGAGGTCAAGCCGATCCTCGAGCTCAATCCCGAGCATGCGCTGGTGGCGCGTCTCGAGGGCGTCGAGGGTGAGGGCTTCGAGGACCTGGCGCGTATCCTGCTCGACCAGGCGATCATCGCCGAGGGCGGCCACCTTGATGACCCCGCCGCCTACGTCAAGCGGCTCAACGCCCTGTTGAGTGCCTGACCTGCAGCCTCATCGCCGCTTCGCAGTAAGCGACCCCTACCCCGTCGGCCTTCCCTGCCGGCGGGGTTTTCTTTTTTCGACGCTCCGGTGGGGGCATCTTAGGCGAATGGCACGCTAAGTAGCCTTGATCCGATGGCTGCGGTGTGGTGCTGTATCATGTCATGGTTCTCGGCACCGGGTATCGTCACCGGTTCAGTCATTGTGGGGCCGCCAAGGCGGCCTGAAGCAAGGAGGTCGAACGTGAAGATAGGCGCACCAAAGGAGAGTGCCCGGGGGGAAGCGCGTGTCGCGCTGACGCCCGAGAGCGCCAAGCAGATCCAGAAACTGGGACATGAGTGCCTGATCGAGGCTGGGGCCGGGGTCGCCGCGGGCTTCAACGATGATGCCTATCGCGAGGCCGGGGTCACCGTGATCGACGGGGCCGAGTCGCTCTGGACCGAGGCGGAGGTGGTCATCAAGGTCCGCGAACCCTCCGAGGAAGAGGCTCGCCGGCTGCGCGAGGGGCAGACCCTGATCGCCTTCTTCTGGCCGGCCCAGAACGAGGACATGCTCGAGCTCTGCAAGGCCCAGGGAGCCACCGTCGTCGCCATGGACATGGTGCCGCGTATCTCTCGGGCGCAGAAGATGGATGCGCTCTCATCCATGGCCAACATCGCCGGCTACCGGGCGGTGATCGAGGCGGGCAATAACTTCGGGCGCTTCTTCACCGGCCAGGTAACTGCCGCGGGCAAGGTGCCGCCGGCCAAGGTGTTGGTAATCGGTGCTGGCGTGGCGGGTCTTTCCGCCATCGGCACCGCCACCAGCCTGGGGGCCGTGGTGCGTGCCTTCGACGTGCGCCCCGAGGTGGCCGAGCAGATCGAGTCCATGGGCGCCGAGTTCCTGTTCCTCGACTTCGACGAGAGCCAGGACGGTTCCGAGAGCGGCGGCTATGCCGCGCCTTCCAGCCCCGAGTTCCGCGAGAAGCAGCTCGAATGCTTTCGCGAGCAGGCGCCGGACGTCGACATCGTCATCACCACGGCGCTGATCCCCGGCAAGCCGGCGCCCAAGCTGTGGCTGGAGGATATGGTCGAGGCCATGAAGCCCGGCTCGGTGATCGTCGACCTGGCGGCCGAGAAAGGCGGCAACTGCGACCTGACCAAGCCCGACGAGAAGGTGGTGACCGACAACGGTGTGACGGTCGTCGGCTACACCGACTTCCCTTCGCGCATGGCCACCCAGGCTTCGCTGCTCTATTCCACCAATATCCGCCACATGCTCACCGACCTCACGCCCGAGAAGGACGGGAAGGTCGTGCATGACATGGAGGATGATGTCATCCGCGGGGCCACGGTGACTCACGCGGGCGAGGTCACTTTCCCGCCGCCGCCGCCCAAGGTGAAGGCCATCGCCGCGGCCAAGCCCAAGCCCAAGGAGAAGGAGCCGACGCCCGAGGAGAAGAAGGCCGCCGAACTCGCCACCTTCAAGGCGCAGACCAAGCGCCAGGTGACCCTGCTCGCCGTGGGCGGCGCGCTGATGCTGCTGCTTGGCCAGGTGGCCCCGGCCTCCTTCATGCAGCACTTCATCGTCTTTGTGCTGGCCTGTTTCATCGGCTTCCAGGTGATCTGGGGCGTCAGCCATTCGCTGCACACGCCACTGATGGCGGTGACCAACGCGATCTCCGGCATCATCATCCTCGGGGCGATCCTGCAGATCGGCTCCGGCAGCGTCGTTGTCGGCGTGCTCGCGGCGATCTCGGTGCTGATCGCGTCCATCAATATCGTGGGTGGCTTCCTGGTGACACGCCGGATGCTGGCCATGTTCCAGAAATCCTGAGCGGCGGAGACACGACATGTTGGGTCAAGGATTCGTATCTGCCGCGGCGATCGCGGCAAGTGTATTGTTCATCCTCTCGCTGGGGGGGTTGAGCAACCAGGAGAAGGCCAAGCGGGCCGTCTGGTACGGCATCGTCGGCATGGCCGTGGCGGTGTTCTTCACCGCCTTCGGGCCGGGCATCGGCGGCTACTGGTGGATGATCCCGATGATGCTCATCGGGGCGGGTGTCGGCGTCTACGTGGCCGGCAAGGTCGACATGACCGAGATGCCGCAGCTGGTGGCGGCACTGCACAGCTTCGTCGGCCTGGCCGCGGTCTTCGTGGCCTGGAGCGCGGACCTGGAGCGGCGCCGGGTGATGGCCGTTCAGGCCGTGGAAGGGGCCACCGAGCAGTTCTCGGCCTTTGCCGCCCTGGTGGCCACCAAGGCACCGGACGAGCTGATGTTCCTGCAGGTCGAGGTGGTGCTGGGCATCTTCATTGGCGCGGTGACCTTCACCGGCTCGGTGATCGCCTTCGGCAAGCTGGCCGGCAAGGTCGACGGCAAGCCCAAGCAGCTGCCCGGCGGGCACATGCTCAATGCCGGGGCGGCGGCGCTGTCGCTGCTGCTGGCCATCCTCTACCTCAACGGGGCCGGCTTCTGGACCCTGCTGGTGCTGGCGGCGCTGGCCTTCTTCATCGGCTATCACCTGATCATGGGCATCGGCGGCGCCGACATGCCGGTGGTGGTGTCGATGCTCAACAGCTATTCCGGCTGGGCCGCGGCGGCCATCGGCTTCACGCTCTCCAACGACCTGCTGATCGTCACCGGCGCCCTGGTGGGCTCTTCCGGTGCCATCCTGTCGTACATCATGTGCAAGGCGATGAACCGCAACTTCATCAACGTCATCCTCGGCGGCTTCGGTGGCAGCCAGGGGCCGGCGGCGGAGATCGAGGGCGAGCAGGTGTCCATCGACGCCGGCGGCGTGGCCAGTGCCCTCAACGATGCCGACAGCGTGATCATCGTGCCGGGCTACGGCATGGCGGTGGCCCAGGCCCAGAACGCGGTCAGCGAGCTGACGCGCAAGCTGCGCGCCGCCGGCAAGGAGGTGCGCTTCGGCATCCACCCGGTGGCGGGTCGCCTGCCGGGGCACATGAACGTGCTGCTGGCCGAGGCCAAGGTGCCCTACGACATCGTGCTGGAGATGGACGAGATCAATGACGACTTCCCCAGCACCGACGTGGTGATCGTCATCGGCTCCAACGACATCGTCAACCCGGCCGCCCAGGAGGACCCCAACAGCCCCATCGCCGGCATGCCGGTGCTCAAGGTCTGGGAGTCCAAGCAGGTCTTCGTCTGCAAGCGGGGCCAGGGTACCGGCTACTCCGGCATCGAGAACCCGCTGTTCTTCAAGGAGAACACGCGGATGTTCTACGGCGATGCCAGGTCGAGCATCGACTCGCTGCTGCACCTGATCGACTGATTCGGGCGCGCCCGGGCCGATTGCCGGCCCGGGCCTTCCTCTACTCTGATACGTCCCTCCGTGGGGCGTTTTTTCGTTACACTTCCCACGTCCATCCAACTTTCCGGGGCGACCATGTCAGACCAACCCATGCGCGTGGCGGTACTTGGTGGCGGCAGCTTCGGCACCGCCCTCGCCAGTATTGCCGCCGATAACGGGGCCGAGGTGCGCCAGTGGCTGCGTGACCCCGACCTGGCGGCGCAGATCACTCGCGAGCACCGTAACGGCCGCTACCTGCCGGACTTCATCATCAATGCCGCGGTGGTGGCCTCCACCGAGATGGCCGAGGTCCTCGAAGGCGCCGAGCTGGTGCTGGTGGCGATCCCCTCCAAGGCCTTCCGTGAGGTGGTGCGCCAGGCACGGCCCTTCCTGCACGAGGCGCAGATCCTTGTCAGCACCACCAAGGGCATCCAGGAGGAGGGCTTCAAGCTGATGAGCCAGATCCTCGAGGAGGAGACCGGCTTCCCGCATATCGGCGTGATCTCGGGACCGAACCTGGCCTCGGAGATCGCCGACAAGCAGCTCACCGCAACGGTGATCGCCAGCGACGACCCGGAGACCCGCACCCGCGTGCAGAGTGCACTGGGCTGCGACTACTTCCGGGTCTATGCCAGCAACGACCGCTATGGCGTGGAGCTTGGCGGGGCGCTGAAGAATATCTATGCCATCGCCGCCGGCATGGCGGCGGCACTGGGCACGGGCGAGAACACGCGTAGCATGCTGATGACCCGGGCGCTGGCCGAGATGAGCCGCTTCGCCGTCGACCAGGGGGCCAACCCCATGACCTTTCTGGGGCTGGCCGGGGTGGGCGATCTGATCGTCACCTGCTCCTCGGCGCTGTCCCGCAACTATCGGGTGGGCCAGGCCCTGGGCGAGGGCAAGAGCCTGAACGAGGCGGTCCAGGCGCTGGGTCAGGTCGCCGAAGGGGTCAATACCGTGCGCCTGGTGCGTGACAAGGCCCACGAGGATGGTGTTTACATGCCGCTGGCCGAGGGGCTCTACCAGGTGCTGTTCAAGGGCGTGCCGGCCCGCGATATGGCACGGCTGCTGATGCTTGGCGAGCAGAGCAGTGACGTGGAGTTCGTGCTGCCCCGCAAGGAGGTGCGGCAGGATCGGCGCGACGGGGGCGACCGCCATGGGTGAGCGGGTCTTGATCATGCGACATGGCGAGGCCGCCTCGGGCCGCCCTGACGCCGAGCGCGAGTTGACTCCTTGCGGAGAAGAGGAGGCGCGGTGCATGGGGCGCTGGCTTGCCACCCGCGACGACCTGGACCTCCAGCGCCTGCGCCTGCTGGCTAGTCCCTTTGTACGGGCTCAGCAGACGGCGGAGTGGATCGCCGAACCCCTGGGGCTCACGGTCGAGCCTCTGTCGATCATCACGCCCGACGATCCCTCCGAGGCCGTGGTGGAGTGGCTGCTCGGTGAGCCCGATGACCGGCCGCTGATGCTGGTCAGTCACATGCCGCTGATCGCCGCCCTCGTCGGCCTGCTGGTCGAAGGACGGGGTGATCGCGGTCCTGGCTTCCCTACTGGCGCCGTGGCCGAGCTTGATGCCGAGGTGTGGGCAGCGGGCTGTGCCCGTCTGCGTGGGTTCACCACTCCCGCCGAGCTTAGATCAGACCGGCGGCCCTGAGCCCGAAGGCCCCCAGGGTGATGGTCACACTGGCCATCAGCGTGGTCAGGGCGATGATAGTGGCAGTGAGTGCAGCATTGCCGCCCATCGCCTTGGCCATCACGAAGGCCGCGGCGGCGGTGGGGCTGGCGAAGAACAGATACATGATGCCCAACTCGCGTCCCTCGAAGCCGAGAAGCCAGGCGGCCCCGGTGGCCAGTGCCGGCAGGGTGACCATCTTCATCAGGCTGGCACTGATCGCCAGCCGGCCCGAGTCGCGGATCTCACCCAGCGAGAGGGTGGCGCCGATGCAGATCAGCGCCAACGGCAGGGTCAGTGAGGCGAAGTAGTCGCCGGAGGTCATCAACCAGCCGGGCAGGGGCAGCCCCACGGAGGCTACAGGCACGGCGGCGACGACGGCGAGGATCAGCGGGTTAGTGGCAATATGCTTGAGGATGCTGCGCCAGTCCGTGTGCTGACCCTCCTGGTAGCTGGCCAAGGCGATCACTGAGAAGACATTGTAGGTGAGGATCACCACCCCCAGCAGCAGGCCACCGGCGGACAGCCCGTCGTCGCCGTACATGCCGGCGGCAAGCGCCAGGCCGACGATGCCGCAGTTGCCGCGGAAGGCGCCCTGGACATAGACGCCGCGCTCCTCACGGGGCACGCGCAGGATCGCCCAGCCCCAGCTGAACAGGAAGCTGCCCAGGGTCGCCAGGGCGAAGAAGCCGAGTAGCGCCGGGTTCAGGGTGGCCGCCAGGTCGGCACGGATGATGCTGAGAAAGATCAGCGTCGGCAGGGTGGCCTTGAAGACCAGCATCGAGGCGGTGGCGACGAAGGCCCGGTCGATCCAGCCGGCACGCTTCAGGCCGAGGCCGATGAACACCATGGCGAAGACCGGCAGGGTGATCTCCAGAGTCTGCAGGAAGAGGGTGGAGAGCTCCATGGGGGGCCTGGCCTAGCGCGTCAGCCAGAAGCCGACGACGATGGCGGCCACCACGGTCACCAGGAACACGCGATTGCGGGTGCGGGTATCGCGGACGGGTTTGCGGGGGGCTTCCATGATGCGCTCCTGTCGATTGGCCTGTCGTCGCCGGGCGACTTGGCGGATCATGGTAATCCCGTTAGCCTGCTATCGCCACAAGGGCGCCGGCCGGGTGCCCACCAGCAGGAAGAGTTCATGAGAAGATCCGACCACGCCTCGCGCCTCCCCCTTGTCTTTGCCCACGCCAACGGCTTCCCGGGACAGAGTTACCGCAGCTTCCTGGCGCCGCTGGCCGAGCGCTTCGACCTGCACCCGCTGGATCGCCTGGGCCATCATCCCGACTTCCCCGTCGGGCACAATTGGCTGGCCCTGCGCGACGAACTGCTCGAGCACCTGGCCCGCTTCCCGGGCCCGGTGGTCGGCGTGGGCCACTCCATGGGCGGCGTGCTGATGGCCATGGTCGCTGAGCGCGCTCCCGAACGGTTCCGCTGCGTGGTGATGCTCGACCCGCCGCTGATGCTGGGCCTGGAAGCCTGGGCCATGAAGGTGGCCAAGCGCCTGGGCCTGGCCGACCGTGTGACGCCTGCCGGCAGAAGCCTCGGTCGTCGCGACAGCTGGCCCGACCGCCAGGCCATGATGCACTATCTGCGCCGCCGGGGGCTCTTCCGCCGCTTTACCGAGACCGCCCTTCACGACTACGTTGACGGCGGCACCCGCGAGCTGGATGACGGTAGCGTAGTGTTGCGCTATGACCCGGACATCGAGGTGCAGGTATTCCGTCACCTGCCGGACCACCTGGGCGACCTCCCTGGTCGGGTCAGGGTGCCCCTGGGGGTGCTGGCCGGTGCCGAGTCGGACCTGCTCACCTTGCGTCGACGTCGCCGTCTGGTGCAGCGGGGGGTGAGCGTGGCGGAAGTCCCGGGCGGGCACATGTTCCCCATGGAATTTCCCGACCCGACTCGCTCGACGACCTGCTGGAGCCGTCAGCATGAGTGAGCCCCGCTCCCTGAGGCTGGCCGGTGGCCGCCTGGCGGCGCTGGCCTGGGGCGATGACCAGGCCCCTACCTGGCTGGCGCTGCACGGCTGGCTGGACAATGCCGCCAGCTTCTCACGCCTGGCGCCCCGGCTGGTCGCCGCCCTGGGTATCCGGGTAGTGGCCATCGACTTTGCCGGCCAGGGCCTCTCCCGCCA
>NZ_JAVLBC010000183.1:0-6486 GCF_031581305.1 Halomonas sp.
CCCTCCGTGGCGGACACCGTCGCCATTCTGCGCGGCATCGCCCCCAAGTACGAGGCCCACCACCAGGTGACCATCTCCGACGGCGCCCTGGTGGCGGCCGCCACCCTGTCCGACCGCTACATCACCGACCGCCAGCTGCCCGACAAGGCGATCGACCTGATCGACGAGGCCTCCTCGCGCATTCGCATGGAGCTCGACTCCAAGCCCGAGGAGATGGACCGCCTCGACCGCCGGCTGATCCAGCTGAAGATGGAACGCGAACACCTCAAGAAGGAGACCGACGAGGCCTCGAAGAAGCGTCTCGCGAGCCTTCAGGAGGAGATCGATGAGCTGGAGCGGGAGTACGCTGACCTCGACGAAATCTGGAAGGCCGAGAAGGCCAGCATCCAGGGCGCGGGACAGTTCAAGGAGGAGCTCGAGCGTGCCCGCATCGACCTGGAGCAGGCGCGCCGCCAGGGGGATCTCGGCCGTATGTCGGAGCTGCAGTACGGCGTGATACCCGAGCTGGAGAAGAATATTGCCGAGTCCAGCGAGGCTGAGGCCGACACCTCGAGCCACAAGCTGCTTCGCTCCAATGTCACCGAGGAGGAGATCGCCGAGGTGGTCTCGCGCTGGACCGGTATCCCGGTAGCCAAGATGCTCGAGGGCGAGCGCGACAAGCTGTTGCGCATGGAAGAGGCGCTGCACGAGCGGGTGATCGGCCAGCACGAGGCGGTCACCGCCGTGGCCAACGCCGTGCGCCGCTCGCGTGCCGGCCTTGCCGACCCCAACCGGCCCAACGGCTCCTTCCTGTTCCTCGGCCCGACCGGGGTGGGCAAGACGGAGCTCTGCAAGTCGCTGGCCAACTTCCTCTTCGATACCGAGGAGTCGATGGTGCGCATCGACATGTCGGAGTTCATGGAGAAGCACTCCGTGGCGCGGCTGATCGGCGCCCCCCCTGGCTATGTCGGCTACGAGGAGGGCGGCTACCTGACCGAGGCGGTGCGCCGCAAGCCTTACTCGGTGCTGCTGCTCGACGAAGTGGAGAAGGCCCATGCCGATGTGTTCAACATCCTGCTGCAGGTGCTGGAGGATGGCCGCCTGACCGATGGCCAGGGCCGCACCGTGGACTTCCGCAACACCGTGATCGTGATGACCTCCAACATGGGCTCGGACATCATCCAGCGCATGGGCGGCGACGAGGCGGACTACGCCCAGATGAAAGAGATGGTGATGGCGGTGGTGGGCGACCACTTCCGTCCGGAGCTGATCAACCGCATCGACGAGGTGGTGGTCTTCCACGCCCTCGGCCAGGTGCAGATCCAGGCCATCGCCGAGATCCAGCTCGACCGGTTGCGTGGGCGGCTCGCGGAGTACGACCTGCGCCTCGAGGTCAGCGAGGCGGCGCTGGGCCTGCTGGCCGAGGCGGGCTTCGACCCGGTGTACGGTGCCCGGCCGCTCAAGCGGGCGATCCAGAGCCGCATCGAGAACCCGCTGGCCCAGGACCTGCTGGCCGGGAAGTTCTCGCCGGGCGACCTCATCCATGTGGAGGCGGAAGGCGACCAGCTGGTGTTCCAGAGCTGAGGCCGCACGCCGTAAAGCCGCATCACACTTTGCCACAAAGCGTTACCTTGCCGCCCGGGGGATCGGGCGGCGACGGTCTACACTGAAATGCAGGTTGCGTCCTGTAACCCCTTGCCCGTCCCTCCCCGTGAGTGGGCGGGCTCTTTTATGGAGTTCTTCGCACTCTGGAGTTAATGAGGCGAAGCCCCCCCCCCTTTTGGGAGCGACGGTTCGGCGCTCCGACTTCAGATCGCGAAAGGAGGCCGGAGGCCTCCCCGGCATTAGGCACTCAGTTCGGGGCGCCTGTCGGCGTCATTCGCGCAATGAATTGCGCTCCTACAGGGAGCTATCGGTGTCTTCATGCTGAAATGCGATGTCCCCGCTTTTATGGTGGCCAGTGGTAATGGCCAGAGCGACAATCCGTCTTGCCGGATGGCTCATCATGAGCTACCCACGCTGTTTCCGTGGTTGACACGTCCACAGTGCTAATGGAATCTTGAGGCTTCCTGATACGGGCGCGGACTCCAGCGGGCAATCCCCCATTCCCGCGCGAAGGGTAGGCCAAGCGCCTCTACCCGCCGAAGGACTTCCGGCTCCGGGCCAACCGCCCGAGTCGGCCAACGCCCCCGACGCGGCAAACCGCCGTGAAGGGAACTGGTGATTTATGTCGCGAGCGATGAGAGGTCGAGCGTCGCCGGAATGGAGCAGCCGGAGTTTACACGTCAGTAAATGAGGACTGTGAGTACCACCGACGGTCGAGATATCGAGCGCAGCAATAAATCAGCGTTCCCGCATGAGAGTGCAGGCCCCAACAGGGCTAATTGCCAGGGTTTGGCATCAGGTGCCGGCACGGCCGGCAGCGGCATACCGCCGCACTCGACTTCGTGTCCACAGGGTGGGCGCGGATCGCACTCGAGACCTCCAGGGGAGATACATCTGTGGAACTGCTTTCCGGCGCAGACATGATTGCCCGCTTCCTCCAGGATGAGGGCGTCGAATACATCTATGGGTATCCCGGGGGGGCGGCGCTGCATATCTATGACGCGCTGTTCCGTCAGGACAAGGTCAAGCACATCCTGGTGCGCCATGAACAGGCCGCCACCCACGCCGCCGATGGCTACGCCCGAGCCTCCGGCAAGCCCGGCACGGTGCTGGTGACCTCCGGCCCCGGGGCGACCAATGCCGTCACCGGTATCGCCACCGCCTACATGGACTCGATTCCCATGGTGGTGCTGTGCGGCCAGGTGATGAGCCACCTGATCGGTGACGACGCCTTCCAGGAGACCGACATTGTCGGCGTGACCCGCCCGATCGTGAAGCACAGCTTCGCGATCCGGCACCCGACCGAGATTCCCGAAGTCCTCAAGAAGGCCTACTACCTGGCCGCGACCGGGCGTCCCGGCCCGGTGGTGGTGGACATTCCCAAGGACATGACCGCCCCCACCGAGCGCTACGAGTACGTCTATCCGAAAAAGGTGAAGATGCGCTCGTACAACCCGGTCACGCGTGGTCACACCGGACAGATCAAGAAGGCCGTGGAGCTGATGCTCAAGGCTCGGCGCCCGGTCTTCTACACCGGCGGGGGCGTGGTCACCGGCCACGCCAGCGAGGGGCTGACCGACCTGGTCCAGCGACTGGGCTACCCCATCACCACCACCCTGATGGGCATCGGCTCCTACCCGCAGAGTGATCGGCAGTGCCTGGGCTGGCTGGGCATGCATGGCTCCTATGAGTCGAACATGGCCATGCACCATGCCGACCTGATCATTGCCATCGGCGCGCGCTTCGACGACCGTGTCACCAACAATACCTCGAAGTTCTGCCCCACCGCCAAGATCGTCCATGTGGACATCGACCCAAGCTCGATTTCCAAGACCGTGCGGGCGGATGTGCCCATCGTCGGCCCGGCCGGCAGTGTGATCAACGAGATGATCAGCCTGGTGCAGGGCAAGGGAATCGCCAACCCCGAGGCGCTGGCTGACTGGTGGAAGCAGATCGAAGGCTGGCGGGAAGAGCGCGTGGACAAGCTCTATGAGCCCTCGAAGCCTGGCGAGCCGATCAAACCCCAGGAGGTGATCGAGGCGCTGTGCAGGGTGACCCGCGGCGAGGCCTTCGTGACCACCGATGTGGGCCAGCACCAGATGTTCGCGGCCCAGTACTACAAGTTCGACAAGCCCAATCGCTTCATCACTTCCGGGGGGCTGGGTACCATGGGCTTCGGCTTCCCGGCGGCCATGGGCATCAAGCACAACTTCCCGGAGGAGCAGGTGATCTGCGTCACCGGCGAGGGCAGCTTCCAGATGATGATGCAGGAGCTGTCGACCTGTAAGCAGTTCGGTGGCGGGGTGAAGATCGTCAACCTCAACAATGCCTCGCTGGGCATGGTGCGCCAGTGGCAGGACCTCAACTACAAGTCCCGCCATGCGCACTCCTACATGGAATCGCTGCCCGACTTCCAGCAGTTGATCGGCGCATATGGCTTCACCGCGCTGCGGGTGGAGACACTGGCGGATCTCGAGCCGGCACTGGAACGCGCCTTTGCCGACACGCACGAGCTGGTGTTCCTCGATGTTCTCGTCGACCCGCACGAGCACGTCTATCCGATGCAGGTGCCCCTGGGCGCCATGCGTGACATGCTGCTTTCCAAGACGGAGCGGACCTGATGCGCCATATCATCTCGATTCTGATGGAAAACGAACCGGGCGCCCTGTCACGCGTGGTGGGGCTGTTCTCGCAGCGCAACTTCAACATCGAAACGCTGAACGTGGCGCCCACCGAGGACCCGAGCCTGTCGCGGTTGACCGTGACCACCGTGGGCGATGACCGGGTGATCGAGCAGATCACCAAGCACCTCAACAAGCTGATCGACGTGGTCAAGCTGGTGGACCTGACCGAGGGCAACCACATCGAGCGAGAGCTGATGCTGGTCAAGGTCAAGGCACTGGGTGCGGCCCGCGATGAGGTCAAGCGCACTGTGGATATCTTCCGCGCGCAGGTCGTCGACGTGACGCCGAGCCTCTACACGGTGCAGATCACCGGCGATGCGGGCAAGCTGGATGCTTTCCTGCAGGCCATGGCGCCAGTGGGCATCCTCGAGGTGGCGCGTACCGGGGTATCCGGTATCGCCCGCGGCGATAAAGTGTTGTCTCTGTAGGATAGCCAACTGCTGGATCGAAAAGGCCGCCCCTCGGGGCGGCCTTCGTGTGTCTGGGGCGGTGGTTCAGCGTTCCGCGACCTCGTCCCAAAGGGCGGCAATCAGCGGGCTCTTGAGGCGGCGCTCCAGCACGCAGAGCCCGACGTCATAGTGGGGCAGCTCCGGCTTGACCGGCAGGATCCTGACCCGCTCCGCCAGGGGGCTGGTCTCGAGCACGATGCGCGGTACCACGCCGACGCCGAATCCCAGCCCTACCATGCTGACGATGGCCTCGTGGCCGGTTACCTGGGCATAGATTCGCGGAGCCACGCCCAGCGCCCGGAACCAGGTGTCGCTGTACTGGCGCGACAGGCCGGCCTCGGAGAGGATCATCGGCACGTCGCGCCACTGCTCGGCGGAGGGTGACGCGGGGGTGGTGGGGATCCAATCATGGGCCTCGTGGGGCGCGATGAACACCAGCGGCGAGCGGGTCAGCGACTTGAAGGCCAGGGCATCGGGGGCCTGACGCGGCCGCGGGGTGATCGCCATGTCCTCGTTGCCGGCCAGCACACGGGGCAGGGACTGGGCCGGGTCCCCGGTGTGCAGCTTGAGCTCGATGCCGGGGTGCCGGGTGCGGAATTCGCTGAGCAGCTCGTAGAGGAAGCTGTAGCTGGCGGTCACCGAGCAGTAGATGCTGATCTCGCCGGTGAGAGTGCGTGCCTCGCGCATCAGAGACTGACGTAGCCGTTCCCACTCTTCCAGAGTGTCGCGGGCATAGGTCTGGAAGCTGCGGCCCTGGCGGGTCAGTACCACATGCCGGTTGTCACGTTCGAAGAGCCGCACGCCCAGGCTCTCCTCGAGCTGACGGATGGTGCGTGAGAGCGTCGAGGGGCTGACGTGGCAGGCCTCGCTGGCACGGCCGAAATGCAGGGTCTCGGCCAGGGCGAGGAAGTGCTTGAGGGGGCGCATGTCCATGCCGGCATTATTGCATATCTTGGCATGTGGCATTGCAAATATCGCGTTTTACGCAACGCGAGGGCTGGCGTAAGGTGACCCCATCGGCTGCAACGAATCCCAGCGCCGCGGCAGACGGCGCGGGTGGCCATCAACGCTGACCTCAATTCCACGCTATTACGTTCAGGAGACCCCCTATGCGCGTCTACTACGACAAGGACTGCGACCTCTCCCTCATCCAGGGCAAGAAGGTGGCCATCGTGGGCTATGGTTCACAGGGCCATGCCCACGCCAACAACCTCAAGGAGTCCGGCGTCGACGTCACCGTCGCCCTGCGCGAAGGCTCCTCCTCCGCGGCCAAGGCCGAGGCCGCCGGCCTCAAGGTCGCCTCCGTGGAGGAAGCCAGCAAGAACGCTGACGTGGTGATGATCCTGGCGCCTGACGAGAACCAGAAGGCGATCTACGAGAACCAGGTGGAGCCCAACCTGGCGCAGGGCGCGACCCTGGCCTTCGCCCACGGCTTCAACATCCACTACAACCAGATCGAGCCGCGCAAGGACCTGGACGTGGTGATGATCGCGCCCAAGGCGCCGGGCCACACGGTGCGCTCCGAGTTCGTGCGCGGCGGCGGCATCCCGGACCTGATCGCTATCCACCAGGACGCCACCGGCAACGCCAAGGAGCTGTCGCTCTCCTACGCGGCGGCCATCGGCGGCGGACGCAGCGGTATCATCGAGACCACCTTCAAGGACGAGACCGAGACTGACCTGTTCGGCGAGCAGACCGTGCTGTGCGGCGGTGCCGTGGAGCTGGTCAAGGCCGGCTTCGAGACCCTCACCGAGGCGGGCTATGCGCCG
>NZ_JAVLBC010000010.1:0-32864 GCF_031581305.1 Halomonas sp.
CTGGTGGCGCCGCCCGGCCTCGAGATGCCGAGCCACCTGATCGAGCGGGTCAGCCGCCAGGGACTCAGCGTGGAGGTCCGCGAAAGCCTGGCCGGCGACTTTTCCGACGTGGATGTGGCCTACACCACCCGCATCCAGAAGGAGCGCTTCACCGCCGAGATGAGCGAGGGCTTCAATCTCTCCCGGGACTTCACCGTGGATCGCGCCTTTCTGGACAGTCGCTGCAACGCCTCCACCATCGTCATGCACCCCCTGCCCCGCGACAGCCGCCCCGAGGCCAACGACCTGGACGTGGACCTCAACGGTGACCCGCGCCTGGCGATCTTCCGCCAGACCGACAACGGCATCCCGGTACGCATGGCGATCTTTGCCACCCTGCTCGGGGTCGAGGCACTCATCGACAAGAACCTACGTGACGTCGCCTGGTTCGTCCCCGAGCGCCTGGGCGTTGACGACGCCGCTTTCTGAGCGGACTGCAGGTCGCGACCGATCGCCTATGCTGGTGGGGAACGACAATCCGCGTCGCCGCTCATGGCGACCATCGCCTGGAGACATGACACCGATGAACCTGAAGCGTGCGTATCTGTTGCTGTGTGGCTTCTACACCCTGCTGATCCTCATCGGCGCCATTGCCCTGCTGGTGGGCGGAGGCTCGCTACTCGCCGTGATCCAGTTGGGCGTAGGGGCGGTCGTGGTGATCGGGCTGTGGGGCTATTTCCTGGGCAGGGGGTTCATGAACCCCCGTATGTGGCGTCCACTGGCGGGGCTGCTGGCGCTGGGCATCGTCATCCAGCTGATCGCGGTGTTCACGGCGCACCTCTCCGCCGCGGCGATGACCTGGACCCTCACCACGGCCATTTTCTCGGTACTGCCGATGATCTTCCTGTATCGCTACGGCAACCGTGACCAGCTTCTATGGGCAACACCCGAGGAGCGCGAGGGCGGCAAGATGCTGGGAGAGCTTCTCGAAGGGCAGCGGGAGTTGATGGTCGAGAAACAGGCCGACGACAGCCAGGCAACCGTCAAGGTCAGCAAGGCGGATGACGCCTATCTGGCCAGCGTGGAGCGATCGCGGGAAGGGAATGTCGAGGCCTTCGAGGAGCGTTTCCGCTGCCCGGCAACCCTGGCGTTCTTCATCGAGAAGTTCACCTGCCTCTCGGTGAGCGACTTCGTCAGGAAGTACCGCGACAACGACGCCAACCCGGCCTGAGCGAGCGGCATCAGCGCGGTGGCAGGCCTTCGCGACGGGCGAACCAGCCCTCCAGGATCAACACCGCGGCGATGCCGTCGACCCCTTGGTCGCGATAGTTGCCGCGGTGGCCGGCTTCCCGGGCGAGCGACTTCGCCTCGCGGGTAGAGCCGCGCTCATCGACCATCTCGCAGGGAATGCCATAGCGACCATAGAGGCGCTTGCCGAACTTGCGCGCTCGAGTGCTCATGACCGACTCGCTGCCGTCCATGTTGAGCGGCAGCCCCACCACGAAGAGGTCCGGGCGCCACTCCTCCATCAGTCGCGCCACCTGCGTCCAGTCGGGGATGCCGTCACGGGCCGGCAATGGATCGAGCTCCCGGGCACTGGCGAGCAGCTCGTTGCCCACCGCCACGCCGATGCGCCGAGTGCCGAAGTCAAAGGCCAGGATGAGTCGCGACCCGGTAACGGCCATCACGCCGGCTCCGTCATCACGCGCCGACCCTTCATCAGGAGTGCCCCGCCTCGCGGGTCATCAGATTCAGGTCGATGCCCAGTATGCCCGCGGCGGCACCCAAACGCTGCTCGGGCGGCACCGTGAAGAGGATGTCGGCACGCCCCTCCACCGTAAGCCAGGTATTCTCCTTGAGCTCGGCCTCCAGCTGGCCCGACTCCCAGCCGGCACAGCCCAGGCAGATCAGGAACTGCTCGGGCCCCTTGCCGTCCGCCAGCGCCTGGAGGATGTCCATGGAGGTGGTCAGGGCGATGTCATCGGCGACCTGGATGCTGGAATCCCAGGCATCGCTGGAGCCGCGATGCAGGATGAAGCCGCGATCCTTGTGGGTCGGTCCGCCATAGTAGACCGGCGCATCGCGATGGGGGCTCTCGTCGCCGCCCAGCTCGAGCTGCTCGAAGAGCGCGTCCAGGGTCAGCTCCAGGGGCCGGTTGACGATCACGCCCATGGTACCGTTCTCGTCATGGTCGCAGAGGTAGCTGAGGCTGCCGGCGAAGTTGGGGTCTTCCAGGTGCGGCATCGCCAGCAGGAAGTGGTTTTTCAAGCCGAAGTGTTGCACGGATTGCATGAGACTCCCCGGCGAACCTATTGCACGCCGTAATGATTGCCTTGGCCGAACCGCCAGACCCGAGTGATGGACAGGCTGTCCAGGTTGCCCATGCCCCGGTCGAAGGGACGATAGGGGGCGGCACCGTGCACCGTGTCCAGGGCCGCCTGGTCGAGTTCGGCATGTCCCGAGGATTGTACCACCTCTGCCTGGCGAACCTGACCGTCGCGGCCGATCACCACCCGGATGCGCAGCTGTCCCTCCAGGTGACGCGGCGCCGGATGTACCCGGTTGCCGTAATCCTCGACCCGGCGGGTCCAGTCATCGATGTAGCGCGCCTCAGCAGCCTGCTGGGCAGCCTGGCGCCCCTCCCCCGGCTGCTCCCCGGCGAACTCCGACGAGAGCCCCTGCTCGCGGATGCTGGAGGTGGCCTGGGCGAGCAGATCGCGCCCCGAAGCGGAGGGGGCAGAAGCAGTGGGCGGTGCCGAGGCCTCGGCCGACTGGGGGGCACTGTCGCGAGGCTCGGGCGTCGCCTCGGCCTCGCGGGAGACCTCGGCCGCGGGAGGCTCGTCCGCCTCGCTGGCACGCTCGGGGTCGGGGCGGGCCGCCTCCTCCGGCTCGGCCGGCGTGGCCGGATCCACCTCGGGTTCTGCGGCCTGCAGCTCGGGCAGTTCGTCCATGGGCGCGGCTCGGGCCTCCGCCGGGGCCTGCTCCTGGGGCGTGCCGGCCGCGCGCTGGTCGGCCTCGGCGATAGCCGCGGCCTCCATGGCCACCGGCGAAGGCCGGCTCACCAGTACCACGTCGAGACTGGTGCGCTCAACAGGGGCCGGCGCGAACTGGCGGCTGGCCACCACGCCGATGACCACCAGATGCAGCAGCAGCGCCAGCGTCCAGGCCAGCCAGTACCGGTACGGACGGGTGACCGGGGCATACTGGATGGGGTCGCTGAGGGGGCTACTCGTCATGGACCAGAGGCCTCCCGCTTCAGCGTCGCTCGCCGAGACGGCACTGGATGGCGTCCATCAGCTGGCCAGCGATATCAGTACCGCGCTGGTCATCGATCTCGCGCACGCAGGTGGGGCTTGTGACATTGATCTCGGTGATGTAGTTGCCGATCACGTCGAGGCCGACGAACATCAGTCCCTTCTCGCGGACCATCGGCTGGACCTGTTCGATCAGCCAGTGGTCGCGGGCGGTGAGCTCGCGACTGGTCCCAGTGCCGCCGGCGGCCAGATTGCCGCGGGTCTCGCCGGCCATGGGCACACGGGCCAGGCCGAAGGGAACGGGCTCGCCATCCACCAGGAGGATGCGGGTATCGCCCTCGGTGATCTCGGGGATGTAGCGCTGGGCCATGATCTGGCGCCTGCCGCGCTCGCTCAGCATCTCGATGATGGCGCCCAGGTTGCGGCCCTCGGGGCGCACATGGAAGATCCCGGTGCCGCCCATGCCGTCCAGCGGCTTGAAGATCACCTCCCCGTGTTCGGCGTGGAAGTCACGCAGCACGGCCTCGTTGCAGGAGACCAGGGTCGGGGTGCAGCACTGGGGGAACTGCTGGGCAAAGAGCTTCTCGTTGCACTCCAGCAGCGCCTGAGTGGGGTTGACCACCAGCACGCCCTCGCGCTCGGCAAAGCCCAGCAGGTAGACGGCATTGAGGAAGTAGCCGTCGACCGGCGGGTCCTTGCGCATCAGGATCACGTCGAGCTCGGCCAGGGGCGCCACCTCGGGTTCGCCCAGGTCATACCAGTGGCCGGGGTTGCGATGCACCTCCAGCGCGCGCATCCGGCCGAAGGCGCGCCCCTCGCGCAGGAAGAGGTCCTCCTGCTCCAGGTAGTGCAGCGACCAGTCGCGGTCCCTGGCAGCCCACAGCATGGCCAGGCTGGTGTCCTTCTTGTAGGTGAGATCGGCGATGGGATCCATCACCACGCCGATCTTCAGCGCGCGCTCGCTCATCAGGGAAGAGTTCCGGGTAGCAGGAAATGAATGAGACCAGTATGCCGCAGGGCTGGCGGGGCACCAAATTGCCAAGCCAGCATCGCTCGGGGGATATATCCGGGGGCAGGCCTACAAGGAGGCGCTGTAAACCCCTCCCTGGGCGCTACCGACGCCATCCATGGCGTAGGACCTCCTTTTCGTCCTGCCCCCGGCGCCCCTCGCTCTAAGCACCAGAATAGTCCTGCGCTAATCCTTGTTCGCCACTAATCGGATGCCGATGGGCTCTAAGGTGATCAGATGACGCTTGTAGAGGCGACCGATGGCCTGCTTGAAGGCGTTCTTGCTCACCCCCAGCCGCGCCTTGATCTCCGCCGCGTCGCTCTTGTCGCCCAGCGGCAGGTAACCACCGCTCTCGCGCAGGGCCTTGAGCACCTGTTCGCCCACCACATCCAGCCGAGCCTCGCCCGGCGGCAAGAGCGAGAGATCCAGCCGGCCGTCGTCTCGCAAGCGCTTCACGTAGCCGGTAACCCGCTGGCCGCGTCGCAGTGGTCGATTCACGTCATCGCGGTAGAGCAAGCCCCAGAAGCGATGGTTTACCACCGCCTTGACGCCCAGGTCGGTCGCCTCGGCGATCACCAGTGACACCGCGTCGCCTGCTTGCAGGCCCACGGCCTCATCGGTGATGAAGCGCTCGAGCTTCTGGGAGGCCACCGGCCGGCCCTGCTGGTCTTCGTAGATCATCACCAGCACCCGCTTGCCCACGCTGGGACGG
Organism: Halomonas sp.; assembly: GCF_031581305.1. GTDB lineage: Bacteria > Pseudomonadota > Gammaproteobacteria > Pseudomonadales > Halomonadaceae > Halomonas. The sequence goes on from NZ_JAVLBC010000010.1 coordinate 4,955, forward strand.
AAGCGCTGCTCGCCATAAGGCAGCAGCAGGTCGCGGGGGTGGCCCCAGTCGAGGAAGGCGCCGGTGTCGTTGACGGTGACCACCTCGAGGTAGGCCACGTCGCCGATGGCCGCCCTGGGAGCACGATAGTTGCGCGTGCCGGCCGGACGCGGCGCGGTGGATGGGCGACGGTCTCGGGAATCGGGCATGGGGGAGCTCCGGTAAGGGGGCAGGGGCAAGGCGTCGGGATGAGTCAAGGCTCACAGATCCCCGAAACGGGATTGCAGCAGCGACAGCGCCACCACCGGCGCGGTCTCGGTGCGCAGGATTCGCGGACCGAGGGACAAGGGGGCGAAGCCGCCGGCCAGGGCCGCCTCGACCTCGGCCTCGGAAAGCCCCCCCTCCGGGCCGATCAGCAGGGCGGCGGTGGCGGGCGCCTCTCGCTGTTCCAGGGACCCGGCGGTACCGGGATGCAGCACCAGGCGCAGCGCCTCGTCGCGGCCCGCCAGCCAGTCGGCCAGGCCGATGGGGGGATACACGGGGGGCAGAGTCGCGCGACCGCACTGCTCGCAGGCGCTGGCGGCCACGGCCTGCCAGTGGGCGAGCTTCTTGGACTCGCGCTCGCCCCTGAGGCGCACGTCACCGTGCTCGGTGTAGAGCGGAGTGATTGCCGCCACGCCGAGTTCGACCGCCTTCTGGATGGCATAGTCCATGCGGTCTCCCTTGGAGATCGCCTGTCCCAGGTGCACCGCGAACGGCGATTCGCCGGCGCCGGGGACCACGGCCTCGATGCGCGCCACCACCCGCTTGCGGGTGGCCTCGGCGATCACCGCCCTGGCCTCCAGGCCGGCGCCGTCGAAGAGCAGCAGGGGCGCCCCCTCGGCCAGGCGCAGCACCCGGGCCACGTGGCGGGCCGGCCCCTCGGGCAGAACGACATCGCCGCCGACGGTAAAGTCGGCGGCGATGTAGATGCGCGGGGCCTTCACGCGCGGAACGTCCACTGACATGGACCCATCACGCTTACTGGGTTGCCTGCTCGCCCGACTGCTGGGCCTGCTCAGCCTCGCGCTTCTTCTTCTGGGCGTAGATCGCCTCGAAGTTGACAGGCGCCAGCATCAGCGGTGGGAAGCCACCTCGGTTGACCAGATTGTCGATGCACTCGCGGGCATAGGGGAAGAGCATGTTCGGACAGAAGGCACCCAGGGTATGGTCGAGCTGCTGGCCCTCGATGCCGCTGATGCGAAACAGGCCGGCCTGCTCGATCTCGGCCAGGAAGGAGGTGGTGCCTTCCTCGCTATGGGTGACCTGAGCGGTAACCTTGACGACCACTTCGTAGAGGCCTTCCCCGACCTGGCGACTGGTGGTGTTAAGGTCCAGGCCGACCTTGGGCTTGAACGGCTGCTGGAAGACCGTCGGCGAGTTGGGCGCCTCGAAGGAGATATCCTTGACGTAGATGCGCTGCAGGGCGAACTGCAGCTGGGGCTTGTCCTGCTCGCCGGCCGCCTGGCCGTTGGCGCCGGCGTTCTGGTTGTTCTCTTCCGCCATGGGAAAGGTCCTTTGATTCAATGAACGAAATTTACTTCCTGACGACCGGCAGGCCATCAGCCTGCCACTGGGCCATGCCACCCTTGAGCTTGAGCGCTCGCTCGAAGCCCGCCTTGGTCAGCTTGGCCTGGGCGGCGCCAGCACTCTGGCCGTGCTTGCAGGCCACGATGATCGGCTTGCCCTTGAACTTCTCGAGTTCGCGCATGCGCTCGTCGAGCTTGCTCTGGGGGATGTTGCGCGCCCCGGCGATATGGCCCGCCTTGAAATCGCCGGCCTCGCGGAGATCCAGTACCACGGCGTCCTCGCGATTGATCAACTGGGTCGCCTCGCCGGAGGTCACCCCTCCGCTGCTGCTGTTGCGGACCTCGTAGGCGATCCAGGCGGTCAACACCAGCAGGAAGGCCCCCACCAGCAGCGGGTGATTCTGCACGAATTCGAACAGCTGATCGATCATGGGTTGGGCTAACTCTTTTCTCGGGTGCACGGTGAACGGGGCCGGCCAGTCGCGGCGGCGCCCAGTATACACGAAGCCACGGCAGACCGCGGCCCGCGGGCCGCTCAAATGACGTCCGGCGGTGCCCTGCGATATGATGCCGCAAGCAGATGCAAGTCGCGACCCCGGTGACCCTCATGTGCCTGCCGGGGCAGACAAGGACAAGAGAGGCCCTCCCCATGACCGACCCCCAGACTCCTACCCCTCGCCCGGTGGCACTGATCATCCTAGACGGCTATGGCCACAACGAGGACGCCAGTGACAATGCCGTGCTCGCCGCCCGTACCCCGGTGATGGATCGTCTGTGGCAGGAACAGCCGCACACCTTGATCCATACCGACGGCCGCCACGTGGGCCTGCCGGACGGCCAGATGGGCAACTCCGAGGTCGGCCACATGAACCTGGGGGCCGGACGCATCGTTTACCAGGACTTTACGCGCATCACCAAGGCCGTCGAAGACGGCGATCTTGATACCATCGATGCCCTGACCGCGCCGATCGATGCCGCCGTGGCCGCCGGCAAGGCGGTGCACTTGCTGGGCCTGCTCTCGCCGGGCGGCGTGCACAGCCACGAGGACCACTTCCTGGCCATGGCCGAGCTGGCCGCGCGCCGCGGGGCGCAGCAGATTCACGTCCACGCCTTCCTCGACGGCCGCGACATGCCGCCCAAGAGCGCCATGGCGTCGCTCGAGCGCACCAATGCGCGCCTCGCCGAGCTGGTCGGCCCCGAGAACGGCTTCGTGGCCTCGATCATCGGCCGTTACTACGCCATGGACCGCGACAACCGCTGGGATCGCGTCGAAAAGGCCTACCGCCTGATCACCGAGGGCAAGGGCGAATTCGAGGCGGTCGGAGCCGAGGAGGGACTTCGCCGGGCCTACGAGCGCGACGAGACCGACGAGTTCATTACCGCCACCAGTATCCGCCCGAGCGGCACCCCGGTGGCCATGGCCGACGGCGATGCCGCCATCTTCATGAACTTCCGCGCCGACCGCGCCCGGGAGCTGACCCGCGCCTTCGTCGAGGATGACTTCAGCGGCTTCGAGCGCCGGGCACGGCCGACGCTCGCCGCGGACGGCCTGGTAATGCTGACTCAGTACGCCGCCGACATCCCGGCCCCGGCAGCCTTCCCGCCGGCTGAGCTCGTCAACACCCTGGGCGAGGTGATGGAGAAGCGCGGCCTGACTCAGCTGCGCATCGCCGAGACCGAGAAGTACGCCCACGTCACCTTCTTCTTCTCCGGCGGCCGCGAGGAGGAGTATCGGGGCGAGACCCGGGTGCTGGTGCCCTCCCCCCAGGAGGTGAAGACCTACGACGAGAAGCCCGAGATGAGCGCCGAGGAAGTCACCGACCGGCTGGTGGAGGCGATCGATGCCGGAAAATTCGATCTGATCGTCTGCAACTACGCCAACGGCGACATGGTCGGCCATACCGGTGACTTCAATGCGGCTGTCCAGGCGATCGAGACGGTGGATGCCTGTGTCGGCCGAGTGGTGGAGGCGATCCAGCGTGCCGGCGGTGCCTGCCTGGTCACCGCCGACCACGGCAACGCCGAACAGATGGTCCATCCCCAGACCGGGGCCCCCCAGACCGCCCATACCACCTTCGAGGTGCCGCTGATCTATGTCGGCGAGCGGCCGGCACGGCTCGCAGAGGACGGCAGCCTGTGTGACATCGCTCCGACCCTCTTGACGATAATGGATCAACCGATCCCCAAGGAGATGACCGGTCGGGTGCTGATCGAGCGCAACTGAGTCGGTCACGGAGGGCAGGGAATGGCGAAAGGCGTCGCGACGCTCGGCGCATGGTTGCCAGCGCTGATGCTGGGGCTGTGCCTGGCTCCTCCGCTGGCCGCCCAACCCTCCGAGCGCGAGGCACAGGCGCGCCTCGATGCTCTCGGCGAGGAGCTCCGGGCCGCCTCCCGGCAGCTCTCCACCACCCGGGAGGCCCGGGACGAGGCCAGCGAGGCTCTGCGCGAGGTGGAGACCGCCCTCGCCGAGACCCACCGCCGTCTCGATGCCCTGCAAGCCGAGCGACGCACCCTCGATGACGAGATCGCGACCCTCGGGGCACACCGCAAGCAGCTGGCCGCCGAACGCGCCGAACAGGTCGAGGCCCTCTCGGCCCAGCTCGATGCCCTCTATCGCCTCGGCCGCACGCCCCAGCTCAAGCTGCTGCTCAACCAGGACGATCCGGCGCAACTCGATCGCCTGCAGCACTATCTCAACCGCCTGGCCCGTGCCCGCAACGAACGCCTCGACGAACTGGCGAGACTCGATACCGAGCTGGCAAACAATCGCCGGGCACTGGCGCAGCGAGGTGAACGTCTCGAGGCCGTGGCCATGGAACTTGCCGAGCGAAGCGCCACCCTGGCCGAGCAGATGGATGAGCGTGCTGCCCTGGTGGCCAGGATGGACGAGCGCTTCGCCAGTGAACAGGCTCGCCTGGCGACGCTCGCCCAGGATCGCGCCCATGCCGAGCGCACCCTGCGTGAGGTACAGAACCAGCTGGCTCGCCTCGAGCGACCGCCCCCCTCCACGGCTATCGAGCAGACGCGAGGCGAGCTGCCCTGGCCGGTGCAGGGCAGCATTGCCTCCACCTTCCATGAGGGGGCGGGCGTTCATCGCAACGGCCTGCTGATTCAGGCCGCTTCAGGCACCCCGGTCAGGGCCGTGCACGCGGGGCGGGTGGTGTTCGCCGACTGGATGCGCGGCTTCGGCAACCTGCTGATCATCGATCACGGTGACCGGATCATGACTCTGCATGCCCACCTGCAACACTTCAGCGCCGGAGTAGGCGCTGCCGTCTCCCGCGGCGATACCCTGGGCGCAGTGGGCGACAGCGGCGGTCAGCAGCGACCCGGGCTCTACTTCGAGGTGCGTCTCGGCGGCGACCCCATCGACCCTCGGCGCTGGATCGCCCGCCAGCCGTAAGGTCCTGCTATTCCATAGGCGCCCGGGCACGGGCTATGCTGGGCGGCCACCACCGGAACCGCGGAGTCTGCATGTCCCTACGTCCCGACGCTCTGCCCACCGTGACGCGCCGCCTGCTGTCGGTGCTGTTGCCAGCCGCCCTGCTGGCGCTCACTCCCCTTTTCGCCGTCGCACAGGACCAGCACCAGGACGATGACCTGCCGGTCGCCGAGATCCAGGCTTTCGCCGAGGTGTTCGAGCGCATCAAACGCGCCTACGTGGAGGAGGTCGAGGATGCCGACCTGCTGCGCAACGCCATGCGGGGCATGCTCAGCGAGCTTGACCCCCACTCCGCCTACCTTGACAGCGAGGAGTTCGAGAGCCTTCGCGAGTCGACCCAAGGGGAGTTCGGCGGTGTGGGGATCGAGGTAGGCATGGAGGATGGCCAGCTGACGGTGATCACCCCCATCGACGACACACCGGCCTCCCGGGCCGGCCTGCAGTCCCGGGACAAGATCCTGCGCATCGACGACACGCCCACCGACCGGCTCTCGCTGCAAGAAGCCGTCAACCTGATGCGCGGTGACCCCGGCACCGAGATCCGCCTGACCATCCTGCGCCAGGGCGAGAGCGCCCCCCTGGAAGTCACCCTGACCCGCGAGGTCATCCGCACCGAGAGCGTCAAGAGCGAGCTGCTGGAGGCAGACTACGGCTACCTGCGGGTCAGCCAGTTCCAGACCCGCACCGGTGAGCAGGTCAGCAGCGCCATCCGCCGCCTGGAACGCGACGGGCCGCTCAAGGGCCTGGTACTCGACCTTCGCAACAACCCCGGCGGGGTGCTGCAGGCCGCGGTGGACGTGGCCGACGCCTTCCTCGACGAGGGGCTGATCGTCTACACCGAGGGGCGTATGCCAGACAGCGAGATGCGCTTCTCGGCCGGTCGCGAGACGGCGGCGGCCAACGTACCGCTGGTGGTACTGATCAACAGTGGCAGCGCCTCGGCGGCGGAGATCGTCGCCGGCGCGCTGCAGGACCAGCGCCGCGGCGTGGTGATGGGCACCGAGAGCTTCGGCAAGGGCTCGGTGCAGCAGATCATGCCACTGGGCAACGGCGAGGGGCTCAAGCTGACCACGGCGCTCTACTTCACTCCCGACGGGCGCTCGATCCAGGCCCAGGGCATCGAGCCCGACGTGGAGGTGATTCGCGGCCGCCTGCAGGTGGCCGCGGGCAGTGGCCTGGACGTGCGCGAATCGGACCTGGAGGGCCACCTGCGCTCCCCGGACGAGCAGCGCACCCGTAGCGAGATGAGCGAGCGCCTGCGCGAAGACTACCAGCTCGGCGAGGCCCTTAACCTGCTCAAGGCCCTCAACGTACTCAGCCAGCGTCGCGGTGGCTGAGGGGACGGCAGGCACTCGGCAAGCGGCCGCGATGGCCTGTCGCCTGCTGCATCAGCAGGCGCTTGAGCGGCTCGAGCCGGTCGACGCCGGAAAGCCCCAGGTTACGTGCCAGGATGAATACCGGATGGCGCGCGCCGAACAGCAGCCGAAAGCCGTCCATCAACGCCAGCATGGCCGCATTGTCGCCGCGCCGCCGCCGGGCGTAGCGACCCAGCAGCGTAGCATCGCCCGGTGTTAGCCCTCGTCGCCGGCCCGCGACCACCTCCTCGGCGAGCACCGCCGCATCCATCAGCCCCAGGTTGACCCCCTGGCCCGCCAGGGGATGGATGCTGTGTGCCGCATCTCCCACCAGAGCGAATCCCGGCAGCACGTAGCGCTCGGCATGGCGCTGGGTAAGCGGCACCGCCAGCGCCCGGTCCGTCACCGTCACCTCGCCCAGCCGATGCTCGATGGCCGCCGCCAGCTCCTGACCCAGCGCTTCCCCGGGCAGGGCCACCAGGCGCTCGGCTTCCTCCGGAGTGGTGGACCAGACGATCGAGCAGTGGCGGTCGCTGCCCTCGACATGCAGCGGCAGGAAGGCCAGCGGTCCCGTGGGGAGGAAGACCTGGCGCGCCACGCCGCCATGGGCGAGGCGGGTACGCACCGTGGTGACCACGGCCACCTGGCCGGTATCGCGGGAGTGGACGCCGATGCCGGCCATCATCCGCAGCGGTGACCGGGCCCCGTCGGCAGCCACCACCAGCGGGGCCGTCAGCCGACGGCCATCTTCCAGCAGCACCGTCTGCCCGGCGTCGCCTGCCTCGAGCCCGGCCACCCGGGCACCGAAGCGCGTCTCGATGCTCGGCAGCTCGGCCAGGCACGCCTCCAGCGCCGCCAGGGTGACGTCGTTCTCCACGATATGCCCAAGCACCGGCACCCCGGCCTGGTCGGCGGAAAAGTTCACCTCGCTGCTGCCCTCGCCATCCCAGACCTGCATGAAGCGGTAGGGGCTCACCCGGCGCGAGGCCATCCACGCCCACGCCCCCAGCCCCTCCAGCAGCTGCCGCGATACCGGGGTCAGGGCACTGACCCGCATGGAGGGCGGCCCCTCGCCCACGGTATCGCGGTCAAGCGGCGCCTCGCGGGCATCCAGCAATGCCACGTCCAGCCCGGCCCGGCCCAGAAGGCAGGCCAGGGCCGAGCCCACCATGCCGCCACCGACGATGATCACCTCGAACGGCGCCGACGCCTGTCCCTGTGCTGTGCTCATGGCCTCTGCCCCTTGTGTTGGCCCCGATGGCCATGCTGACTGTTCACTCTACCGCTTCCCAAGGTTCGTCCCCTTCGTTACTGCGCCTAACGCTCCAGCCGCTATCGTTCCAGCCCCATGGCCCGGCGAGCCAGGCCGCGCCGCAGTGGCCCCGCCAGGTTCAATCCCACCAGACCCGCCGCTCTGGCATGGGAGAGCAGGGGAAGATCGAGCCCGAACAGGCGAATCAGGCCGTCGCTGAAGCGGATGACGTTGTCACGGTCAGCATCTCGGCGCGCCTCGAAGTCCTGCAGGACCACCGTGCTCCCCGCGGTCTCCCCCCGTTCGATGCCGGCCCCGATGGCGGCCACCAGATCCATGACGCCGCGCAGCGCCAGGTTGAAGCCCTGTCCAGCCACCGGGTGCAGGGCATGGGCCGCATTGCCCAGCACCGCCAGCCCGGGGCGAGCGGTCTCGCGGGCGGTGATCAGCGCGAGTGGATAGGCATGGCGGCGACCCACCCGCCGGAAGTGTCCGGCCCGGTCCCCGAAGGCCTGCTGCAGCTCGGCCAGGAAGTCCCCGTCGGACAGGGCCAGGCGGCGTTCCTCCTGGCCGCGCTCATGGGTCCAGATCAGTTCCATGGCCTGACCCTGGAGGGGCAGCAGGGCGATGGGCCCTGCCGACGTGAACCGCTCATAGGCGACGCCCTCGTGGGGACGGCTGACCTCGACGCTGGCGATCAGCGCCACCTGGTCATAGGGCCGCTCATGGCTGTCGATCCCCAGCCGCTCCTTGAGTCCCGAGCGCCCGCCATCGGCGAGCACCGTCAGCCCGGCCTCCAGCTCGCTGCCGTCCGACAATTGCAGCCGATAGCCCTCGGCAACCGGGTGGATCGCCTCGACCCTCGCCGGACAGTGCCAGTCCAGCGGCAGCTCGCTCAACCGATCATGCAGCACGCGCCCCATCCAGGCATTGGGGATCACGTACCCCAGGGCCTCGACGCCGAGCTCCGCGGCACGCAGCCTCGTCACGCCGAGGCGGCCCCGTTCGCTGACATGGATGGTGCGGATCGGGGCGGCCATCTCGGCCATGCGCTCCCAGACACCGAGGTGGGTGAAATGCCGGGCGGAGCCACCGGCAATGGCGCTGGCTCGGGCATCGAAGCTGGGCTGCCATGGCTCGTCCAGCTGTGGCTGCAGCGGCGCCGCCTCGATGACTGCCACCCTGAGCCCCGCTCGCTCGACAAGCGCGGCCAGGGCACAGCCCAGGCTGGCGCCCACGAGGCCGCCACCGATGATGGCGATATCCACCTGCGACTGCGATGTCGAGCCCATGGCAGGCACTCCTTTATTTCATAATGTACATTACATAAATGTATGTCAGGCGGTCTTCACCTGATCATTACCTGTCCATCAAGGTTTCGATATCTGCCACCCGCTTGGGCACATCCGCGGTCAGCACCTCATGACCGTCGGCGGTCACTGCCACGTCATCCTCGATACGGATGCCGGTGCCGCGGAAGACCTCGGGCAGGTCGTCATCGGCGGGCACATAGAGGCCGGGCTCCACGGTGAGCACCATGCCAGGCAGCAGGGCACGGGGCTGGCCTTCGAGGCGGTAGGGGCCCACGTCATGCACGTCGAGTCCCAGCCAGTGGGAGGTCGAATGCAGGTAGAAGCGCTTGTAGCTGCCATCGTCGATACGCGGCTGGACCTCGCCCTCCAGCAGCCCCAGCTGGATGAGACCGGCGGTGAGGTCGTGGACCACGCCCTCGTGGATCATCGCCAGGGTCGCGCCGGGACGGATCGCCGCGATGGCGCGCTCCTGAGCGGCCAGCACCACCTCGTACAGGGCTTGTTGGGCCTCGGAGAAGCGACCGTTGACCGGGAAAGTGCGGGTTATGTCGCCGGCATAGAGGTCGAACTCGGCGCCGGCATCGATCAGTACCAGCGCGCCATCCTCCAAGGGGGCCTGATTCTCGATGTAGTGCAGCACACAGGCATTGAGGCCGCCACCGACGATGCTGGCGTAGGCTGGGCCACTGCCGCCCTGCCAGCGGAACTCGTGCTCGAGCTCGGCCTGCAGCTGGCGCTCCATGAGTCCCGGGCGCGCCGCGCACATGGCCCGCACATGGGCTCGGGCAGAAATCGCCCCGGCATGACGCATCAGGGCGAGCTCAGCCTCACTCTTGCACAGGCGCTGCTCGTGGATCAGCGCGCTGACGTCGGCGAAGGCCGATGGCGCCACCGCCCCGCGACGTGCGCGGCCGGCCAGTTCGCCGCGCACCTTCTCGGCGAGCGCCAGGGCCTCGGCATCGTCCAACGGCAGGTAGAGCGCGTGACGACCGTCGAGCAACTCGGCCAGTCGCTCCTCGCGCTCGGCATTCTCGAAGGCCTGGTCGATGCCATGCTCGCCCACGGTGCCCTCGGCGCCCCGGCGGATGCCGGTCCAGGCTTCCCGTGCCGGGTCGCGGTCCTGACAGAACAGCACGCTCTCCCCGGCCTCACGGCCAGGCAGCAGCAGCAGCAGAGCCTCCGGCTCGGGAAAGCCGGTCAGGTAGTGAAAGTCGCTGTCCTGGCGGAAGGGGAACTCGCTGTCTCGCGAGCGAGTGACCAGCGCAGCACCGGGCAGCAGGACGGCACTGTCGTCGGGTAGCCGATCCATCAGGGCCCGACGTCGGGCACGGTACTCCTCATTGGTGATCGGGGCGGGGCGGGGCAACGTTTCGGGATGCATCACGGCTCCTGACTGAGTGGGTTCTCTTATCGGCCTCAGTGGCGGGTGGGCTCGTCGACCTGCTCGACCTGCGGCTTGCCGGGATGCTGCTCGGTATAGAGCAGCATGGCGGCCATTCGCGCATGCTCGGTGAGCGCGAAGAGGTCATTCTCGTTCTCCGGGCTGTCCTCGATATCGGTCTCGATACGCGTCAGGCCCTGGAGATCCTCGAGGGCCTCGCGCAGGGCCGGCGACCAGGCATCGCGCGGCGCCTCGCCAGCATCGGCCACCACCTCGAGGAAGCCGAGGGTCCACTCCTGCAGCCCCATGGCTCGCTCGCCCAGGGAATAGAGCTCGTCCGGCAACAGGGGCTCGAAGTTGAGCTCAGCGGCGGAGAGGGCCTCGAGGGTCTGGCGGCGCCAGCCCAGCAGCCGCTCGGCACTGGGCTCGTCGCGAGGCTGGTCGACACCGAGACTCAGGCAGACCTCTTCCAGCCAGGCCTCGGCGGTCAGGTCATGTAGTGCAAGCTCGGCGCAGAGGCGCCCGTCGAGGAAGGCCGGCGACTGCATGCTCCCATGGAGCAGGAAGGTGTCGGCAATGGTCGAGAAGTCCTGGCGTTCGTTGATCAGTGACATGGCAAGATCCGCTGATGGGGCCGCCGGGCGCGTTGACCGCCCGCAAACGGCTCTCTTATAGTGACTGGCATTATTTCTCCGGCCTCGATGTTAACGCATCAGCTCCCCGTGACGCGCACCCGGCGTGCGACTCCCTTCCCCTGGCCCTTTCCGGAGCCTGCCATGACCGAGCCTAAACGGCCCACCACCGAAATCACCCTTCTGGAGCGCAGCTATGCCATCGCCTGCCCACCGGAGGAGCAGGACAAGCTGGAGCGAGCTGCCCGCTACCTCGACCGCGCCATGCAGGGCATCCACTCCCGTGGCCGGGTGATCGACCGGGAAAAGATCGCCATCATGGCGGCCCTCAACATCGCCCATGAGCTGCTCGAGGCCCTGGATGACCAGCGAGCCGGCGAACAGAGCCTGAGCGAACTCAATGCCCGCCTCGAGAAGGCGCTGGACGCCATGCCCGCGCGCTGAGCCGACACAATCATCCCTTTGGCCCCGCCCGTGCCTCTGGTAGGATGAAACTGTTCCCTGGGGTGTTTGCCAGTCGTTATCGTCCCTCGAGCCTATGCGCATTACCCAGGGGGCCAAATGCTAGCCGAACCCGTGTGCATGTCCGTGCGTCGGAAAGCCTGACGGTTCGGCTGCGGCCACCCACCTTGAACCACTGGGTTCAAGGGCCAGAACGACAGCGGCACTCTGGGGAACTCTGATCCGACATGATTCACATGCAGGATACCGCCGCCGACCTCTTGACCGCCGATACCCGTCGCCGGTTGAGATACGAATTGCGTCATCGCCGACGCGCTTTGAGCGTCAATGAACGCCGTGACGCCTCCGAACGCCTCTGCCGACATCTGCGACAGCTGCCCGAGATCCAGCGTGCCCGCCGCATGGCCCTCTACCTGCCCAATGACGGCGAGATCGACCCCACCCCGTTGATTCCCTGGCTCGAACGCCGCGGCACCCGTGTTCACTTGCCGGTCCTCAAACCGCTCTCCCGCAACCAGCTGTGGTTTGTGCACTACCACTCAGGCACGCCCATGATGGCCAATCGTTTCGGCATCCCGGAGCCCGAGACCCGCTTTGGGGCGCATCGTGCGCGGCGCACGCCCGCCTGGGCGCTCGATGTGATCCTGCTGCCGCTGGTGGGATTCGACGCCCGAGGGCAACGCATGGGTATGGGAGGCGGTTTCTATGACCGCACCCTGGCGTTCACCCGCCGACCGGGGCCGCGCCCTCGTCTGATCGGCCTGGCCCATGACTGCCAGCGGGTCGAGCGACTCCCCGCTGCACCCTGGGACGTACCGCTGGACGCCATCGTCAGCGATGCCCGGGTGATACGACCCTGAGGCCACCCCACACGAACGACGACGGCCGATGCAGATGCATCGGCCGTCGTCATCAGGCGGTTCCGGTCGTGACGCTCTCCACCCGGCTCAGGTAGATTCAGCCACCCGCCAACGCCTGGGCATAGCCAGTCGCCACGACCCCGATGCCGAAGACCAGCACCAGTGCCATGACCAGATCGGGCTTGCGCTTCATTGTGGACTCCGTGGAGACAGGACCGCGAGGGTCGGTGTGGATGTTGTTGTTTTGTCACCGCGAACGGTGGCGATAACGCGATGACTATAGGGGCTCATGCCTGCGTATGACAACCGGCATGCTTAGAGTGTTACATTTTTAAACACTCGAGAACCCACGGCTGCATGGTGAGTCAGCGCTCACTCATCATGTCGCAACTCACCGACGTCAGGCCATGAACAACCGATAGGCCGCATTATCGCTCTCTTTCCAGAAGCGATAGCCGATGGCGTCGAAGTACTCCTCGACGTGGGTGCGGTCGTCGTTGGGCACCTGCATGCCGACCAGCACCCGGCCATAGGCGGCCCCGTGGTTGCGATAGTGGAACAGCGAGATGTTCCAGTCGTGGGGCAGGTGGGTCAGGAAGTTCATCAATGCCCCGGGGCGTTCCGGAAACTCGAAGCGATAGACCTCCTCGTCGAAATGCGCCTTCGGCCGACCGCCGCCCAGATGGCGGATGTGCAGCTTGGCCAGCTCGTTGTCAGTGAGGTCCTCCACGGGATAGCCGGCACCTCGCAGCTTGTCGATCACCGCCTGGCGGTCCTCTCCACCGGGTTTCACCTGGACGCCGACGAAGATATGGGCCTTCTCCGGGTCGGCATAGCGGTAGTTGAACTCGGTAACCATCCGCTTGCCGATAGTGCGACAGAACTTCTTGAAGCTGCCGGGCTTCTCGGGAATGGTCACGGCAAGGATCGCCTCGCGCTGCTCGCCCAGCTCGGTGCGCTCGGCGATATGCTGCAGGCGGTCGAAGTTGGTGTTGGCCCCGGAGTTGATGCAGACGAGCGTCTGGTGCTCGGCCCCGGTCTGCTGGATATACTTCTTGAGCCCCGCCAACGAGAGCGCCCCGGAGGTCTCGGAAACCGCCCGGGTATCCTCGAAGATGTCCTTCACCGCGGCACACATCTCGTCGGTGTTGACGGTGATGACGTCATCGATCAGGTCGCGAATGATCGAGAAGGGTACCTCCCCGATCTGCGCCACGGCCACGCCCTCGGCAAAGACGCCGACTTGATCCAGCACCACGCGCTCTCCCGCTGTCAGCGCCGCCTTGAGGCATGCGCTGTCCTCGGATTCCACCCCGATCACCTTGATCTCGGGCCGCAGATACTTGATGTAGGCGGCCATGCCGGCAATCAGACCGCCGCCTCCCACTGGCATGAAGATGGCATCGATCGGCCCACCATGCTGGCGAAGGATCTCTACAGCAATGGTGCCCTGGCCGGCGATGACATCGATGTCGTCGAAGGGCGGAATGTAAGTGTAGCCGTGTTCCTGGATCAGCTCCTGGGCATGGGCCGCCGCCTCGGCGAAGGCATCGCCCTTGAGCACCACCTTGGCGCCCCGCGCCCGCACCGCCTGGACCTTGATCTCCGGCGTGATGCGGGGCATCACGATCACCGCCTTGACGCCCATCAGCTTGGCCGCCATGGCCAGCCCCTGGGCATGGTTGCCCGCCGAGGCGGCAATCACGCCCTGGGCCTTCTGCGCCTCGCTGAGCTGGGCCATCTTGTTGTAGGCACCACGGATCTTGAAGGAGTAGACCGGCTGCAGGTCCTCGCGCTTGATCAGGATCTGGTTGTTGAATCGGCGGGAAAGAAAGGGGGCCGGGGAGATAGGTGTTTCCCGGGCGGCCTCGTAGACCCGGGCCTGGAGAATCTTCTTGACGGTAGCTTCGAGCATCCTGATATCCCAGAAGTGACGCGAGGGGCGCCGTGGCCGGCGCCGCGAGGAACCCTTATTGGTAGCATTGCGGCGGCCATGGCGTCCAGCACCCACCGCCGGCATCGCCTATAATGGCGCGGCATCCGCCATCCACCCGACAGCGAGCACGACATGACCCAGGACGAACTCAAGGACGCCGTGGCCGCCGCCGCCATTGATGAGATCCGCCCCCACCTCGAGCGTGACACCATCCTCGGCATCGGCACCGGCTCCACCGCGAACCGCTTCATCGACCGGTTGGCGGCCCTACGCCATGACTTCCGCGGCGCCGTGGCGAGCTCCGAGGCCAGCGCCGAGCGCCTGCGCGGCCACGGCATCGAGGTCTTCGAGCTCAACGAAACGGGCACCGTGCCTTTCTATATCGATGGCGCCGACGAAGTGAACACTCACCTTCACATGATCAAGGGGGGCGGTGCAGCCCTGACCCGGGAGAAGATCGTCGCCGCCTGTGCCGAACGCTTCATCTGCATCGCCGACGCCTCCAAGAAGGTCGAACAGCTGGGCAGCTTCCCGCTGCCAGTGGAGGTGATCCCCATGGCCCGCTCCTACGTGGCCCGGGAGTTGGTCAAGCTGGGGGCCGATCCGGTCTACCGCCAGGGGGTAGTCACTGACAACGGCAACCAGATCATCGACTGCTTCGCGTTCATGATCGACGACCCGGTGGCCATGGAGGCACGGCTCAACGCCATCGTCGGGGTGGTCACCAATGGCCTGTTCGCGGCGCGCGGTGCCGATGTGCTGCTGATGGGCACCGAGCAGGGCGTAGAGCGACTGCTGCCCGCCTGACCCCACACTCCGAAGTGAACACTCACTTCACCCGTATGAGCCATTCCAGACCTTCCAGGGTGCGCGCCAGAGCGCCACGATTGGCCGTGACCACCTCGCGGCCGGCCTCGGCGAGGCGGAGACGCTCCGCCCGGTCGTCGAACAGGTGCTGCAGTTCGGCAGCCAGCGTCTCGGGGTCTTCGACTTCCACCAGGGCGCCGGCTTCGCGCATCACCACGGCCACGTCCTCGAAATTGGCCAGCGCCGGCCCGGTGAGCACCGGGGTGCCCACGGCGGCCGGCTCCAGCAGATTGTGTCCGCCGATGGGCACCAGGCTACCGCCGACGAAGGCCAGGTCGGCCGCGCCATAGAACGCCAGCAGCTCCCCCATGGTGTCGCCCAGGTAGACCGCCGTGTCGTCCCCGGGCCACTCGTCGCGGGACCGCCGCGCGAGCGTCAGGCCCATCTGGCGGCAGAGCTCGGCCACGGCGTCGAACCGGTGGGGGTGGCGCGGCACCAGGATCAGCAACGCCCGGGGAAGCCCTTCGCGCAGGCGGGCATGGGCGGCCAGCACCTGCTCGTCCTCGCCGGGGTGGGTAGAGCCGGCCACCCAGATCGGCCGCCTGCCGAATCGGGTGCGCAAGCGCTCACTCACCTTGCGGACCTCGCCGCCGGTGCCGATATCGAACTTCAACGAGCCCACCACCGTAGTGCGTTCCACCGCCATGCCCAGCTCAATGAAGCGCCGGGCATCGGCTTCGGACTTGGCCGCCAGCCAGGCCACATGGCTCAGGGCCTCCGCCATCAGGGGGCGCAGGCGGCGATAGCCCCGGAAGGCGCGAGACGAGAGACGGCCGTTGACCACCGCCACGGGCACCCCCGCCCGGTCACAGGCGGCCAACAGGTTGGGCCAGAGCTCGGTCTCGAAGAGGATGGCGAGTTCGGGGCGCAAGCGGGCGATGAAGCGGTGGGCCGCACCGGGGAAGTCCAGTGGCACGAAGTGATGGCTCACTTCGCCTTTATCCTGCGAGCCATGGCGATTCCCTGCCAGTGCCAGCACCCGCTCCGCCCCGGTGGCGGTCATGGTGGTGATGACCAGGCGGTGACCGGGCCAGCGCTGCCCGAGCGCCTCGATCAAGGGCCGGGCGGCCTGCACCTCGCCCACCGAGGCGCAGTGCAGCCAGAGGGTGCGTTGCCCCTTGGCGGAGGGCGGGATAAGGCCCAGCCGCTCTCGGCGCGGCCGCCCGGGCAGCTGCTCGCGCCAGACGCGTCGCCAGATCAGCGGCGCGAGAAGGTAGAGGATCGCCGCATAGCCCCGACGGACCCAGGGACGTGGCGTCGACATCAGGTCTCGCGATCGAGGATGGTGGAGATCATCGCCGTGGTGGAGACGCCATCCTCGAAACCCAGCACCCTGACCTCGCCCCCCGCCTCGCGGACGGCCGCGCCGCCGGCGATCTCCTCGGGGCGATAGTCACCGCCCTTGACCAGCACATCCGGCAGAACCGCTTCGATCAACCGCTGAGGCGTGTCCTCGCCGAAGGGTACCACCCAGTCAACGGCGCCCAACCCGGCCAGCACCTGCATGCGCCGCACCAGGGGATTGATGGGACGCTTGGGGCCCTTGAGACGGCCAATGGAGGCATCGTCATTGACCGCTACCACAAGCCGATCGCCGAGGCGGCGGGCCTGCTCCAGATAGGCGACGTGGCCGGCGTGCAGGATGTCGAAGCAGCCATTGGTCATTACCACCCGCTCGCCGCGGGACTGGGCGGCACGCACCGCCTCGATCAGCGCGGGCTCCTCGATCACCCCGAACTCGGCCAGCTTGTCGCCATGCAGGGCGGTATAGAGCTCGGCAATGGACAGAGTCGCAGTGCCAGGCTTGGCCACCACCAGGCCGGCGGCCAGGTTGGCCAGGGTCATCGCCTCGGCAAAGCCGTGCCCAGCCGCCAGCGCCAGGCCCAGTACGCCGATCACGGTATCGCCGGCCCCGGTGACGTCGAAGACCTCACGGGCCCGGGTGGGCAGGTGCAGCGGCTCGTGCCCCTCGCGAATCAGCGTCATCCCCTTCTCGCTGCGGGTGATGAGCAGCGCCTCCAGCTCCAGCTCGGCGCGCAGCGCCTCACCCTTGGCGGCGAGCTCGGCGTCGTCCCGGCAGGGGCCCACCACGGCCTCGAACTCGCCCAGATTGGGGGTGATGATGCTGGCCCCGCGGTAGCGACGGAAGTCGCTGCCCTTGGGATCCACGAGCACCCGCTTGCCGGCGGCCTTGACCAGTTGGATAAGCGCCTCGACCCGGTTGAGGGTCCCCTTGCCGTAGTCGGAGAGAATCACCAGGTCACAGTCGGCCTGGGCCGCCTCGACCATTGCCAGCAGCCCGGTGGTGTCGACATCGCCGAGTCCCTCCTCGAAGTCCAGGCGGATCAGCTGCTGGTTGCGGCTCATCACGCGCAGCTTGGTGATGGTGGGAATACCGGGGCTGCGGTCGAAGTGAGTGCTTACTCCGGCATCCTCCAGCCGGGAGGCCAGCCGGGAGGCATTGTCATCGTTGCCCACCAGGCCGGCCAGGGCGGCATGGCCGCCCAGAGAGGCGATGTTGAGGGCCACGTTGGCGGCACCACCGGGGCGGTCCTCGGACTCGTCAACCCGTACCACAGGCACCGGCGCCTCCGGAGAGATACGCGAGGTGCCGCCATGCCAGTAACGGTCGAGCATGACATCACCCACCACCAGCAGGCGGGAGCGCTCCAGAGCGGTCAGGTCAAGCTTCATCGGGGGGACTCCGTGTCCTGTGGGGTCTCGGGTTGGGCCAGCAATGCTTCGAGGCACTCGATCACGTCCTCGGTACCAATCAGCGACATGGCGTCGGGATGACGGACCCGCTGGCCCCAGGGGAGTTCCGCGGGCTCCTTGTGCAGGAAGGTGCGAACGGCGTCCGGATAGCGGTCGACCACGAACGCGCGCCAGCGGTAGGGGCCGGCACGGTCAGGGTTGGTGGTGGCGTAGAGCCCCACCACCGGGGCATTCAGGGCATTGGCCATGTGCACCGGGCCCGAGTCCGGGGCGATCACCGCCCGGCTCCCCCGGATCAGTGCCAGCAACCCCTTGAGCGAGGTCTCGCCGATGACATCGAGCACCACCCCGTCAGGACAGAGGGCCTGGATACGCTCGCCGAGCTGGCGCTCCTGGGTGCTACCACCGCCGGTAAGCACCGTCTTCAGGCCATGCTGGCGCCAGGCATGCTCGATCACTGCCGCATAGCCCTCGGCGGACCAGTTGCGGAAATTGCGCAGGCGCGGGTTGGCACACGGGCTGATCAGCAGGTAGGGCGACTCTCCGGTAATTTCCCTCGCTTCCTCGACGGCCGCTTCGGGCACCGGCAGGTCCCAGGCCAGCGAGAGGTCCTCGACGCCCAGCAGGCGCGCGAAGTCGAGATACGACTCCAGCACATGGGCCCGGGGATGGGGCGCCAGGTGGCGCTGGGTGAACCAGTGCTGGGCGTCCTTGGCACGGGCCTTGTCGTAGCCCACCCGGACGTCTGCCTTGAGCCCCAGGGAGAGCACGCTGGCACGCAGTGCCTGCTGCATGTGCAGCAGCACGTCGAAGCGGGTATCGGCCAGCTCGCGCCACAGGGCGCGCATGCCCGCCAGCCCCGTCGCCTTGTCGTAGACGACGAACTCGACCCCGGATAGGCCCGCCAGTAGACTGTGCTCGCCCTTGCCGATGATCCAGGTGAACCTCGCCTCGGGCCACTGGCGCTGCAGGGCACGCACCGTCGGCACCAAGTTACAGACATCGCCGAGGGCGGAGAGCCGCAGTACGCAGATATGCTGGGGTCGGGCGGGCAGAGGATGCTTCATGCGGTTGACAACGTATCGAGCGGGAAAGATTTTCATTCTATATGATGCGCACAGTTTATGTGACGCCGACCGGGCGTCACAAACGGCACCGCCTATTCCCCCACGCGCCTTCGATCCCGCCTACTGGCGCGATGCCGGCCGGGTCATCGGCGAAGCCCCGGGGCGCGGGGTCAGCCTCTTCCTGGATGCCAGCCCCTTCGAAGCAGGCGCCCAGTGGGTCCTCAGGCCCTATCGTCGCGGCGGCCTTATCGCCCGGCTGAGCGACGACCGCTACCTGTGGACCGGCCTGGAACGGTCCCGCGCCTTTCGCGAGTGTCGCCTGACCGCCAAGCTCTTCGATCTGGGCCTGCCCGTGCCTCGACCAGTTGCCGCTCGGGTGACTCGCCGTGGCCTCACTTACCAGGCGACGCTGATCACCGAGCGTATCCCCGGTGCCCGCGCCCTGGCAGACCTCCTGCAGCGAGACGAGGCCGGCTCCGCGCTGCTGGCGCACGTTGGCGCCACTATCCGGCGCTTCCACGATGCCGGCCTGGATCACGTGGACCTCAACGCACGTAACCTGCTTGTCGACCCGCAGGGCGAAGTGTGGCTGATCGACCTCGACCGCTGTCGCCTGCGCCCGCAGGGTAGCTGGCAGGCGGGCAACCTGGCGCGTCTCGAACGCTCGCTGGTGACGTTCGGAGCCCCCGGAGCCATGGCGGCCATCCGCAGCGCCTATGACATATCCGCCAAGGCCTCGCCATAAGCCTCCACCAGGCCCTGCACGTGGGCCCTCAGGGTAAAGTGAGCATTCACTTTCTCTCGAGCCAGCTGTCCCAGGCGCTGCCTCAGCGCGGCGTCCCCGGCCAGCTCTCCCATGGCGTCACGCCAGGCCAGGGGATCATCGGGCGCAGCGAGGCGCCCCGTCCCGTCATCGATGAGCTCGGGAATGGCCCCGCTGTCGGCGCCGATCACGGCCTTGCCGGCGGCCATGGCTTCGATCACCGTCAGGCCGAAGGCCTCGTTGCGCGACGGCACACAGACGATGTCGAGAGCCTCGAACAGCCTCGGCAGGTCTGCCCGGAAGCCGGCGAAGGTCAGCCGCTCGCCCAGGCCGAGTTCGGCAACACGGTCGCGCAGTTCGGCTACGAAGGCTTCGCTGCTGCCCTCGTCGGCGGTCAGTCCACCGATCAGCACCCCATGCCAGGCCAGCGCCGGCTGCCTGTCCGAGAGCCGGGCCAGCGCCTCGATCCAGACGCCCTGCCCCTTGCCCGGCGTCAGCCGTCCAGGCAGGCCGATCGCCACCGCCCCGAACGGAATACCGATCGCGTCGCGCAGCGCTTGCCGCTCGGTATCGGTGAGGCGCGGCACATAGGGTGCCGGGTCGATGCCCAGATAGAGTCGCCGAATGCGCCCGGGTGGTAGCGGGAAAGCCGTCAGGTTGCGCTGTCGGGTCGCCTCGCTGATGGAAAAGACACGTGTCACCTTGCCGTAGGCCCAGCGATGGTAGAGATCCTTCTTCGGATGCGTGACCCCCATATGGTCGGTGAAGAAGAGTCGCAGGGAGGGGCGCAGGGTCACCAGCAGGGCCCCCAGACGCAGGTCGCTGGACTTGTGGCAGTGCAGCATCCGGATGTCGTGGGTCTTCAGGTATCTGAGCAGACGCCCCACCCTCAACAGCGCCTGACCACGGGAGGTCACGGTCATCGGCGTAATGCCAGCCTCGGCAAGACTGGCGGCGACCCGAGAATCTGCTAGCGCCAGACCGTGGACCTCACACCCCTGTCGCCTCAGCTCGGGTATAATGCGCGACGAATACATTTCCAGTCCGCCCCAGCCGTTCGAGAGGCAGATATGCATGACCTTGCAGGACAAGGGGATCTCCTTTGCGGTGACGGGGCTCGGGAGCCCGGATGATGACACTTCTCCCTGCCGGCCGTAACGACGACCGTCCTCACCTGCTGGTGGTTCGCAACGACAAGCTCGGGGACTTCATGCTCGCCTGGCCGGCACTGGCCTGCCTCAAGGCCCTCGACCCGGCGCCCCGTGTCAGCGTACTGGTTCCCGCCTACACTGCGCCGCTGGCCAGGCAATGCCCCTGGATCGACGAGGTGTTGATCGACCCCGGTGACGCCGGCGGCCGAGCAGGGCGCCGTGAACTGCTCCATCGGCTGCGCAAGGCGCGCTTCGATGCCCTGCTGACGCTCTTTTCCACACCGCGCATCGGGTGGCTGGGCTGGCGAGCCGGCATACCCCTGCGCCTGGCCCCGGCCACCAAGTGGGCCCAGCTATTCTACAACCGACGCATCGTGCAGCGCAGGTCGCGCTCCGAGAAGCCGGAATACCTCTACAACCTGGAGCTGGCCGAGGCCCTGCTGGCGGATCTCGGCCTCGCGGTGCCGGCTCGCCCCACCCCCCCCTACTGGCCGCTTCCCGAGGGCACCCGCGCGGCGGAGCGAGCGCGCATTGCCGATGAGCTGGGCCTGGACGACTCGCGCCCCTGGCTCTTCCTGCATCCCGGCAGCGGCGGCTCGGCCGTGAACCTTACCCTCGAGCGCTATGCCACCCTGGTGCTGGGCGTGGAGGCGCGACTGGCCGCGGCGAGTCGCCCCACCCGAGCCTGGGTGCTCACCGCCGGCCCCGGCGAGGAGGCCACGGCCGACAGGCTCCGCAAGCGCCTGGTCGGCGAGGGGGTAACGGCAGGCCTGCTGCCACCCCGCCGCGGGCTCGATGACTTCGCCCTCAGCCTGTCGGCCGCCGACCTGTTCATCGCCGGCTCCACCGGCCCCCTGCACATCGCCGGCTGCCTGGACCGCCCCACTGCGGGCTTCTATCCGTCCCGCCGCTCTGCCACCCCGCTGCGCTGGCAGACCTGCAATGCCGAGGCCCACCGGCTGGCCTTCTGCCCGCCCCCCGGGGCTGGCGAGCGCGACATGGAGAGCATCGACCTGGAGGCTGCGGCGAGCCGGATCGCCGACCACCTGCGCCACTTCCCGACCCGCGAGACGACCCCATGACGCCGATCACCGGAATCATCATCACCCTCGATGAGGCGGAGAACATCGCCGACTGCATCGCCTCGCTGCGCCCCGTCTGTGACGAGATCATCGTCGTGGACTCGGGAAGCCGGGACGATACCGTGGCGGTCGCCGAACGCGAGGGTGCCAGCGTCATCCATCAGCCCTACCTGGGAGACGGCCCCCAGAAGGCCTTCGCCGTGCCCCGGGCCCGCAACGATTGGATCCTGGCCCTGGATGCCGACGAGCGCCTCGAGGAGGATGCCGTCACGGCCATCCAGGCACTGGCCCTGGAGGATCCCGACACGGCCTATCGTTTCAAGCGCCGCAACTTTGCTGGCCACCACTGGATCAAGGCAGCGGGCTTCTATCCGGATCCCGTGACACGGCTCTACAACCGTACCACCTCGGGTTACCTGCCGAAGAAGGCACACTCCTCCGTGCAGGCACCACAAGTCTTGGATACAGGGGGCCATATCCGGCACTTCACCTACCGGGACCTCTCCCACTGGATTATCCGCATCGATCAGCTCTCGAGCCGAGATGCCTGGGCGATGAAGCAGCGAGGGAAGGGACCCTCCCGCTACCGGCCAACCTGGCATGCACTGAGCGCCATGCTGCGCAAGCTGATCCTCAAGGGAGGCCTTTTCCAGGGCGCAGACGGGATGACAGTAGCCATGACCACCGCGTTTCATGCTTACATGAAATATGCCAAGCTCAACGAGCTCCACGAGAAGGAGCAATCGGACCCCTCGGGACCAGGCTGACGCCCTCGGGAAATCGATCCCGCCGCTTGCACTTCATCGGAGCCCGGAGGTGGCTGGACATCGCTGAGCTCAGTGGGTGGGTCTCTTCACCACCTCGACGCTCTTCTGTTGACGTGTCCACTTCCCTTCCGCCTTGTCGATATACTGGAAGTGCTCGTTGGTAAAGCTTCCCTGGTTGCAGGCATATCGGTAGGAGACCGTATCGACGTCTCGCGCTTTCAGGATCCGGTTGAAGACCCCCGGCCCTGTCAGGTCGTAGACGCCCCTGATGAGGTTCTCATCGATATTGTCCCGCACTGCCTTTATCAAGTCGGCAAGATGAGGATTGTCAGGGCGACTGACAATGAAGTAGTTACTGATCTCGCCACGTCGGTTGGTGATGTAGAGCTCCTGCATGCCCGGCCGAACAATGCCGTCCATCGGCCAGACCAGGTGAGCGTCGATATCGAGATAGACACCACCATACTTCTGCAACACCAGCAGCCTCCAGAAGTCGGCCTGTGCCGCGCCAATCTGGAGCCAGGAATAGTGTTCGAGGATGTCCGTCGAGTAGTGCTCCCTGATGAAGTGCTCCCGAGCCTCGGTCACCATGAACCGATATTCGTGGTGTGGCGCCATCAGGCGGTTGAACAGATAATTGAGATAGACGGGCAACGTCACCTCGCCGGTGAAGTTCGTCTGCCAGAGGATGCGCGGAATATCCGTCGGTTTTCGGGTCGCAAGCAATGGCGGTGCTGCCTCGGGCAGGGTAAATCGCTTCCCGGGGAAGAGGGCATGGAAGGGATAGCACAAGAGCTTCAGCAGATTGGCTACCAGCTTGATGATACGACTCGTCAGCAGGATGAAGGCATTCTTCACCGAGATTCTCCAGGCCAGGTGCCACGGACATGACATAGCAAGATCAAGCCATCCGGGCGAAAGAATATCCTAATAGTCTTGCAGGAATCGGGAGTAACCTGAAGCGCCTCGAGAGCCCATCGGTGCATTCGCTTCCTGTCCCTTGGTAAACTGGTGCCGAACTCACCTCAGTGTCACTCCCCCATGCCCAGCCGTTTCCTGCCGCCCCCGCTTCGCCAGCCGCGCTGGTGGGCCCTGCTCGTCATCGGGCTGTGGCTCGGTTTCACCGTGGCGACCCTGACGCGCCTGCCCACCTGGGGCCTGGTGCCGGTTGCCGGGGGATGGCTGCTGTTGGCCCGCTGGTGGCGATGGGGGGCACCGACACATTCCCGCTTTGTGCGCCGGGTCTGGCCCTGGTCGCTGCTCCCGATCGCCTTATGGGGGCTTTACGTCTACCTCGCCGATAGTTTCGGCATGGTCGACCTCGGCGCGGTGTTCTTTCACCTCCAGGCCGGCATGGAAGAGCATGGCGGCGGTGATCGCATCGGTGCCGCTGTTCTCTATACCTCGAGCATGGTCCTGCTGCTGGCTTCCTTCACCTGGCTGGTCCGGGCCGACCATCGCTGGCGGCTGGCGGAGAGACTGCTGGCCGTGGCCCTGCTGGCTAGCAACCCGATGCTGTATGGAATCGGTCAACGCGGCGCCGCCATCGTCACCGATGATGGTGCCTGGTTGGAGCGTCAGTATGTCGAGCCGGTCATCCTCGAAGCCCCTAGCGACCCGCCCAACCTGCTGCTGCTGTACCTGGAGAGCATCGAACGCACCTACGCCGATCAGGAGCGCTTCGGGGATGCCTATGCCCACCTGGACGCCCTGGGCGAGAAGGCCATGGTCTTCGAGGGCGTTCGCCAGGTCGACAACACTGGCTGGACCATGGCGGGCATGATCGCCAGCCAGTGCGGCACGCCGCTGATGCCGGCCGGCCTGCTGCATGACAGCCAGTTCGAGCCCCTCGGCAAGGTGGTACCGGGCGTCGACTGCCTGGGCGACCTGCTCGACGACCAGGGCTATGCCCTCTCCTACATGGGCGGGGCCAGCACCCGTTTCGCCGGCAAGGGGGTCTTCTACAGGGACCACGGCTTCGACAGGATCCTGGGGCGGGATGAGCTGGAGCCTCGACTCGAGGAGCCCGACTACGTGAACAGCTGGGGCCTCTACGACGATACGCTCTATGACCTCACCGTCGAGGAGATCCGCCGGCTCGAACGCCAGGATAGTGGCCCGTGGGGGCTGGTCAACCTGAGCATCACTGGCCATGCCCCCAATGGGTATCCGGCTCGCGAGTGCCGGAAACGCCAGGGGGAGTTCGACGGCGTGGATATCCTCTATTCGGTGGAGTGCTCGGCCTGGCTAGTGCGCCGCCTGGTCGAGCGGCTCGAGGACGAAGGCCTGATGGAAGACACCCTGGTGGTGATCGCCAGTGACCACCTGACCATGCGCGTCTCCGCCTGGGAGCAGCTGGTCTCCGGGGAACGGGACAATACCTTCATGTTGCTGGGTGAGCAGCTCGAACCGCGCCGGCTGGACGTCGAGGCATCGACCATGGATGTTCTGCCGACGGTACTCGAGGCCATGGGGTTCGTCATCGACTGGCATCGTGCCGGACTCGGGGTGTCGCTACTCTCTGCTGAGCCGACCCTGATCGAGGAGCACGGGCTGGATGTTTTCAATGCCCGCCTGAGGGCGGAGACGGCCCTCCAGGAGCGGCTGTGGGAAGGACTGACACCTCCCCAAGGTCCACCGCCACCTCCCGAACCGATCGCCGAGCAGGTCGTCGAGACCCCCGAGGACAAGACGCCAGAAGCGCCCGAGGCATTGCCCTAGGAGCCTGTCGGATTTGACCGATCATCACGAGAGAGTCGGATTTCGAGACACGTTTATCGATCTGATGCGGCGAATAGCGCACTATTTAACGAATCAGGGCTCCTAGCCGGCGGTCGACAATACTGCCTGCAAGATTCGCTCGGGCATTAGCTGTTTCAGGCAGTTGGTGTGCCCCAGCGGGCAGACGCGCTGGAAGCAGGGCGAGCAGTCGAGGTCGAGGTAGTGCACCTCGGCATTCTCGGTCAATGGCGGTGTATAGGCGGGCGACGACGACCCGTAGAGAGCCTGCACCCGGGTACCTACCGCGGCCGCCACATGCATCAGCCCGGAGTCGTTCGTCACCACCTGCTGGCAGTCACCGAGCAGGTCGACGGCATCCGCCAGCCGCGTCCTGCCGCAGAGGTTGTGAATGTGAGGAAGCGCGTCGGCGATCTCCCCGCCGGCATCCGCGTCCTTGGGGCCTCCCAGCACACGGACCTCGAACCCCTCCACCACCAGCAATCTCGCCAGTTCCCGGAAATAGGCAAGCGGCCACTGCTTGGCGGGGCCATATTCCGCCCCCGGCATCATGCCGATGGCCGGGCGCGAAGAGAGCCCCAGCTCGACGCGACGCTCGATCAGGTTCTCGGTGTCCAGGCGCAACCGGGGCCGGGGAAGGGGAAAGTCTCCCCGGGCCGCTTCCTCCGCCGGCAGACCCAGGGCCACGAAGCGCTTCACGGTCTGGTCCAGCACTGCCTTGTCGAGGCGCCTGCGGTCATTGAGCAGCCATAGGCGCTGCTCGCCGATAAAGCCGGTACGCAGGGGAATGCGCGCCAGGAAGGGCACCAGCGCCGACTTCCAGGAACGTGGCAGCACGATGGCATGGTCGAAGCGTCCCTGCAGGACACGGGCGAGTTGGCGCCGGGTAGCCAGGCCGAACTGGCCATGCCCTACCCCGAGACTGGCCACCTCGTCGACCTCGTCCATCCGCTCCAGGATCGGCCGTGACCATGCGGGCGCCACCACAGCAATCCAGCTGCCCGGCTGTCTCGCCTTCAGGGTCTTGAAGAGGCTCTGCGCCATGACCATGTCGCCAACCCAGGAAGGCCCCACCACCAGGATGCGTGGCTCGCGAGAGGCCGGCTTCTGTCGGGCCTCAGCCATTCAGCCACTCCAGATACTCGCGCACCCCCTGGGCCACGGTACGAAACTCGCGATCGTAGCCGGCCTCGCGCAGGTGGCTGATGTCGGCACGCGTATAGCTCTGGTAGCGGCCCTTGAGCTCCTCGGGGAAATCGATGTACTCGATCCCGCCGCGGCCATAGTAATCGATCACGGCCTCGCCGATGGCCTTGAAGGGCTCGGCGCGGCCGGTGCCCAGGTTGAAGATGCCGGAGGCCTCAGGGTGGTCCAGAAACCAGAGGTTGACGTTCACCACGTCACCCACATAGATGAAGTCGCGGCTCTGCATGCCGGCTTCATAGCCATCCCAGGCACCGAACAGCTTCACGTCCTGACCGGCACCGATCTGGGTATGGTGATGATAGGCGACACTGGCCATCTTGCCCTTGTGCTGTTCCCGGGGCCCGTAGACGTTGAAGTAGCGGAAGCCCACCACCTGGCTGGTGAAATCGTCGTGACGGGCACGCACGTACTGGTCGAACAGCAGCTTCGAGTACCCGTAGACGTTGAGCGGCTTCTCGTGCTCCGGGGCCTCGAAGAACACCTCGCTGCCCCCGTAGGTGGCCGCCGAGGAGGCATAGAGGAAGGGGATGCCCTCACGCTGGCAGAAGTGCAGCAGCACCTTGGAGTATTCGAAATTGTTCTCGAGCATGAAGCGCCCATCCCACTCGGTGGTGTCCGAGCAGGCGCCCTCGTGGAAGATGGCCTCGATGGGCGGCAGGTGCGACGCCTCGCCGTTCAGCGCCGTCCTCACCCGGGCAATGAAATCATCCTTGTCCAGGTAATCGCCGAGGGTGCAGTCGGCCAGATTCACGAACTTGGTGCCGTCACTGAGGTCGTCGACCACCAGCACATCGTCGCGGCCGCGGGCATTGAGTGCCTTGACCAGATTCGAGCCGATGAAGCCGGCCCCGCCTGTTACTACGATCATGGGAATCCTCTTGTCTCCGGGCCTGCGCCTATAACCGATCTTCCGGTGATTGTATACTTGACGGCTCGTGAATTCATGGCCAACGGTGCTTCCTCAATGACTCTCTCGACACCCCCGTCGACGCCAGACGTGACAACCTTCCAGGGCTTGATCCTCGCCCTGCAGCAGTACTGGGCCGACCAGGGCTGCGTGATCCTCCAGCCCCTGGACATGGAGGTGGGAGCCGGCACCTTCCACACCGCCACCTTCCTGCGCTCCATCGGCCCCGAGACCTGGAACGCCGCCTACGTGCAGCCTTCCCGCCGCCCCACCGATGGCCGCTATGGCGAGAACCCCAACCGCCTGCAGCACTACTACCAGTTCCAGGTGGTGATGAAGCCCTCCCCTGCCGATCTGCAGGAGCTCTATCTCGGGTCCCTGAAGCACCTGGGGCTCGACCCGCTGGTCCATGACATCCGCTTCGTCGAGGACAACTGGGAGTCTCCCACCCTCGGCGCCTGGGGCC